>JAAYAR010000019.1 GCA_012719235.1 Clostridiales bacterium
ATCGGAAGCATAAAGGCGAGCTTTTGTTGACAGTGTGGCGGCGTTGGGATAATATAAGGACAATTGTATCAGCAGGCCGCTTGCCGAGCGGGCTGTCCGTAATGGGAGCCGCGGCTCTAAGCTGCGGCAGAACTCTTTGAAAAACCCGATCCAAAGGGACACCGATTGGCAGTTGAAATATGATCGCGGAGAAAAATGAAAGGGAAGTGCCGTTATGGATCTGTTCCAGAAATGTTATGATTTTACCAAGGCTGAAGAGTTAAAAGAAATGGGGATCTACCCGTATTTTCATGCGCTTGAGTCCAGGCAGGATATTGAGGTCATGATGGAGGGCAAGCGCAGGATAATGCTCGGTTCCAACAACTATCTCGGGCTGACGGTGAACGAGGAAGTCATTGAAGCGGGCATTCAGACCCTGAGGCAGTACGGCTCCGGCTGCTCCGGCTCGCGATTCCTCAACGGGACGCTAAAACTACATCTGGAGCTTGAATCAGAGCTTGCCAGTTTTTTGAATAAGGAAGCAGTCACTACATTTTCAACCGGTTTCCAATCAAATCTCGGCATCATCAGCGCCCTGGTCGGCCGCGGCGACTACGCTATCTGCGACCGCGAGAACCACGCCAGTATTTACGACGGCTGCAAGCTCAGTTACGGTAAAATGGTACGGTACCACCACAATGATATGGCGGATCTTGAACGTTTGCTTCAGGGCATCCCCGAAGATGCCGGCAAGCTGATCATAACGGACGGCGTGTTCAGCATGGGCGGAGATATTTGCAAACTTCCCGAGATTGTCGCTCTTGCAGAGAAATATAAGGCCCGCGTCATGGTAGACGATGCCCACGCGTTCGGTGTGATAGGCAACGGAGGCAGAGGAACGGCCGATTATTTCGGTCTTAACGACAAGGTCGACGTGATCATGGGCACTTTCAGTAAGTCGCTTGCAAGCCTCGGCGGGTTCATGGCGGCTGATTACAAGGTCGTCGAGTATGTGCGCCACAATTCCCGCCCGTTCATTTTCTCGGCATCCATAACTCCGGCCAGCTGCGCCTGCGCGCTCGCCGCTCTGCGCTATCTGGCGGCCCATCCCGAGCTTGTCAAGCGTCTTGAGCAGCTGTCGATATACGTGCGCGAAGGTTTCAAAAAAAGAGGCGTGGCCGTTCGGGAAACGGAGATACCTGCGAACACGCCGATCGTGCCTATCTTCACCTATTCGCTCGAGCGCACGCTCCGTATAGCAAAGAGGCTCTACGAGGAGGGCGTCTATGTAAATACCGTGCTCACACCGGCCGTTCCGCCAAACGAGTGCCTTCTGCGTACGAGCTATATGGCCTCGCACAATGAGGCGATACTGGACGAGGCGATGGATATAATAGCCAGAGTTCTCGAGGATATGAAATGCGTCGGGTAGCTGTAATTACCGGCGGCAGCAGCGGCATAGGCCTTGCGGCTGCCACCCTTTTCGCACGGAGCGGATACACCGTATACGAGCTCAGCCGCAGCGGCAAAGGGGAGGGCGGAGTGCATCACCTCTATGCGGACATGCGCGATGGGGAATCGGTAAAAGCGGCCTTCGATCAGATCGTCGAAGCGGAGGGCGGCATCGACCTTCTGATAAACAACGCGGGCTTCGGGATCACCGGAGCGGTGGAACTGACTGATATCGATGATGTCAGGCGGATGTTCGACGTGGATTTTTACGGCGTTATAAGGTGCATCCAGTGCTGCGTACCGCATATGCGCTCGTCGGGCGGGGGGAGAATCATCAATATCAGCTCCCTGGCCGCCATCATGCCGATACCGTTCCAGAGTATCTACTCCTGTGCAAAGAGCGCAATCAACGCTCTGACTTTCACCCTGGCAAATGAGCTCAGACCTTTCGGCATCTCCGTCTGCGCGCTGATGCCGGGCGACGTCCGCACCGGGTTCACATCGGCCAGGGAGAAGTTCGGGGGCGAGATCTACGGGGGCGCCATCGAGCGGTCGGTTGCCGCCATGGAGCGGGAAGAACAAAACGGAATGGAGCCTTCCTGTATTGCCCGCTGCCTGCTTAAGATCGCAAAAAAGAAAAACGTAGGTCCGCTGTACACGGCAGGCGCGAAATACAAGCTGTTTGTTTTCCTGCTTCGTTTGCTGCCAAACCGTTTCGTAAACAGGGTTCTCGGGAAGTGGTACAGCTGAAGTGGAGAGGGCAGCTCTGTCTGTTATAAACGTTTATGAAGATATATCGTTGCTTTTCCGAAAAAAAAGAGGGCTTTGATCTCGAAGCCCGGGGATTGTTAAAGGAACTGCGCCAGACTCTCGGCATAAAGAGCCTTGAATGGCTTAGGGTGTTTTATCGCTATGACGTGGAGGGGATCGATGAGGAGACCTGGAAGAAGGCCTCCGTGACTGTCTTTTCCGAACCGCCCTGCGACAATTTTTACGAGGAGACCCTGCCCGAATTGGCCGCTTGCGAGATGCTTGCCATCGAAGCGCTGCCGGGCCAGTTTGACCAGAGGGCGGATTCCTGCGCGCAGTGCATCCAGCTGATCACCTGCGCGGAGCGCCCGACGGTGGCCTGCGCCACTGTCTATGCGCTGGGCGGGAATATCTCGCCCGAGGAGCGCAGCAGCATTGCGAATTACCTTGTAAACCCTGTCGAGACCAGGGAAGCATCGTTTGAAAAGCCGACAACTCTCAGGGCGGACTATGACAAACCTGAAGACGTGGCCGTGCTTGACGGTTTTTGCGCAGGGGGAGAAGACTATGACGACCGGCTCCGCCGCGAGTTCGGGCTGGCGATGGACGACGCTGATCTTGAATGCCTGCGCGCGTATTTTCGAAGCGAGAAGCGTGAACCGACGGTAACGGAACTTAAGGTAGTCGACACATACTGGTCAGACCACTGCCGCCACACGACATTCTCAACTGAACTGACTGTTGAGGCTGTCGACGATCCGGCTGTCCGGGAGGCATACGAGCGGTATCTGGACGCCCGCCGGGAGATCTACGGCGAGGCTGCGCAGGAAAGGCCCGTCACTTTGATGGATATCGCCACCTGCGGCATGAAGCTTTTGAAGAAACGCGGACAGCTGGGCGGACTTGACGAATCGGAAGAGATAAACGCATGTTCGGTCAAGGTGAGTATCGAGGAGGACGGGAAACCCGAGGACTGGCTGCTGATGTTCAAAAATGAGACGCACAACCACCCGACGGAGATAGAGCCTTTCGGCGGGGCCGCCACCTGCATCGGCGGTGCGATCCGTGACCCCCTCTCGGGCAGAGCGTACGTCTATCAGGCGATGCGCGTCACCGGGGCGGCAGATCCCAGGCAGAAGCTGTCCGAAACTCTTCCCGGGAAGCTGCCGCAGAGAAAGCTGACGACGAAAGCGGCAAACGGGTTCTCCTCATACGGCAACCAGATAGGCCTTGCAACGGGCCTGGTACATGAATTTTATCACCCGAAATATGTCGCAAAGCGTATGGAGGTCGGTGCTGTCGTCGGCGCCGCCCCCGCGAGGAACGTGGTGAGGAGAAAGCCCTCGCCCGGCGACGTAATAATACTCTTAGGCGGCAGGACAGGGCGCGACGGAATAGGCGGCGCTACCGGCTCGTCCAAGAAACATACCGAGGGATCGCTTTCCGAGTGCGCGGCAGAGGTCCAGAAGGGCAACGCCCCAGAAGAACGCAAGATGCAGCGGCTCTTCCGGGATCCGGAGACCGCCGCTATGATCAAGCGGTGCAACGACTTCGGCGCGGGCGGCGTCTGCGTAGCCATCGGGGAACTCGCGGAAGGCGTCAGGATCGATCTGGACAAGGTACCGAAAAAATACGAGGGTCTCGACGGCACGGAGCTGGCCATCTCGGAATCGCAGGAACGCATGGCCGTCGTGGTCGACAGTGAAGACGCCGAGAGGTTTATCAGGGCCGCAAACCGCGAGAATCTGGAAGCGACTGCCGTCGCCGTCGTTACGGAAGAGCCGAGGATGGTCATGCTCTGGCGCGGCCGGACGATAGTCGATATAGCGCGTGATTTTCTTAACACAAACGGCGCGAAAAAACGGGCCCGTGTGCGTGTCGCGGGTATAAGCGAACTTCCGGGCATCACGTTTACGGACCTGGAGTCGCTTGTTACAGACCTCTCGTGCTGCTCCCAGGAAGGGCTGGCGCAGCGGTTTGACAGCTCGATCGGCGCAGGCAGCGTGCTGATGCCTTTCGGGGGCAAATTTCAAAAGACGCCGGAGCAGGCGATGGCAGCGCTGCTGCCTGCCTTCGGGAATACCGAAGACTGCTCCGTGATGGCTTTCGGTTTTGACCCATTCCTGTCCGACGCCGACCCGTTCAGGGGCGCTCAGGCGGCCGTCACGGAGTCCGTTGCGAAGATGGTTGCCGCCGGATGCGGCGGCAGCGAGATCTATCTGAGTCTGCAGGAGTATTTTGAGCGGCTCGGCGAGAACAGCGAGAGGTGGGGAAAACCGTTTCGCGCGCTCCTCGGAGCATTCTCCGCTCAGCTCGGACTGGGTGTCGCAGCCATAGGCGGGAAAGACTCAATGTCGGGGTCTTTTCTTGATCTGGACGTGCCGCCTACATTGATCTCCTTTGCTGTAGCGCACGCCAAAGCGGGAGATATCCTCTCCTCGGACTTTAAAGGCGGCGGCCACCCCGTATATTTGTTCGACGCCGGCGGGATCGGTGATTTTGAAACGGCAAAGGAGGCCTGGGGGAAGTTCGCCGAGCAGCATATGAAGAAAAACGTGTTGGCTGCACGGGCACTCGACGGCGGAGGAATTGCCAAAGCCGTGTTCCTGATGGCTTTAGGCAATCGGATAGGGTTTGAAGCGGCATCCGGAGAGGACTTTTACAGGCCCGCCGGAGGCAGCATAATTGCCGAATGCGCCAATGAGATAGAGGGGATACCCCCTCTCGGGTATACGGTCGACAGCGGGGAGATAGTGCTCGAGAAAAAGTACGATCTGCAGGAGCTCCAATCGCTCTGGGAGGGAGTCCTGGAAGAGATATTCCCGATGCGGACCGCGGAACCCGGCGCAGCGTGTGAGGTCTGCCGGCAAAAAAGAGCGCCCGTCGTCGCAAGATCGCGGGTGGCGAGGCCGAGAGCCGTGATCCCCGTTTTTCCCGGAACAAACTGCGAGTACGACACGGCGCGGGCTCTGGAGCGTGCCGGAGGCAAGGCGGTCACGGTCGTGGTCAACACGCTCAGCGCCCAAAATCTCACCGAGTCCGTACATGCGCTGGCAGAAGCAATAAACAGATCGCAGATGCTGATCTTGCCCGGAGGCTTTTCCGGCGGCGACGAACCTGAAGGATCGGGAAAGTTCATAGCCTCATTTCTGCGAAACTCGATCCTGACCGACGCCGTACATGAGCTGCTCAAAGTACGCGACGGCCTGATCCTGGGTATATGCAACGGCTTTCAGGCGCTTATAAAGCTCGGTCTGATACCCTGGGGCGAGATCCGGGATACGGACTCCGATTCCCCCACACTCACGTTTAACCTTATCGGGCGGCACCAGGCCCGCTACGTAAATACCCGCGTATGCGATTTTTCCTCACCCTGGCTGTCAAAGTGCCGCGAGGGAGAAATATACTCTATCCCCGTTTCCCACGGCGAGGGGCGCTTTGTCGCTTCCGAGAGCGTGCTGAAACGGCTCGTGGAGAACGGGCAGATCGCAACGCAGTACGTGACGTTCGACGGCCGCCCCTCAATGGATATCAGCGCAAACCCGAACGGCTCCTTATTGGCTGTCGAAGGCCTTATCAGCCCGGACGGCAGGGTGCTCGGCAAGATGGGGCACACGGAGCGCGCGGGGCGACATGTAGCAAAGAATATACCCGGGAACAAGCACCAGCCGATTTTTGAGGGCGGAACGGCATATTATATGTAATTATGAGGGGGAGAAAAGTAATGAACGAGATGAACTATAATATTCATCAGGTTGCGGAAAACACGTGGGCGATGCAAGAGGGTACGATGGTCTCGTCATATCTTGTTATCGGATCTGAAACCGCCCTTCTCATAGACGCGGGCGGGATGCTTCCCGAGATGCGGGAGCGGGTCGAGGAACTCACCGGGCTGCCGGTCACGGTGACTCTGACTCACGGCCACGGCGACCATATACACTGCCTGAAACAGTTCGAGTCCGCTTGCGTGGATCCGGCCGATATCGAGCTGATCCGCGGGGGCCAGACCGATATCGGAAAGTGCGTTCTGAAACCTATCGGGCCCGGGCATATTTTCGATCTGGGCGGCAGACAGATCGAGGCGCTCGGACTCCGCGGGCATACACGGGGCGGTCTTGCTTATCTTGACAGGCAGAACAGGCTCCTGTTTTCCGGGGACACGATAAATCTGGGACCGGTCTTTATGTTCATGCCGGAGAGTGACTTTGACGTATTGATAGCTGAGCTGAAGAGATATGATGCGATGGATGATTTCGACCTGATCTTCCCTGCGCACAACAAACATCCCATCGGTCCGGAGAAGATAAAGGATATGATCGCGTGTGCCGAGGCCGTACGTGACGGAAAGATCGAGGGCACCGAGCCGCAAAGGCCGCTGCCGCCGGGTGTAAAAGTCTATATGAAGGGTGACTGCGGTTTTTTCAGGTAAAGGTGGGTTAACAAATGGGGAAAGCGGTTCTTTTTGTCCTCCTTTCGTTTGTTTTCGGAGCAGGAGGGGCATGTCTTAGATATTTCCAACTGGCGCAGGCGTTTGAGGCTTCGGGGCTGCAGATCGTCGGGCACCCGATGACCGTCTCTCTTATCGTGCTGAGTTTGTTCTTCGCAGCCCTGATAGCTGCGCTTATGCTCTGGTTCGGCATGATAAGAACAAAACTGCCGAAGCAGCTTTCCCTTAGGACAAGACCGTTTGATTGCGCCGTAGGCATCATTTCGGCTGCGGTCCTCGCCGCATCCGGCGTATTTCGCTATCTCGATGCGGGCATTGTCCTCTCTACGCTGGACATATCGCTTATCGCCGCGGCGGCCGTAGGGTTTGTATCGATCGTTGTGTCAAGTATCATACACGTGAGGAACGACGCGGGCGCGGGCTACTCGGCAATGATCCCGGTCCTGGTATTTTGCCTCAACCTTGTGACAGCGTTTAAGGCCTGGGGTTCCGATCCTGTACTTCTCCATTATACGTACAGGATACTGGCGATAGTTTTCGCCGTCCTGGCGTCATATTCTTATGCGGGGGCGAGCTTCAATTACACGAGACCCGGCCTGGGTATCTTCTCTTCTACAGTAGGGATCTATCTTGCCGCGATCTGTCTGGTCGACGATCTCCCGTGGGCGGACCGGATCTTTTTCGCGTTCTGTATAGTCTATATGGTCATGGTCGCGGTCACACAGATCCGCTACCTGCAAAGAGCAAAAGAAGAGATAGAAAAAGAACTGATGATCGACTGAAAAAGCAGGCGGCCTTCTCCTGCCGTCAGGTACCCGGACGGCAGGTGCGCCAGGAGGAAGGTGCCGCATTGTTTTGGAATACATTTTTATAAAAATAGTTAACTTTTAGCAGTTGTTTCGGTTTTGCCGGACAAGGGGGCACTGTATTCAGACAGCGGTTTGCTGTTTGATGGCGCGGGGGGTTGTAATCAACTGTAACTGTATTTACTGCAGGGCGCAGGATATAATAGCCGTGTCCCGAAAATATAAAATAAGGCGGAGATAGATATAGCACAGGGAAGATTTGAGGCGGGGAAGAAAAAAAAGACCTCGCCCGTTGCTGCCAATGGGGCAAAAGTCGGCGCAAAGAAGAGATCTCAGGGGTTGAGCCGGGGTCACAAGACCCTTATCACCGTTTCAGTGGTACTGATCGTAGCTGCCGCTGCGGTTATCTGTGCGATAACGATGTTCCCCCAAAGCGTTGCAGACATAATAAACGATGAAAAAATACATCAGGGTGTAACGATTTCCGGTGTGGACGTGGGCGGCATGACCAAAGAGGAGGCCTATGAGGCCCTCAGCGGCGCCCTCTCCGCTTACCCGGAAGCGTCGCTTCTTGTCGTTCTTGAGGAGAGATCCGTATCGATCGGTGCCGGAGACGTGCAAGCCAGCGTCGATATCCGGGGTGCGGTAGACAGAGCCTATAAAATAGGGCGCACAGACAAAGCAAGCCCGGGAAACATGGAGATTTCCGCTTGTTTGCCTGCGGGCAGTTCTGTTATGTATCAGAAGATCTCCGACGCGGCACAGGATTTTCTTGCGGAAAAGATAGACTCTTCATACGAACTCACCGAGAACATGCTGTCAGTTACAGTCGGAAGGGACGGAACATACCTCGATATCGACGACCTGTGCGAACAGGTCACGGCCCGTTTTTTCAGAAAAGATTACACGGCGGTAACGGCGCAGTTCGTGAAGGATGCGGCGGCTCAGATCGACGTATACACGATCTACAGGGAGATAAAAAAAGAGCCCCGGGACGCGTACTACGACGTGGAGGCTCATGAGATTGTGGACAGTGTCGAAGGCATAGACCTGGACGTGAACGCCGTGCTGGATAAGCTGGAGAACGGGACGCCGGGACAGAAGTACTTTTTCGAGATATACCTCGTTAAACCGGAAATTACTTACGATGACGTATACAACTCTCTTTTTGAGAACGTTCTTTACGAGTTTACTTCAGATCTGGTGAACATACCCAACAGAACAAACAACGTCCGCCTCGCCGCCGCGGCAATAAACGGGACGATCCTGATGCCGGGTGATGAGTTCGATTTCAACAAAATCGTAGGGGAAAGAACGAAGGAGAAGGGGTACAAGGAAGCCACCGTTTACGTTGGCAAGGACTCGGTCCCTGAGATCGGCGGCGGCATTTGTCAGGTCGCGTCCACGATCTACGTGTGCACTCTCTACAGCAATCTTAAAGTGACGGAAAGATGGTGCCACATGTATTACGTCACATATGTGCCCGCAGGGCTCGATGCGACGATATACTGGGGCTCATGTAACTACCGCTTTATCAACACACGCAATTACCCCATCCGCATTGACACGGAGCAGGAAGGGCTGAAACTGACCGTGCGTTTTCGCGGAACGATAGAGGACGATACGTACGTTGAAATGGTCTCGGAAACGTTTGATGTGGATCCGTTTGAGACCATCACCGTGGTGGACGAGACGAAACCGTCGGATTACAAAGAAGAGACGGTCTCGGGCTATACCGGGCGAAAAGTGAGGACGACGAGAAACGTTTATTCGGGCGACGGGACACTTTTGAGCAGCACCGAAGAAGCGTTCAGCGTCTACAGGCGCAGAGATAAAGTTATAACGGTGGGACCGCCGGAACTGCCGCCTTCACCGCCGGTCGAGCCGACAGATCCGGGAATGCCTCCGGAGCCCGGACAGCCTCCCGAACCGGTGGAGGGCGACCCGGATGTTGACGGAGCTTTCGGCTCACCGTGAACAGTGCGATATAAGGCCCGTCCCGAGCGGCGGGGAAAGGCGAAAGACCGCATTCTAATATCAGGAGGAGAATATGGAGATTCCCGCTTTTGATCCAAAGGAACTTGAGATCGTCAAAGAACACAGAAACGCTTTCGGCGGAGTTATACCCCTGTTCAACACCCCGGTGAGCGTGAAAGAGAACTGCAGAGCGCTCGCGAAGAGGCGTCCGTACTGGCAGCCGCTCGGATTCACGTACGACTACGTTTTGTTTTCGCCCCGGGTAAACCCGGACAATATCGCTCGCGCGTTTGTATACGACGGAACATTCGTCCCCGGAGTCGACAACAAATCCGGCGGGTCCGATATGTTCGGAATCGAATGGGTG
Source organism: Clostridiales bacterium (assembly GCA_012719235.1). GTDB lineage: Bacteria > Bacillota > Clostridia > Oscillospirales > Oscillospiraceae > JAAYAR01. The sequence goes on from JAAYAR010000019.1 coordinate 9,779, forward strand.
TACGTACCGACGGCGGGCGGCTCAATGGTAAAACCGGGCAACCCCCTGATCTCGGACGCGGAAGAATTGGAAGAAAAGGTCGTATGGCCGGATCTCGATTCATGGGACTGGGAAGCCTCCTCGAAAGCGAACGAGGCATACCTCGGCGGAGACCGGTTCGTTATGGCCTGGCTGCTTAACGGCTGGTATGAGCGCCTGATCTCTTTCATGGACTTTGAAGGGGCGGCGATCGCGCTGATAGACGAGGATCAAAAGGACTATGTTAAGGACTTTTTCGATAAGCTGACAGATTTCTATATTCGCCTTTTCGACAAATACCTTACATATTACCCGCAGATAGACGGTTTCTATATCCACGACGACTGGGGCTCCCAGAAGGACACGTTCTTCTCGCCCGAGGTCGCCGAGGAGATGATAGTGCCCTATATGAAGCGTGTCACCGACTACCTCCACTCGAAGGGTAAGTACTGTGAGCTCCACAGCTGCGGCCAGCTTGCGCGGCAGGTGCCTAATATCATCAAGGCCGGCTGGGATGCCTGGTCGCCCCAGGTCGTACTGGACGCAGACGACCTCTACGAAAAATACGGGGATAAAATAATACTGGGCCTCGGACCCGTTCTGCCGGGCGAAAATTCCACGGATGAAGAGCAGCGCGAAGCTGCCCGGGATTATGCACGCAGGTTCTGCAACCCGGGCCGTCCGACGGTACTCAGCTCGTTCGGCGCGTTGAAACCCGCGTTTTATGAAGAGCTGTACAAGCAGTCGAGGATCCGCTACAGCGGCAAGTGAAGAGTCTGACAAACACCCGGCGGGCCAGGGAGGGATCCCTTGACCCGCCGGGTGTTTTTGGTTTCAGCGGTATTTACATAGTTTCCCCTGAGTTCATCCCGGACTGCGGCCGGGAATGGGTGATCAGCCCGCGAGGGCAAACCGAAACGCATTTCCCGCAGTCGGTGCACTTTTCGGGGTCAATTGCGGCAAGATTGCCGTCTATCGTGATCGCACCGCTCGGGCATTCTTTTTTGCATATGGAGCAGCCGACGCAGCCGGCGCCGCATACCCGGCGCACCGCGGCGCCGCGCTCATGTGAAGAGCATTTGATGATGACGTCTTTATTATACGAGAAAGGTGTGATTATCTTTCGCGGACAGGCCTCGACACATACTAAGCAGCCGGTGCATTTTTCATGGTCGACGACTGCCCTGCCATCTTTGAGATAGATTGCGTCAAACGGACAGGCTTCAACGCAAGTGCCGAAGCCGATGCACCCGGAGGGGCACTCAAGCGGACCTCCGCCGACAAGGTCTGCAGAGCGGCAATCGTGTATTCCGTCATATTCGAATCTCTTTAAAGCGCCGGTTCCGCCCGAGCACTTTACGACTGCGACCATCCTGTCGCTCTCAGGCACATCCGTGCCCATCAGCCTGGCGATCTCCTCGGCTGTTTTCCTGCCGCCCGGAGCGCATAGGTCCACGGGGACGTCGCCTCTGGAGACGGCTTCCGCATACAGCGCGCAGCCCGTAAAGCCGCAGCCGCCGCAGTTGACGCCCGGCAGTATGTTCAGGATGTTCTCGCCGCGGGAATCGGCGCCAACGGAAAACACCTTGGAGGCAATCGCAAGGACTATACCGAAAACGGCACCGATCGCGCCGAGCACTACGACCGCCCATACGATATTCATGATATCAATATGCACTTTGAAGTTCCCCCCTACCAGATTTTAAGGCCGGAGAAGCCCATGAAGGCCATAGCCAGCAGTCCCGCGCTTACCAGAGTTATTGGAAAACCTTCAAATGCTTTAGGATGGTCCGAGAATTCCAGGCGCTCCCGTATGCTTGAAAAGAGCAGAATGGCGACAAGGAATCCGATGCCTCCGGAGATGCCGTAAACAAGGGATTCAAGCAGATTGTATCCCTTAGTCGTATTCAGCACGGCGACGCCAAGGACGGCACAGTTTGTCGTAATAAGGGGCAGGTAAATGCCCAGAGCCCTGTACAAGCCCGGAACGGACTTTTGCAGAAACATCTCGACGAATTGTACAAGAGATGCAATGACCAGAATATATGCCAGAGTCTGCATATATTGAAGATTCAGCGGCACCAGCAGATAGTGGTTGACGAGCCACGTAAAAACCGATGCCAGAGCCATGACAAAAGTGACGGCGAGTCCCATGCCGGCTGCGGTATCCATCTTTTTTGAAACCCCCAGGAAGGGGCAGATGCCGAGGAATTTGACGAGGATAAAATTCTCGATCAAAATAGCTCCAAGGGCTATCGAAACCAGACCCGTAAAACTCATTTCCCCCGCGCCTCCTTCCCGGCCGCGCTTTTTCTCCTGAGGTGCTGGACGAGCGCGATGAGGCATCCGAGCGTAAGAAAACCGCCGGCCGGCATAATAATTATCATTGCAGGTTCGTACACGGGGGGGATCAGCCTGAAGTCCCAGATCGTTCCGTTGCCCAGAAGCTCTCTTACTATCGACATGGCGCAAAGCGAGCATGTGAAGCCCAGACCCATGGATAAGCCGTCCCCTGCAGAAGAGAGGGGGGGATTTTTTGAAGCAAAGGCCTCGGCGCGGCCGAGAATGATGCAGTTGACAACTATCAGCGGCAAAAACACGCCCAGTGCTTCGGAGAGCACGGGGATGAAGGCCTCCAGCAGCATCTGCACCATACTGACAAATCCGGCTATGATCACCACAAATGAGGCTATACGGATCTTTGAAGGAATGACCTTGCGCACGAGCGAAACAACAAAGTTTGAACAAATGAGCACCGCCGTCGCTGCAAAGCCCATACCTAAGCCGTTTTTCAGAGAAGTCGACACCGCCATTGTCGGGCACATGCCCAGCAGCAGCACCAGACTCGGGTTCTCTGTGATTATGCCGTTTTTCAGCTGTCCCGGGAATCTTGACTTGCTCACTTTGCCTTCTCTCCTTTCACCTGCGCGGCGACCTCGAGGGCGGCGTTAACGCCGTTTGTTACGGTCGTGGAGGATACGGTCGCGCCCGTGACGGCGTCTATGTGATTATCGCCCGAATTAACTCCGATCGGGGCCTTTTTGCCGATGAACTGTGAGAGCCATTCGGGATCTTCGGTTTTTGTTCCCAAGCCTATCGTTTCGCTGCTGCTTACGATCACTACGCCCGAGACGCTGAGGTCCGGGTCAACGCCTACGACCATGCTCATCGGCCCTTTGTAGCCCGCAGACTCGACAACAACGCACCACCCGACCGGTACGCCTTCGGACGAAGCTTCATAAACGACAGCGTCCGAGCCTGTATAAGCAATCTTTGAAAAGGCCGCGTTCTCTACGGGCATCACCTGCGACAAGGCGTCGTTAAGGGCGGCGTTGCCGCTGATCTTGTCCTTGGTCACGGAATTGACCAGACTGAGAAGCAGAGCCGTGACGGCGGTTACGGCGAAAAGGGTGACAGTGAGCCTGAGAACATATCCTCCGGATTTGACGTCGGTCATTTTAATGATCCCTCCTTCGCCTTCAGAGTTTTTGCACCGAAACGGGTGGGGCGTCCGATTTTGTCCAGGAGCCATGAACAGGCGTTCATGATCAATATCGCATAGCTCACTCCCTCCGGAGAAGCGCCGAAATAGCGTATGAATACGGTCAAAAGTCCGCATCCGACGCCGTATATCAGTTGACCCGTTTTTGTGCAGGGGCTTGTTACGTAATCGGTCGCCATATAGAACGCGCCAAGGACGAGGCCGCCGGACAGGAGATTGCAGGCCATCCATCTGAGGGCGTCGTTTCCGCGCGGGAATATGTAAGTTAAAATCGCCACGGTGGCAATAAACGCAAGCGGGATCCTGAGAGAGATTATCTTCCGCACGAGCAGATAAAGCGCACCGAGGATCAGCAGGGCGGTCGAGACTTCGCCAATGCAGCCCGGCATCTTGCCGAGGAACATACCGAGAAGATCGTAATTCTCCGGGAGCGCGCTCAGACTCAGTTCGGCAAGCGGCGTCGCGGTGCTTACGGCGTCAGCATTGCCGCCGATAACTTTGACCGGCTCAAAAACAGCCGTCCAGCGCGTGATCGCGGCCGGCCAGGACAGCATGAATGCTCTGCCGATAAGAGCGGGGTTCATGAAATTTTTTCCGATGCCGCCGTAGAGCTGCTTGACAATGATTATCGCAACTGCGTTTCCGGCGATCAGCATCCAGTACGGCATGGTGACAGGGCAGCAAAACGCGAGCAGGATCCCGGTCACGACGGCCGAGAGGTCCCCGATCGACGAAGGTTTCTTCATTAATTTGCGGTATAGCCATTCAAAGAAGACGGCTGAAGCGGCGGACACGGCTGTCATCACAAGCGCGCGCCAGCCGAAGAAGTACACGCTGCCGACGATCGCCGGAATAAGCGCGATAATTACGTCGAGCATGATGCTCCGTGTGTCCTCACTCGTGCGGATATGCGGACTGACGGATACGGAGTATGCTTCTGTGTTCACCTTGCCGCCTCCTTTGCCCTCTTTTCGGCGAGCTTTTTTTTGCCCGTCTTGAAGGATTGAACGAGATGCAGCCTCCCGGGGCAGATATAGCCGCAGCAGCCGCACTCGATACAATCGGTGACATTGAGTTTTTCAAGCTCATCGAGGTCGCCCTTTTGCTCATACGCGTACATGAGCATCGGCATAAGCCGCATCGGGCACGCTTCGATGCAGCGGCCGCACCTGATGCAGGCCCGCTCCGAGACCGCTCGTCCGCACTCATGGTCGCTCAGCGCCAAAATGCAGTTCGTGCCTTTGATAACCGGCGCGGAGAGGTCGTGTTGAGCAAGGCCCGTCATGGGTCCTCCCATGACGATTTTTCGCGGCGTCTCCTTAAAACCCCCGCAGGCGGAGAACAGCTCCGAGAAAGGTGTTCCGATTCGTACGCGGAGGTTGACCGGCGATGCCACGGCGGACCCCGCTACGGTTACGACTTTCTGTGTCAGCGGCACGCCGTTATACACCGCGCGGTATACTGCCGCCGCTGTGTCTGTGTTGAAGACTGCGCAGCCGACGTCGGCCGGGAGACCGCCGGGGGGGACCTGCCTGCCGGTAACAGTCTGTATCAGCTGCTTTTCGGCCCCCTGAGGATAGCGCGTTTTCAGCGAAATTATGCGTATGCTGTTGTCCGAAGACGGAAGCAGACGCTTCAGATGGCGTATCGCGTCCGCTTTGTTGTCCTCGATCGCGATCGTAACGCTTTCAAGACCGTATATTTTTCTAAAAATCCGCGCCCCGCCGAGAAGTTCGTCTCCGTTTTCGAGCATCCCCCTGTAACCCGAGGTTATGTAGGGCTCACATTCGGCGCCGTTGATAATGACAGTATCGACTTTCCCGAGGCCGGATCTGATCTTCGCGTGTGTCGGGAATGCCGCGCCGCCCAGGCCGACGATCCCGGCAGAGCGGATGATATCCGCTATCGACTCGGGGGACAGATCCGATACGTCGGTCCGCACGTCGGGATCCCCTGCAGGCGTATCCTTAAAGTCATTGGCGATGACAACGGACAGCACTCTGGAGCCGCTCGGATGGGGCCTGGCCTCAACAGCGACCACGGTTCCGGACACGCTCGCGTGTATCGGAGCGGAAACCGGTGCGTCGGAATCGCCTATGATCTGTCCCAGCGCTACGTAGTCGCCCTTCCCGACAAGCGGCCGGCACTGCGCTCCGACGTGCATTGACATTGGTATGACCACAATCTCCGGGCTGCGCGGCGTCCGTATCTCTTTCTTGGCGGAATCGCTCTTGTTCTGAGCCGGGTGGACGCCGCCGAAGAATTTTCCGGGCATGAAGTATCATCCCTTTCCGCGATTTAACCGCAAAATCCTTATTTGTATAATTTATATAACTGGTGGAAAAATCAAGGCGCCAAGCAAATTCTTACCACGACATGCTACCACAAACCGACGTTTTTGTATAGATTTATTCTGTTTGGCAACGTTCGGCGGCAGCAGGCGATATACTCGTAAACCGCCGGACCTGCGGCCCGAGGCCGCCGCCGGTGCGGTGCGGGGAGCGTGGCTCTTGACTTTATCACTCCAATAGTTATATCTTATATTGTGTGTGCTGTCATAAATGCTCTTATTGTAAGACAAACGGCGTTATTCCGCAGATTCACCGAAGTAAAAGACAGCAGAAAAATTCGACAGGGGCAATGCCCCGCAGACGGTGATTTATGAGAAAGCTGGGATTTGACAATAAAAAATATCTGGAGACGCAGTCGGAACAGATAGAAAAACGTATCGGAGAGTACGGAGGGAAGCTCTATCTGGAGTTCGGCGGCAAGCTTTACGACGATTATCACGCGTCCCGCGTCCTTCCCGGTTTCGCACCGGACAGCAAGATGCAGATGCTCCAGAAACTGGCCGATAAAGTCGAGATCGTGATTGCTGTCAACGCAACCGACATTGAAAGCAACAGAGTAAGGGGCGATCTGGGTATCTTCTACGACAACGAAGCGCTCAGAATGGTCGACATATTCAAGTCGCTCGGGCTCTACGTCGGGAGCGTTGTCATTACGATGTACGAACCCCGCGCGTCCGTAGAGGCTTTCAAAAACAAGCTCGAAATGCTCGGAATGAGGGTTTTCCGGCATTACTACATCAGTGAATACCCGTTTAATATCGGAAAAATAGTGAGCGCGGAAGGATACGGGAGGAACGACTATATCGAAACATCCCACCCGCTCGTCGTCGTCACGGCGCCGGGTCCGGGCAGCGGAAAAATGGCCGTATGCATGAGCCAGCTCTATCATGAGCACGCCCGCGGCAAAAAGGCGGGATACGCCAAATTCGAGACTTTTCCGATCTGGAATCTTCCGCTCAAACACCCGGTCAATCTTGCATATGAAGCGGCTACCGTAGACCTTCAGGACGTGAATATGATCGATCCTTACCACCTTGAGGCATACGGAAAGGTCGCGGTAAACTACAACCGCGACGTCGAGACGTTTCCGGTCCTGAACGCCATCTTTCAGAAGATCGGTGACGGAACGCCGTACCGGTCTCCCACCGATATGGGTGTGAATATGGCGGGATACTGTATTACGGACAACGAAGTTGTCGTTAAAGCTGCCCGCGATGAGATAGTCCGCCGCTATTACGCGGCGGCTTGCGCAAGGCGAAAAGGTATCTGGCCGGAGAGTGCCGTCCGCAAAGCCGAACTGGTGATGGAGCAGGCGCTCGTGAGTACCCGCGACCGTGAAGTGGTCTTTGAAGCACTCGATAAGGAAGCCATTACAGGTATGCCGGCGATGGCGATACAGCTCTCCGACGGCAGGATCGTCCGCGGCAAGACCTCGGATCTTCTCGGACCGTCCGCTTCGGCGCTGCTGAATGCGGCGAAAGCTCTTGCGGGCATACCCAAGCGCCAGCTGATCATAGCTCCGTCCGTGATCGAGCCGATCCAGTCGCTGAAGGTCGGAACTCTCGGAAACCGGAACCCGAGACTGCACTCGGACGAAACGCTGATCGCTCTTGCCATCAGCGCAGCCACCGACCCCTCGGCGCGCGCGGCGATGGACGCTCTTTGTGAGCTCAAGGGCTGCGAGGCGCACTCCACGGTCATAGTGCCGCAGGTGGACGAGGAGGCCTACAGGCGGCTGGGCATCAATCTGACCTGCGAACCCAGATACGAAACAAACGCCTTTTTCCATAAGTAGTACAGATATAGATCCCGCGGCCGCATGATCGGCAGCGATTCGGCGCGAACGATACGCGCCGCCGCGCCTCCGGCCGGCGCCCCGGTTTGCGGGGGAAACCTGAAAGCCGGATCTTCGTCGGGGCGAATAACGCCGCGAAACGGCCGGATTCGCGGACGGTTTATTGCCGCCTTGCGGAACAAATCAGAATATTTGAGGCAGGTATCGGCATGACTGAAACTAAGCTTGACGGTCAAACGGTTTACGAAGGCAGGGTCATAACCGTAAGGAAAGATACCGTGCGTATGCCTGACGGCTCCGCTGCGGTACGGGAAGTTGTCTCCAGCAGCGGAGCTGCAGTCGTTCTGCCCGTCAACGGAAAAGGAGAGGCCGTTCTTGTGCGCCAATACCGCTACGCTGCGGGTTCACTGCTGCTGGAGGCGCCCGCGGGGAAGCTTGAAAAGGGCGAAGATCCCCGGGCCTGCGCTGCGAGAGAATTGAAAGAGGAGACCGGGTACTCATCCGGACGGATGGTTTCTCTGGGTACCATCTATTCATCGCCCGGAGTATTTGACGAGCAGCTGCATCTCTTTCTTGCTTTAGATCTGACATGCGGTGATTCGTGCCCCGACGAAGGGGAGTTTATCGAGACGGTTCACATGCCGCTTGAAGCGCTCACCCGGGATATTATGCGCGGTAAGATACGCGACGCAAAGACGGTAGCGATAATCTTGATGGCAAATGAGTTTCTGAAAGGGAACAAATACAGAGCCGAATGACACTTAACCGGATGTGCGCTGTTTTTTTCACCGGGCCCTTTGGCACCGGGGCGCGCTGAAAGGAACGGATATACAGATGAGCGGAAAAATTCTGATAATCGAAGACGAAAAAGCGATAGTCGATATTTTACGGTTTAATTTGGTAAAACAAGGGTTTGAGACAATGGAGGCCTATGACGGCGAGGAAGGTCTGGGGCTGGCGCTTTCCGAATCGCCGGATCTGATCCTGCTTGACCTTATGCTGCCGAAGATGGACGGCTTCGACGTCTGCCGGGCTCTGCGCGAAAAGGATCCCGTGACGCCGGTGATCATCCTCACAGCGCGTGAGGAAGAGAACGACAAGGTCGTGGGGCTCGAACTGGGCGCCGACGACTACATAACAAAACCGTTTTCGATGAGGGAACTGATGGCCCGCATAAAAGCGAATATGCGCAGAACGGTCCAGCAGCCCCCCCGGGGAAAAATCGGAGAAAACTGTCTGGTGGTGGGCGACCTGATTCTGAATGCAGACAGCTGTGAGGTGTTCCACCGTGATCAGCCCGTACAGCTCACCGCGAAGGAATATGAATTGCTCAAGCACCTGATGGGACATCCGGACAAGACGGTATCACGTGAGGAGCTGCTTGAAAAAGTCTGGAACTACGAGTATTTCGGCGATATGCGCACTGTTGACGTGACGGTCCGGCGACTGAGGGAAAAAGTCGAGGACGATCCCGCCCAGCCGAGGTACATTATCACAAAACGCGGCATGGGGTATATGCTGAAATCCTGAGGGAGGCCGTCTGATGGCGCGAAGCCTGCGTCTGAAACTGATTATGTTCATGGTCATGCTTTTGATAGCGGCCATGTTTGTCGTCGGCGCTTTTTTGGTCAACGGGGTAAAAAAGTTCTACCAGAACAATTTCTTTGAACAGATGAAGGACGTTTTTACTCCCGAGTATATTGCCGAGCTCAACTCGGAATCGGAAAGAGGTCCGGAGCACCTGACCGAGATGCTGATGAAGACGTCGGGCCTCGGGGTGGACATCACTACGCGGAACGTCTATGTTCTCAGCCGGCGCGGCCAGCTTCTGCAGGGTTCCGACGAAAAAGAACGCGTAGAGATAACAAAGAACATCCTCACTGCGATGGAAGGCGAGGTGGGGATGGACCACAGCCTCGTCAAAGCAAGGATGGACGTGGCGATACCGGTCGGTACCGACGGCAATCGGTACGTTGTCTACGTTCTTGACAGCGGAGAAGAGGAGACAAAACTGTCCGGCGAGGTCATGGTCATAATCCTTCAGGCTCTGGCGCTCGGGGTATGCATCTCGGTCGCTCTGAGCGTAATGCTCTCGGATATATTGATAACGCCCATCGAGAGGCTGCGCGATGGCGCGGAAAGGATCGCCTCCGGCGATTTTTCTCAGAAACTCGACGTGAATTCCAAAGATGAGATCGGCGTGCTCACAGTGACATTCAACAATATGGCCAATGTCCTGGAAAAAACGCTTGACGAGATAGAGAACGAGAAGAACAAACTGAGCACATTGTTTTTACACATGACGGACGGAGTTCTCGCATTCTCGAGAGACGGAGCGCTGATACACAAGAACCCCGCCGCCGAGCAGCTGCTGGGTCTGCGCGACACGGGTGAGATGCGCTATGACGATATGTTCCGGCAGGACGCGCCGCTTGAGACCGTTCTGCAGCTCAGAAGGCCGGAATTTATTGAGGCCGAGAAGAAAGCGGGCAAAAAAGACCTTGAGCTCTTCTTTGCCCCGTTTTCCGAGCAGGGTGAGCAGGGGGGCGTACTCGTCGTCGTACACGACGTGACCGAACAGCGCAAAGCGGAGGAACTGCGCAGGGAGTTTGTCGCAAACGTATCGCATGAACTGAGGACCCCTCTGACAAACGTCAAAAGCTACGCGGAGACGCTCATCGATTCTCCGGATCTGTCGGAGGAAATGAGGGAAAAGTTTCTTTCCGTAATACTCGGAGAGGCGGACCGCATGTCGCATATCGTACAGGATCTGTTGACCCTCTCGCGCTTTGACTACGGGCGTTCGGAGATACAAATGGAGCCGTTCTCTTTTACGGAGGCTGTCAGGAACGTGTATGAGGCGGTCGGGATGGAGGCCAGGCGCAGGCAGCAGCAGATCGAGCTTGAGATCCGGGGCGATATACCTCATATCAAGGGTGACCGCAGCCGGGTGGAGCAGGTTGTGATGAATGTCGTCTCAAATGCGCTCAAATACACGCAGGAGGGCGGGCATATCTCTTTGCGTATATGGAGGGAGCAGAGTAAAGTCTGTCTCAGCGTTACGGATGACGGCATCGGTATTCCCGAAAAAGACATCCCGCGGCTGTTTGAGAGGTTCTACAGGGTAGACAAGGCCCGCTCAAGAGAGTCGGGAGGGACCGGGCTCGGCCTGTCGATAGCGCTTGAGATCATGCAGCAGCATGAAGGAACGATAAACGTCAGCAGCCGGCTCGGAGAGGGTACGTGTGTGACCTTATGCTTCCCGGTCACCGGTGATCGGGCATGAACAGAAAATGGATAGAAGCGGGAAAAACCGTTCTTATTATCGTGCTGTCTCTGAGCGCGGTGCTGCTTCTTTTGCTGGTGGTCGCCTCGCAGAACGGCACCGTCACGACACAAGGCGTCATCAGCGCGGCAAAGCGCCTTTTTCATAACGAGAGCACAGTCGGCGAAAAAAACTTTGAGGTATTCCGGGCCGCCATGCCAGTACAGGCAGCCGTCATGCATGAAAACGGCAGATGCGGTATTGTATACGGATTTGACAGGATCGACGAGCTTTTCGACGCGGTAGGCTCGACCGTCAAGGAAGCGTTCGGCTCCGCCCAGCAGGCCGAACCGATCGGCGAGGAAGCCTGGCGGGAGGCGCTAACGCGCCGGGGCGTGTATTTTGCTTATGATACAAGTATCCCTTTGCCTGTGCTCGCGAGCTGGTTTTCAACCTCGAGAGATGAGGATCTGTCTGTCGCACGCCTCATTTTCAGCTGCGACACGGAAGAGAACGTGATCCTTCTGTTCTCGGACGGCGTGGATTACTACGCGTGCGAAACATCGGCGCGTTCCGAAACGCTTCGCGAGCAGGTGGCGTTCTGTCGGCCGAACGGGGCCGGATTTGCTTTCGAGGCCGCGAAAGAAGCGGAAGTGTATGAGAACGTGGACCCGTATTCCATGATCCTGGACGGCATGAACGCGGCACTTCCGAAATACTCTTCATCCCCCGCGTTTGACAGGGAGGCGAGGGTGGACCTAATGGAACTGCTCAAGCTCAACCCTTACGCGGAGAACCCGTATGAGGATAAGGACGGCTGGATGGTGTATCTGTTTTCTTCGGGGACGCTCAGGATAAACGGGAACGGAAGGGCTGTTTTCGAAGACCCCGACGGTCAGGGTATCGATTATTTTACCGAGCGCATGTACGAAGACGGGGGCAGCGGCGTCTCGGCGGTTGAATCGTCTCGTGCGTTTGCCGCCGACACTGTCGGACGGAACCGCGGCGACTCGAGGATATATATGAGCGAATACAGCAAGTCGGGCGATACTGTCACGATAAAGTACTCCTACTACCTTGAGGGCCTCAGGGCTATCGCCCCGCAGGGCGGATTTGCGGCGCAGTTCACGTTTGTCGGCGGAGTTCCGGTCAGGATCGAGCTTAATTACCGTTCTTACAGGATGCTCGAGGAAGCCGGCGACATTCTTGCTCCGCATTACGCCGCCGCTGTCTATCCGAAGTCCCGGCGCCTGCTCCTGGCTGCAGGATATGTCGAAAGTAAAAAGGGCATCGCGGAAGCCGACTGGATAATTTCCTGACCATGCGGGGAAAAAGAGCACGTGCGGCGCGAGGCGCTGTCGGGAGAATCGAATACTGTGAAAATATCAAAACTAAAAACGCTCATAATTATTATGCTGGTGATCGTGAACGGTTTTTTGCTTTCTCTGGCCTTACCGAGGCTTACTGCCGAGCGCAGACAGATGCAGGAAGAGAAGAAGAGCCTTGTTCGCCTGCTGAGGGAGAGCGACATACAGACAGATATCGAAGCCATACCGGATGACGTAAGGCTGGAGACCCTGACGGTCGGAAGAGACGAGGCTGTCGAGTCGAAGGCCGTTCGGATGCTTCTCGGAGAGTACGAATTTTCGGACATGGGGGGCGGTATCCACTCGTACGAGAGCGGCGCGGGTTCGGCAGAGTTCCGCGCGGGCGGGGATTTCAGCATAGAGCTAACCTCGGGCGCGGAAAGATATAGAACACCGGACACAGCCGGCAGGCTTTTCAAAGATCTCGGTTTCGACGCGCTGAACTTTCGTACGTTTTTCGAAGACGGATCTGAATGCGCATCCGCAGATCAGGCGCTGAACGGCGCGGCGATCTTCAACTGCACTGTGACGGCGCGATATGATGAGACCGGTCTGCGCAGCATCTCCGGAACCTGGATCACGTCGGCCGAGCCCTCTTCACGGGAGGATACCCGGGCCATTGGTGTGGCGACGGCGCTCGTCAGTTTTCTTGACAGGAGTGAAAATATGGGCATAGTGTGCGGTGAGATAACCGGTGTGGAGGCGGGATACCTCCTTTCGCGGAGCAGCCAGTCTGTCGAACTGAACCCCGTCTGGCGGATCGCGGCCGACACGGGCACCTATTTTGTCAACGCGCTCTCGGGCGAGATAATTATCTAGAGAAAGCCGAAAAATATCATCGAAAAAAATACCCTGTATGGGAAATCTTTAATTGTATTCGGTTAGAATTATGATATAATACGATACAGTTGACATAAAATATAAACCAGTGAATTTGTTCGTTGAATTTTCAAATAATGTGCCGCAGGGAGGGTCAGCGGTTTGATAAAGTATGTCATTGAAGGAGGCAGACCTCTGAGAGGAGAGGTCACTGTCAGCGGTGCAAAGAACGCTGCCGTGGCACTCATCCCGGCAACTCTGCTCGTTAAGGGCGTTTGCCGCTTGGAGAATATCCCCAAAATCAGTGATGTGACGCTCCTGCTCAGCGTTTTAAGAAGAATGGGAGCTGTGATCCAAACGGTAAACAGCCACACTTATGACATTGACTGTACAAACGTGGATTCATGCTCCGTTCCTTTTGCGAGCCGGATCCGGGCTTCATATTATCTCGCGGGTGCGCTCCTTGGTCGTTTCGGCAGAGGAGAAGTGCCGTTGCCCGGGGGCTGCGACCTCGGCGAACGGCCGATAGACCAGCACCTGAAAGGGTTCAGGGCGATGGGCGCGGATGTTACTATCGCCAACGGCAACATAATCGCGGACGGGCACGGAAGGCTTCGCGGAGCCGGTATATATCTTGACGTCGTTTCCGTCGGAGCTACCATAAATATCATGCTGGCGGCGGCACTTGCGGAGGGTATGACGGTAATAGACAACGCCGCCAAGGAGCCCCACATTGTCGACGTGGCAAACTTTCTTAACTCGATGGGCGCGAACATAACGGGCGCCGGTACCGACGTTATAAAGATCCGCGGTGTGGATAAACTTCACGGGGGTTCGTACACGATCATTCCCGACCAGATCGAAGCAGGCACCTATCTGGCCGCAGTCGGTGCTGCGGGAGGGAAGATCCTTGTGCGAAACGTTATTCCGAAGCACCTTGACAGCATCGTCGCGAAACTTGAAGAAGCGGGTCTCGAGATCCGGGATTTTGACGACAGCATTCAAATAGAACGGACATCAAGACTCAGGAGCATCCATATTAAAACAATGCCGTATCCCGGCTTCCCGACGGACATGGTCCCGCAGCTGGCAGCCCTTCTCTGCGTTGCGGATGGGACAAGCTATATCAACGAGGGGATCTGGAGCAACAGATTTCGCTTTGCGGATGAATATGCCCGCCTGGGCGCGCACATACAGGTGAACGGAAAGACCGCTGTGATCGAGGGTATACCGGAGCTGTCGGGCGCGACAATGAAAGCCTGTGATCTCCGGGCCGGCGCCGGCATGATCCTTGCGGGTCTTGCCACGAAAGACATTACCGAGATCGAGGACGTGCATCATATTGAGCGCGGATATGAAGATATTGTCGAAAAAATGAGAGCTCTGGGCGCAAACATCCGCCGGGTCGTCGTACCCGATAAGACCGATTTGCGCGTTGTGATCTGACAGATAACAAACTCGGAAACACGGGGTTAGACCCCGCGTTTCTTTTGTTGGGGGAAAAGCGCAATGCCCGTTATTTGCACTCTGGCGAGCAGCTCGAGAGGAAACGCGTCTTTTGTTGCCGAAGGGCACACGTCGCTCCTGCTAGACGCTGGTATTTCCCTTCGCCGCCTGTCGCAGGGGCTTAAGTTGCTGGGGAGCTCGCCCGGATGCCTGAGCGCCGTGCTCATAACGCACGAACACTCGGATCATATAATGGGCCTGCCTCTGCTTGCGGCAAAGTATGAAGTTCCCATCTACTGCAGCCGCGGCACGGCCCGCGCTCTGCAGGCGCAATACCCACACCTTAAGGGGAGGATGAGAACTTTTTTTGCCGGGGATGCGTTCTCCGTGGGCGACTTCGAGGTCCGGACGTTCCCGACGTCACATGACTGTGCCGAGAGCGTAGGATACGTTATGCGCGGCGGCGGAGCGAAAGTTGCCCTGGCAACAGACCTGGGGTGCGTCACCCAAGAGGTGGAAAATGCCTTGAAGGGTGTCGATTTTCTGCTGCTTGAAGCAAATCACGACATAGAAAAACTATGGATGGGGTCGTATCCGGTCGGCCTGAAAAAAAGGATCCTCGGGAAAAAGGGCCACCTAAACAACGAAGACAGCGCCGGCCTGGCCGTATACGCGGCAAGGAACGGAACAAGAAAGATAGTGCTCGTGCATCTCAGCCAGGAGAACAACACCCCGAATCTCGCGATCGGGGCCGTGTCGCGGGCTCTTGCCGACAGCGGGGCGGGGCACGTTATGCTTGATGCCGCGCCGCCGCAAACTGCCGGAAACGTTTACATACTGGAATGATAAAGATAAACCTTATCTGCGTGGGACGGCTGAAGGAGAAATATTTCGCAGAGGCATGCAAAGAATATGAAAAGAGGCTAGGGCGCTATTGCAGTCTTACGGTCATAGAGATCGGGGAGTACAGGCTGCCGCAATCGCCCTCGCGTGAAAACATCCGCGCTGCCCTTGAAAAGGAGGCCTCCGCCATCCGCGCAAGGATCCCCAGGGGCAGCAAGGTCATAGCCATGTGTTCGGAGGGTGAAAAATGCGACAGCGTCGAGTTCTCCGGGATAATAATGAGCAGCCCGGTGCAGGGGTTCCCCTGTCTCACATTTTTGATCGGCGGCTCTCATGGCCTGGACGAAGGACTTAAGCGTGCCGCCGACATGAGGCTGTCGATGTCGGATATGACTTTTGCGCACCACCTCGCGAGAGTGATGCTTCTTGAGCAGATATACAGATCATTCAAAATTGCGGAAGGTTCCGGTTATCATAAATAAGCGCGTTGAAAATTAACAGGACGGTCGATCAGCACATAAACGTGAGGAGTTGTTGCATTATGAAGAACTGGGGCAAGAGTACCGACCCTATGAAAAACTGGCCGCTGCAAGACGACGGCACACCGGTCCGCCCGGTGTATCTTTGTAACGAGTCCAGCCTGTCTTTCAGCGCAGAGGTCGCTGTCAGTATGTTGAACGCGTACGGGATACCGGTCATGACGCAGTATCCCTCAGGCGGAAGCATGGGAAAAGTCGTGCTCGGGATATCGGGTTACGGTCAGGAACTCTATGTGCCCGAGACCATGCTGGATACGGCGCGGGACCTGATAAGCGATGACGTTGAGATACTGGAAGAAGAGATGTACGAATCGCTGGACAGCCCCTCGGACCGCTAGATTTGATACAGTACAAAAAAGCATAAGGATTTCCTGCTGTATTATGCGAAAAATGCCTGTGTATCCTTGATTTTATAGATATATTGGGATAGAATACGAAACGCATTAATATGAAGAAATAATGTTTAGTCCAGAAAGGAAGCCGAACATGGAAAAGAAGTACCTCTATTTATTCTCGGAAGGCAACGGAAGCATGAAGGAGCTTCTCGGAGGAAAGGGAGCGAACCTCGCCGAGATGACCAGCCTGGGTATGCCCGTGCCGAAGGGATTTACGATCACGACGGAAGCCTGCACGAAATACTATGAGGACGGGGAGAAAATTGCGCCGGAACTGCAGAGCGACATTATGAAATATGTTGCGGAACTGGAAAAGCAGACTGGAAAGAAGTTCGGCGACAAGGAGAACCCCCTCCTCGTGTCTGTGCGCTCGGGCGCTCGCGCCTCTATGCCCGGTATGATGGATACGATATTGAATCTCGGTCTCAATGAAGAGGTCGTCGACGTCATGGCGCGAAAATCGGGCAATCCGCGCTGGGCTTACGACTGCTACAGACGTTTTATTCAGATGTATTCCGACGTCGTAATGGAGGTAGGGAAGAAGTACTTCGAAGAGCTCATCGACAAGATGAAACAGGAGCGGGGCGTCGAGAATGATACGGAGCTGACGGCCGAAGACCTTAAAGAGCTCGCGAGGCAGTTCAAGGCTGAGTACAAGGCAAAGCTCGGAGAGGACTTCCCGACAGACCCGAAAGAACAGCTTATGGGCGCTATTAAAGCCGTCTTTCGCTCCTGGAACAATCCGCGCGCGATCGTATACCGCCGCCTGAACGACATTCCCGGTTCGTGGGGCACCGCTGTCAACGTTCAGGAGATGGTTTTCGGAAACCTCGGAGATACTTCGGGAACCGGCGTCGCGTTCACGCGCAACCCCGCCACAGGTGAAAAGAAACTGTTCGGCGAATTTCTGATGAATGCCCAGGGTGAGGACGTCGTAGCCGGTATTCGCACACCGCAGACGATCGATCAGCTCAAGGACATCATGCCGGACGTCTATAATGAATTTGTCGAGATCTGCGCAAAACTGGAGAGCCATTACCGCGACATGCAGGACATGGAGTTCACGATAGAGGACAAGAAACTGTTCATGCTTCAGACCCGCAACGGTAAGCGCACCGCCAGCGCAGCGCTGAAGATAGCCTGCGACCTCGTGGACGAGGGCGTTATCAGCGAAAATGAAGCCGTGCTGATGATCGACCCGAAATCTCTCGACGCGCTGTTGCACCCGCAGTTTGATGCCGGCGCTCTGAAGAAGGCCCAGCCCATCGGTACGGGGCTTGCCGCTTCACCCGGAGCCGCATGCGGCAGATTGGTCTTCACGGCTGAGGACGCGAAAGAATGGGCGCAAAGAGGCGAAAAAGTGGTCCTTGTGCGCCTTGAGACCTCTCCCGAGGATATCGAGGGTATGGCTGCTGCTCAGGGCATCCTCACCGTGCGCGGCGGAATGACGTCGCATGCCGCCGTTGTGGCAAGAGGCATGGGAGCCTGCTGCGTTGCCGGCTGCGGTGCTATCAACATCGATGAGGAAAACAAGACATTCGAACTGGGCGGAAAGGTCTTCAAAGAGGGCGACTGGATCAGCCTCGACGGCACGACCGGCTGCATTTACGGAGAGGCTATCAACACGACCGACGCCACGATCGGCGGAGAGTTCAGCCGCATAATGGCCTGGGCCGACAAGTACAGGAAACTCAGTGTCCGCACTAACGCCGATACGCCCCGCGACGCAGCACAGGCCCGCAAGTTCGGAGCGGAAGGGATCGGACTCTGCCGCACCGAGCATATGTTCTTTGACGCGGACAGGATCCCCGCTATCCGCGAGATGATCTGCTCAGACACGGTCGAGCAGCGTCAGAAGGCTCTTGCAAAGCTTGAGCCTATGCAGCAGTCTGACTTTGAGGGCATTTACGAGGCCATGGAAGGCTGCCCCGTTACTATCCGCTACCTTGACCCGCCCCTGCACGAGTTCCTCCCGACTGATGAGGAGGATATCGCTCAACTGGCAGAAGATCTGGGGAAATCGGTCGGCGAGATCAAGGCGATAATCGCATCGCTGCACGAGTTCAACCCGATGATGGGGCACAGAGGCTGCCGCCTGTGTGTCACATACCCCGAGATCGCCGTAATGCAGACGAACGCCGTTATAAAGGCCGCCATCAACGTGAAAAAGAAGCATCCCGACTGGGATCTTGTCCCCGAGATCATGATCCCGCTCGTCGGAGAAGTCAAAGAGCTTCAATATGTCAAGAAAGTTGTTGTCGATACCGCCGACGCGCTCATAAAGGAGAGCGGTTCGGACCTTAAGTATAAAGTCGGCACGATGATCGAGATCCCGCGCGCCTGCCTGACGGCGGATGAGATTGCCAAAGAGGCCGATTTCTTCTCATTCGGAACAAACGACCTTA
This sequence comes from Clostridiales bacterium, assembly GCA_012719235.1. Classification (GTDB taxonomy): domain Bacteria; phylum Bacillota; class Clostridia; order Oscillospirales; family Oscillospiraceae; genus JAAYAR01. Next base: position 28,524 of record JAAYAR010000019.1, read on the forward strand.
CGCAGATGACGTTCGGCTTCTCCCGCGATGACGCCGCCAAGTTCCTGGACGCTTACTATTCAAAGAAGATCCTTGAGTCCGATCCTTTCGCGCGCCTAGACCAGACCGGCGTCGGCAAACTGGTCGAGATGGCGGTGAAGCTTGGCCGCCAGGCTAACCCCGGCCTCAAGATCGGCATTTGCGGAGAACACGGAGGCGATCCTTCATCCGTCGAGTTCTGCCACAGGACCGGCCTCAGCTACGTCTCCTGCTCGCCGTTCCGCGTGCCTATAGCCCGCCTCGCCGCAGCTCAGGCCGCACTGAAAGATTAGTAATAACCGCCGGACCAGAAGGTCCGGCAATCCGATTTCTTGTATCCGGCTGCGCGCCCTGATGATAACGATATGTTGTCAACAGGGCGCGCAGCTGCTCTTGGGATACGTGGGCGGCATCGGACCGGGGGCACCCGGGGACGGGAGACTGTGCTCAGAGTACCGGGAGCGGCATTCGGGATGTGCGCTATGACGGATCCGGGGCCGCTTTGTCGTGTGTGCCGTCAGAGCGGTGAAAACCCGGAGCATACGGGCACCTTGTTCTTGTTATCGGCAGACGTATAGAGTATTATGGAAAATATCAGAAGGCGCTTATGCAGCGGCGTCTTGCGGCCGCCGGCGGGCCGGGTTTCGCGGATAAAGGATGTCGGTGACCGATGAAAAACAACGACAGGAGCGAGAAGGATGGCAAATAATCTGCAAATGAAGTTTTACAGCATGAATTCGCCAAAGCGCGGCTACTCGTGGGAGACTCCGCCCGACCCGATACCCGAGAACATGATCTCCGAGTCGCTGGAGGCGGAGGTCGTGGTTATCGGCGGCGGTATAAGCGGGCTTGCCGCAGCTGCAAGGTGCACGTGCCGCGGACTCAGCTGTATCGTGCTCGACAAGAACACCGGCCTGAAGGCGCTGGCAGGCCAGATAGCGGCGGTGAACTCAAGAGTGATGGCTGAGCTCGGGATAACGATCGACAAGAAGCAGCTGGCTGCCGACTGGATGAAAGTGAGCGGCAGCCGGGTCCAGGAGGACCTGCTGTGGATCTTCATCAACCGCAGCGCGGAGGGCTTTGAGTGGATGCTGGACCTGACCGAAGGCAGCGTCGAGGCGAAAGTGTTTATCGCCTACAGGGGGCCGGTGTTCGGCGAATACTTCGGCACGCACCACATCTATCGAAAGGAAGGCTGCGACAAGTACAGCTATAAAGGCGGCGGAATGCTCGCGTGTGAGATCTTCGAAAAAGCATTGCTGGGATATGGCGGAAAGCTTTATCGGGGCACGGCTGCTGAGCAGCTTGAAAAAGACAAATCAGGAAAGGTCACTTCCTGTATCGCAAAATGTGCGGACGGCAGGTACCGCCGCTATATCGGCAGTAAGGCTGTGGTGCTGGCAACGGGCGACTGCAGTGACGACCGCGAGATGATCGAAGCTTTTTGCCCCATCGGTCTGCGGGCAACAAAGCAGTGGCCGAGGCCCGGCAACACCGGGGACGGGCAGAAGATGGCATACTGGGCCGGCGCGGCACTAGATAACCCGGAGTGGGCTCCCACCCTGCACGCCCTCGCCTACAGCCATTTTCAGGGCTTTTTCCTGCACGTCAACCGGCTGGGCAGGCGCTTTATGAACGAGGACACGTGGATGCAGGCGAAATCGATACGATGCATGATGCAGCCCGGCGGCGACTTTGCATATACGATCATGGACGACAAATTCCTGGACGAGATCAACGACAGGTGGGATGTGATAGGCGGCCAGGGCATGGCGCCGATGAGCATGGTCGGAGATAAGTTTGACCGCGAAAAGTTCGCCTCACAGATCCAGGGAACCATCGCTGAAGGGAACGGATTCAAAGCAGATTCGCTGGAGGAACTGGCGGAGCTTGCGGATATACCGGCCGATGAGCTGAAAAAGACGGTGGAGCGCTACAATGAGCTTGTGGCCGGCGGGGACGATGCCGACTTCGGAAAGCGCTCGGAGCTGCTTACGTCTGTCGACAGGCCGCCGTACTACGCAATAAAATGGGGACCTATGCTGCTTGACGTATTCGGGGGCGCTCTTGTCAATACAGGGCTCAACGTGATCGGAGCCGACGGAGAGGTGATCCCCGGTCTGTACGCCGTGGGCAACGCGGCGGGAGGTATGTACGCTGTGGACTACCCGCTGCTGCTCAACGGCAACAGCTACGGGCGCGCTCTGGCCTACGCGATGCAGCTGGCCGACAGCATACTCGGGGAGTTCTAGCGGCAACAGCGGCGGGGAGGAACCGAGATCCCTCCCCGCGAGCTGCCTGCAAGTATCAGACCGCTGTTTTTTTAGTTTATTGCGCCGCTGGGGCAAACGTCGAGCAGTCTGTCTCCTGTGAAGTGGACGCGTGCCGGGGCGTAACGTGTATCCTGTCCGCCGAGCAGAAATTGCCGGTCATATAGTAACGGCAGTTTGATACCTCGCAGCTTATTCCCTGATTCGGGTGGTCCATCTTGTTGGCTTTCATATTGTCCTCCGAAAAATGATAATAGCCACAGTAGTTTCTGAAAAACCCTCGGCCTTTATTCACTAATACGGCTGAAACATGTACAAATGTTTCTTTAGCGCAGCGCTCTGTGCGGGTGCGGTGTCATGCCTCGCCCGCTCGGTTGCGGGTGAATAAAGAGTTTATCGCTTTAGCTCTGTGGGATATTGCATTGATAGCCGTTGTGAGGTACAATATAAGTTGATGCGCCAAACGATCAGGGCGGTTTCTTTCGGCGCTTTACTTTGTGAAAAGGTTTGGCAGCCTGACGTGGTATATCAATTGAGACGGGAGGAAGAAGTATATGAAAAATCTGTTTCACTTGTTCAATTCGGACATGAGTATCGGTGAATCGATTCTGTATTCCGTGCTGGGTATGGCGATCGTTTTTCTGATGCTCGCCGTTTTGATGTATATAATAAAGCTCGTCGGCTTTATTATGAAACGCATGGAGGAAAAAGAGAGGCTCTCCACCGGATCGGAAACGGCAGGAGAAGAAGCAATATCGGCTCCTCCGGACAAGGGAGATCTGTTGATCCTTAACGGTGTACCTGCCAGGACTGCCGCCATCGTAATGGCGCTTGTCGCCGACAGCTTGAAAAAACCTATCAATGAGCTGCGTTTCAAATCTATCAGGGAGGTCAGATGAAGTGATATATAGGGTTGTTTTAGACGGCAGGACATATGAAGTCGAAGTTGAAGCGGGCGAAGCCAGGGTCGTTGACGAGTACATCACCGCTTCCGGTCCTGCCGGGGCGGGAGCGCAAGAGACGACAGAAGCAGATGCGGGTACAATACAGTCCGAAGCCGTTCCAGCGGAGGTCATTTCCTCCCCCGTTCCGGGCACTGTTATGAGCGTAGAGGTCGAGCCGGGTCAATTTGTTAAGGCGGGCGATACGGTCATCATACTGGAAGCCATGAAGATGGAAAACGAGATCACCGCTTCCGTTTCGGGTACCGTTACAAAGGTGCTGACGTCAAAAGGCGCAGCGGTCGACACGGGTGCACCGCTGGTGGTCATAGGCTGACGGGGGACAAAATGGAGAGAATTGTCGATATTTTCACCCGCATATTGATTGATTCCGGTTTTTCAGGCTTTTTTGCGGACGGCGGCTGGAAAAACCTCATTATGATCGCGCTCGCATGTGTCCTGCTTTATCTTGGTATCGTCAAAAAGTTCGAACCGCTGCTCCTCGTCGGAATAGCGTTCGGCATGCTGTTGACGAATCTCCCCGGAGCCCATCTCTATAACCCGGAGCTCTGGGACGCATACAGCGACGGAGAAATAACACTGACTAAGATCTTCCATGACGGGGGTCTGCTCGACATCCTGTATATTGGAGTCAAATCGGGTCTGTATCCTTCCCTCATTTTTCTTGGAATCGGCGCGATGACGGATTTCGGTCCGCTGATCGCCAACCCGTCGAGTCTGCTTCTCGGGAGCGCAGCCCAGCTCGGAGTGTGCTGTGCATTTATCCTGGCGGTGGTTTTCGGGTTTGACGGGGCTGCCGCCGCATCGATCGGTATAATCGGAGGCGCGGACGGACCGACGGCGATTTTCCTGACGGGAAAGCTTGCGCCTTCTCTTCTGGGACCCATCGCTATTGCCGCTTACTCATATATGGCGCTTATCCCTCTTATCCAGCCGCCCATCATGCGGGCGCTGACTACGCCGGAAGAGCGAAAGACAAAGATGGACCAGCTGAGGGTGGTTTCAAAAGGCGAAAAGATCGTTTTCCCGATAGTCGTTGCTGTGTTCGTGATCCTGCTCCTGCCGGCCACCGCCCCGCTGATAGGCTGCCTGATGCTCGGCAACCTGCTCCGCGAGTGCGGAGTAACGGATCGCCTTCAGGATACGGCGCAGAACGCAATGATGAACATAGTGACCATTTTCCTGAGCATTTCCGTAGGCGCCACAACGGTTGCATCAAACTTCCTCCGTCTTCAGACGATCGTCATAATAATTCTCGGCCTTGCGGCTTTTGCCTTTTCCACGGTCGGAGGCGTGCTTCTCGGAAAGCTGATGTACAAGATCTCGGGCGGCAAGATAAATCCGCTTATCGGGTCTGCAGGCGTCTCGGCCGTGCCTATGGCTGCCAGGGTGTCGCAGGTGGAGGGGCGCAAAGCCAACCCGTTCAATTACCTGCTCATGCATGCGATGGGACCTAACGTGGCAGGTGTCATCGGTTCGGCTGTCGCAGCGGGATTCTTGCTGGCCCTCTTCGGATGAGCGACGGCGCTGCGCCAGGACCTGAAGAAAAAAACCGCCCCTCCTGTTTCGGAAAATCCGAAAGGGAGGGGCGTTCTTCATATAGCTTCAGCCCGTATTTGCCCGACATTATTTTCCGACACAGAAGCGGGAAAAAATTTCTTCCGCAATGTCATCCCGCAAAGACGAGCCGGTAATAGCGCCTATATGCTCCAGCGCGGCCTCGGCGTCGCACAGGGCGGCGTCGGCGGTCAGGCCCGATCTCAGGGCGGCCAGGGCTCCCCGCAGGCATCGGCAGGCCTCTTTTGCCGCTTCTGCCTGCCTGAGATTTGTCAGGATCTCGCCCTCCGCATAATCCTGTGAAGAACGGCCGAGAAGCTCGCCGGTAAGTCCGGCGAGGCGGTCGAGGCCCTCGCCGCTCAGTGCGCTTACGCTGCAGACAAATTCGAATTGCTTCTGAATCTTTTCGGTCCCGATCTTCTGTGGCAGATCGGATTTGTTGAGTACAGCGATACGATTCGGGGCTGCGAGCGAGGCTGAGACCGTTTCGTCGTCTTCGGGGCCTAGTTCCCTCGAACCGTCAAAGACAGCGTAAACGAGCCCCGCGCGCGAGGCGATGTCAAGCGATCTGGAGATCCCGAGCCGTTCCGTTTCGCTTCGGCTGTCGCGTATGCCGGCAGTATCCGTCAGGCGGAGCAGAACGCCCCCCAGCAAGAGCGGCTCTTCGATGCTGTCGCGTGTGGTTCCCGCCTCGGAAGTGACGATCGCCCTTTCGTACCCCAGAAGCGCGTTCAGGAGCGAGGATTTTCCGGCGTTGGGGCGGCCGATGATGGCCGTCAGGACCCCCTCTTTAAGGACTCTGCCCCGGGCGTAGCTGTCGGCCAGCCTCTCAAGTTCCTTGGAGGCATCCCCAAGCACGGAGCATGCATTCTCCGTATCAAAAGGATCGATATCCTCTTCCGGGTAATCGACCATTGCCTGAAAGTGCGAGACAACGCCTAATATATCCTTGTAGACCGCTTCGAGTTTGTTTCGCAGAGCCCCGCCCAGCTGCAGGACCGAATTGCGTGCTGCCGGAGGAGACACGGAATCTATCAGGTCGGCGACGGCTTCCGCCTGGCTGAGGTCCATGCGGCCGTTCAGGAAAGCTCTCCTCGTAAACTCCCCCGGGTGCGCCTGGCGCACACCGGTGCGAAACAGAGACTCAAGACCAAGGGACAGGACCGTCGGAGATCCGTGGCAGTGAAGCTCGGCGCAGTCTTCACCGGTATAACTGCCGGGTCCCGGAAAAAGAACGCACATACACCGGTCGACGGCGTGGCCGCTTTTATCGAAGAGCGTCCCGTATATCATTGTGCGCGGTTTGTTTTTCGCGGAGTCCCAGCCGCCGACGGGCGCAAAGACGCGCCGCACGGCCTGAAACGCGCAGGGCCCGCTGATCCGTATTATTCCTATAGCGCTTTTTCCTGTTCCCGTCGCTATAGCGGCTATAGTATCTTCCATAAACAAAAAGGCTTCATCCCTGTTGACATATTTTCGGCATTGGTGAGCAGAGTATAGCATACCCGGGAGGCTTATGCAAATCCGCGCTCATATCACGAAGACCCGCCCTCCGTGATATTCCCGCAAAGCTCTTTTCTCGAGCGAAAAAAAGGTGTATAATATAGTATTAATGCTTATGAGCGCTAATATCGCGGGCTGAAAATGCGGCTATATCAGCGAGGACTGAGCACTGTTCTGTTCGCGCTCCGGCCGGAAATATTTTGATGATATCAGAGGGAATTATGGAGGTTGGCGGAATTTCGGCAATCGAAAAACTGAAGGGTCGGATCATGGCTGCGGCCGAACGCGGAGCCCTGCCCCACGCATGTATTATCGTCGGGCCGGAAGGGGCCGGAAAATACGAGTTTGCGCGGTTCATAGCCGCGGCGCTTCTCTGCGGGTCCGGCAAACCGCCTTGCCTCAAATGTTCCGACTGCCGGAAAGTGATGAACGGTATACATCCGGACGTTAAGACGGCGGACAACGAGACGCGTACGATCAAAGTGGAAGTTGCGCGAATGCTGCGCAGGGACGCGCAGATCAAGCCCAATGAAGCGGGGAGGAAAGTCTATATTATTCGCGGGGCCGAGCGCTTGAACCCCAGCGCGGCGAACGCGCTGCTGAAAGTGCTGGAGGATCCTCCGGCGGGAGCTGCGTTTTTGCTGACTGTCCGGTCACCCGAATTGCTTCCGGTGACGCTGAGGTCGCGCTGTGAAGCGGTATATATGCCCGCGCCCGCCCGGTTTGTCGAGTCCCAGCCCGAAGCGGGGGAGTTCTGGGAGCTTCTGATGAGCGGCGACGAGGTCTCTCTTGCAGGCTTCACGGTTTCGCATGAAAAGATGTCAAGAGAGAAGCTGGTCCTGTTTCTTGAATCGTTAAGGTCAGCCGCCTCGCGGGCGGCGGCCGAAGCCTGCGCGAAGGGACCGAACGACATATGCAAAAACAAAGAGCCCGGGGTACTGCTTGGTCTGGCGGAACACATCTCGGAGGCCCGGCGCAGGTACGATGCCAATGTCGGAACCGGGCACATTATTGCCGCTCTCGCAGCTGCCTGCATGGATACGCTCTATGGAAGCCGCGCGACAGCGCGCTTTGGAGGTTTATATGACTGAAGTAATCGGTGTCAGATTCCGTGAAGAAGGTAAAGTATATTATTTCAACCCTAACGGCGTCGCCGTGGAGTGCGGAACCGACGTCATCGTCGAGACTTCGCGGGGGATAGAATATGGTGTTTGCGTGTCCTCCAACGAGATGATAGATGACGCTCTTGTGGTACAGCCTCTTCGGCCGATGTTGAGGATCGCAACCGAGGAAGACCGAAGACAGTGGGAGGAAAACAAGAAAAAAGAGGCCGAGGCCTTTGCAATCTGTGAAAATAAGATCCTTGAGCACGGCCTTGTCATGAAGCTGGTCGAGGTAGAGTATACGCTTGACGGAGGAAAGATACTGTTCTTTTTTACATCGGAAGGGCGCGTTGACTTCAGGGACCTGGTCAAGGAGCTGGCTTCGATCTTCCGCACCAGGATCGAACTGCGCCAGATCGGCGTTCGCGACGAGGCGAAAATGCTCGGAGGCCTCGGCATCTGCGGCCGCCCGTTTTGCTGCTCGACTTTTCTTGACGAGTTCCAGCCCGTCTCTATAAAAATGGCAAAGACGCAGAACCTCTCGCTAAATCCGACGAAAATCTCGGGGACTTGCGGGAGGCTGATGTGCTGTCTGAAATATGAACAGGAATCCTATGAGCGCCTGATCGCGAATTCCGTAAAGCCCGAAAGCTACGTCAAGACGTCGGACGGAAAGGGTACCGTGGTGGATGTCAATCTTTTCAAAGGCACCGTAAAAGTGCGCATTGAAGGGGATAACGATCTTTCAAACGTAAAGACCTACAAAAGCAGTCAGATCGTTATCCTGAGAGACGGCAAGAAAGGGCCTATGCTGGAAGAGCCCGAATTTATGCCCGAGACGGAGCCCGAACCGGAGTTTATGCTGCCCGATCTCGTACCCGAATTGTCTCCGGAGAATACAGGGCCTTCGGAGCCGCAGGCCGAGCAACAGACAAAGAAACCGTACAACAGAAGGCGCAAAAAAGGTAAGGGTCCCGCGGCGACAAAAGAGAATCAGCAGGGCAATTCATCAAATCAGCAGGAAAAACGCCCTGCCGACAACGAAAAAAAGGTTGAGGGCAGCCGGGAACGCCAGCCCGACACAAAAAATATGAAATCAGCCGGGCAAAAGGATCAGGAACAGGATAAGAAAAAGAAGAGCGGCAGATCTCGCCCGGGTCAGCGTTCACGGCGGGGAAAGTCGAAGAAAAGCGGCGGCACTCCCGGCAACGCGAACAGGCAGGGCCCCGCGGAACAAAAAGATCCCGAATAACACGAATAACGGATCAGAAAGACGCGCTGCAAAACATTATGTTCTGCAGCGCGTCCGCTATGAACCGCTCCGGTACATAAGCGATCTTAAAGCTGGTTCAGATCATACGGCGTTTCCTGGTAGACGTAATAGTTCAGCCAGTTTGTATAGAGCAGTTCGCCGTGTGAGCGCCATGTGGAAAGAGGAGGCAAGGTCGGGTCGTTGTTCGGATAGTAGTTCTTGGGTATGTCAATATCCAGGCCCTTGTCCAGGTCGCGCCTGTATTCCCTGTCAAGCGTATCGGTGTCGTATTCGGGGTGGCCGGTTATGAATACCTGCCGCCGGTCGGTACTCATACAGGCAAACACACCTGCCTCATCCGAGATAGCCATCAGGCGCAGTGTCGGGCAGCTGAGGATATCCTCGACAGCCACCGTCGTGTAGCGGGAGTGAGGTACGTAGAACCTGTCGTCAAAACCGCGAAAGAGAGGTTCGTTGGGCTCCTGGACCGTGTGGAGGAATACTCCGAAAAGCTTTTTGTCCAGCGGCAGCTTGGGGATGTTGTGGTGGTAGTACAACCCGGCCTGCGCGCCCCAGCAGATGTGGAACGTAGAATAGACGTGTGTGCGCGTCCACTCCATTATCGCGCACAGTTCGTCCCAGTAGCGGACGTCTGTAAAATCCAGGTTTTCTACGGGCGCGCCGGTTATGATCATGCCGTCGTACCTGCAGTCAGCCACTTCCTCGAAAGTTTTGTAGAAGGCGGCCATATGGTCCATCGAGGTGTTCTTCGGAGTATGCGATCCGATCCGGATCAGGTCGATCTCGATCTGAAGAGGCGTATTCGACAATTTCCTCATCAGCTGCGTTTCGGTGACGATCTTTGTGGGCATGAGGTTGAGCAGAGCAAGTTTCAAAGGACGAATATCCTGATGGAATGCGCGGTCCTCATCCATTACGAATATGCGCTCCGCCGACAGTATCGAATACGCCGGAAGTTTCTCGGGGATCTTCAGGGGCATGACGGCCACCTCCAAAAGCGGGTGTTAAATATAATGCCGGGCACTGCGGCCCGGCATTGATTGTTTATGAACGATATCAGTTCCTCTGGAAGATATCGAGCAGATCAATGTCGGAAGCAAAATCCAGATCCTCTTCAGAGGGGATCTCCGACTCGTTTTTCAAATCATTTTTTGAATCGGCAAAGCCGGTGGCGATCACGGTGACGCGCATCTCGTCCTGGAGCGTATCGTCAAACGTGGCCCCGAAAATAATATTCGCGTTCGGGTGGGCTGCGCACTTGACCAGATTCGCGGCGGTCTCAACCTCGGCCAGCCCTATATCCATGCTTCCCGTTACGTTGACAAGGACACCGGTCGCGCCTTCGATGGACGTTTCAAGGAGGGGACTGGAAATTGCCATGTTGGCGGCGTCTTCAGCTTTGTTTTTCCCCTCGGCGTGTCCGACGCCCATGTGCGCGTATCCGGCGTTTTTCATTATTGCCGTGACGTCCGCAAAATCGAGGTTTATAAAGCCCGTGTTCTTTATAAGATCCGAAATGCTCTGAACTGCCTGGCGCAACACGTCGTCGGCGATCTCAAAAGCATTTGCAAACGTGATCTTTTGATCAGTGGCATGCTTGAGACGCTCGTTAGGAATAATGACAAGCGAATCGACTTTTGAACGAAGCTCCTCTATGCCGCTTTCGGCCTGAGCCATGCGGCGGCTGCCTTCAAACGCAAAAGGCTTTGTGACGACGCCGACTGTCAGCACTCCGGAGGATTTGGCGATCTCCGCAATGATCGGGGCGCCTCCCGTCCCGGTCCCGCCGCCCATGCCGGCTGTGACAAAAACCATATCGGTCCCTTCGAGAATCTTTTCGATCTGGCTGCGGCTTTCTTCCGCGGACTTCCTTCCGACCTCGGGATTAGAGCCGGCACCCTGTCCGCCGGTCAACTTCTCGCCGATTTGGATCTTATGCGTTGCGCTTGAGACTGCGAGTGCCTGCTTGTCCGTGTTGACCGCAATAAATTCGACACCCTGCGTGCCCAGTTTAACCATGCGGTTGACAACGTTATTTCCGCCGCCCCCGATACCGATCACCTTAATGTTGACAACATTGTCCGGCCCGGTGTCCATTCCAAACGGCATATGTTTCTCCTCCCATACTACGTATATATATCTATATCTATATCATTCTACTACTTAACTATTTGATTCTATCGCTATTTCCGGGGGAGGTCAATAGAATAATCTGCCTTTTCACAAATAATTGCAAATAATTTCTAAGCGGCAGCAACTTCCACCGAAAAACGCTGCTTGTCAGGCAGGAACATACAGGCAAGCCGGGGAGGCTTGTCCGCTTTTCTTCAGCCCTGTATGGTCTTGTCCGGAACGAAATTGGCTTTAGATCCCTGTCCCAGGTCGATGGTGCCTTTGGCGGACGGTCCGAGCGAACTTATGATCTTGAACATATACTCGATTTTGTAATCCAGATTATCGATATTGCCCAGACATACGTTGAATCGCTCACCGTATCGGAAAGACACGGCGTAGCTTTTTGTAAGGTCGATCTCGCGCGTTCCGTCGAGGGCCCCGTTATCCTTCATGGCCGAGAGCAGCTTTACGAGCGAAGAAGCGCCGCCGTCCTGGTCGCAGGCGTTGAGGATGCTGACGCCCGGCCGGGGCGAGACAAGCGTACACCCCGATACCGGGATCGAACTCCCGTCAGTGGCAGTGCGGTATTCAAGTAGTCTGCCCCCGATGCTTATCAGCCAGTAGCCGTCCCCGTATGAAATATGCGCGGCTGGTACCGCCTCGGTTACTTCGATTACGATCGTGTCAGGCAGTCTGCGATAGATGTGCACGTCCTCGGCATAGCCGAAAGATTCGCTTATACGTGCTTCCGCTCTTGATTTGTTCAGCAGGAAAAGGTTATCTCCTATCTTGACGCCGGAGGCGGCTATGATCTCGGCAGCGTCGATCTTCTCGACACCTGTCACTTCTATCGCAGCGACTTTGTAAAAGACGGTCATGGCAATGACAACGGCTGCGCATACTGCGGCAAGGGAAAATAGTCTCCAGAATATTACCAGACCTCTACTGAGCGTTCTGCGGGGCCTTTTCTTTCGTACCATTTTGTTCGCTCCTGTACGTGTCGTTAATCCTGTATATGCTCGCTCCGAGCTTCCTGAGGTTCTCGTCGAAATGCTCGTAACCGCGGTCAATGTGGGACAGCCCGCTGACTATGCTCTCGCCCTCTGCGCCCAAAGCGGCGGCCACAAGAGCGGCGCCTCCCCGCAGGTCGGCGGCGCTGACCGAGGCGCTGTGCAGGGCGCTGACTCCGGTCACTATTGCCGTGCGCCCCTCCGTGCGGATATTGGCTCCCATCGAGATGAGTTCGGGCACATGCCGGTAACGATTTTCAAAGATGTTTTCAATAAAGACGGTGATACCTTTTGATTTTGTCAGCGCAGCCATAACGGGCGCCTGCGCGTCTGTCGGAAAACCCGGATACGGGCTGGTAACGATGGGGGATACGGCCTTCAGTTCCCCGCCGCATCTGAAGCGCAGGTAGTCCTTACCGGTCGTAACCGTGCATCCTGAACGGCAGAATACGTCGGTCACGGAGCGATAGTGATCGGGAATTGTTCCCTCAAGCAGGATCTCGCCGCCGGCGCACGCGGTGCAGGCGAGGTACGTGATCGACGCGATCCTGTCTGAGATGACTTCGTGTTCGGTGTTGTGCAGACTGTGGACACCGTCTATCGTAACAACCGGAGTACCGGCGCCGGAGATCTTTGCGCCCATGCTGTTGAGAAAGCACTGGAGATCGTATATCTCGGGCTCCCTTGCCGCGTTGTGAAGGACGGTTGTTCCCAGCGCGGTGGTCGCCGATATCATCACGTTCTCTGTCGCTCCCACACTGGGGAAGGAGAGGTCGATAATGCTGCCCCGGAGGCGGGCGGCGGCGCATGAAACGTTGCCTGCATACTCCTTGATCTCCGCACCCATTGTCGACAGCGCTTTCAGGTGAAGATCGATGGGGCGGGCCCCAAGTTCGCAGCCGCCGGGGTGCGCCACAACGGCCTCGCCGGTCCTCGCGAGAATTGCTCCCAGAAAAATAACGGAGGAGCGCATCTCTCTCATAAGACTGTGTGGTATCGTACATTTGCACAGTTGGGAGGAATCAATATATATTGTATCGCCCTGCCTTATGACGCTGCAGCCGAGATAACGCAGGATCTTCAATGCGGCCTCTACGTCGCGGAGTTCCGGACAGTTGTGAATGATACTGGTGCCGGCATTGAGAATTGTAGCGGCCAAGATGGGAAGTACACTGTTTTTTGCGCCCTGCACGCGAATGCTGCCGTCTAGCTTGTGCCGCCCGTTAATGATGTATGTATCCATCCTCGTTCCTCCAGCATAACTTAAACGGTTTTACCCGTTCAGCCCATCTTATGCTGGAAAGGGGATTTATGTCATGCAATCATATCCAGAATAGTTTTGTATATAAGTTCGGCGGAATCCAGCACAGCCATGGAATTCATCGCCGCAGACATGCTTCGCAGTCGCTCCGGGTCGCTCAGGAGCTCTTTCACGAGATCATACAGCCCCTCGCCGGTGCATTCCTTTTCGGTGACTACGATCGCCGCGCCGCGGCGCTCGAGCGCCCGGGCGTTTTTTTCCTGGTGGTTTTCCGAGACGTTCGGGGACGGAACAATGACGGCCGGCATCGCCGCCGCGCACAGTTCGCCGATCGTGGAGGCGCCGCCGCGGCAGATAACAAGATCGGCGGCGGACATAACGAGGGGCATATCGTATATGTACTCCCGCATATCGATCAACGGGCAGCTGTCCAGGTCGAGCCCCAGGTCCTTAACGTATTGCGGCATCCAGCGCCAGCCGAAAGTGCCTGTCGCGTGGATGTGGCGGAAGAGAGCTTCCTTTGCCTCGCAGAGCATGAACCCAGCGATCCGTTTGTTCATCTCGCGCGCCCCGAGCGAGCCCCAGTATGACACCACGAGAGGTTCGGACCCGACGTTCAGCTTCCTTCTCGCGTCTTCCTTTTTCAGAAACAGGAAGCTCTCGCGCACGGGCATGCCCGTGAAGACAACTTTGGACGCGTCACGGTATACGGTCCGGCTCTCTTCAAAGTTTACCATGATCCTGCCGACCTTTGGGGCAAGCATCCGCGTTGTGAGCCCGGGAGCGAAATTCGCTTCATGGATGGCGGTCGGAATGCCCATTGCCGCCGCGCGCTCAATTACGGGATAACTGGCGTAACCGCCCGTACCAACGACGATATCGGGGCGGAATTCTTCGATGATCCGTTCGGCCTGCCGTTTTGAGCGGCGCATCGTCAAAACAGTCTTCGCGTTGCGCACTATGCTCCCGGGACTCAGGCTGCGCTCGAACCTGGATATATCTATCGTCTTGAGCTCGTATCCTTCTTTGGGGACGAGTTTTGTCTCCATTCCGCCGTTCGCGCCGGCAAAGAGTATTTGGGCGCCCGGGTGTTTGGACTTTACAATATCCGCGACGGCCAGCGCCGGGTTTATATGTCCGCCCGTACCCCCGCATGTAAACAAGATACGCATATAGAGTTCTCCTTAGCCGGTTGCGGAAACCGGCCTCCCGCTTTCAAAGCGGATTATGCTACTCGGTCTGTTCCCTGTTTTGTCTGGAGACAGACAGGATTATCCCCATTTCCGTGAGCTGCAGGATCAGCGCGGTGCCGCCGTAGCTGAAGAAGGGAAGGGAGATACCTGTCACGGGTATAAGATTCGTGCAAACGGCGATGTTCAGGAAGACCTGCAAAGCGAGAAGAGTGCTGATGCCGGCAGCGATCAGTGAGCCGAAACGGTCCTTCGCATGCAGGGCCAGCCAGAAACCGCGTATTACCAAAAGGGCAAAAAGCAGTAAAATTACAAAACCGCCGACGAACCCGAGCTCCTCGCAGGCGATAGAAAAGATATAGTCGTTCGATTCCTCCGGCAAGTAGAAAAATTTCTGGCGGCTGTTGCCCAGGCCGAGGCCGAGAAGCCCTCCCGTCCCCAGCGCGTAGAGCGACTGGATCGTCTGCCAGCCCGTGTCGAGCGCGTCAAGCCAGGGGTCCCTCCATACCGCGACGCGCTCCATAATATAATCCATCTTTGTCGCCGCGAAATAGCCTGCGGCCCCGAGGACGCCGAAACCGCACACGAACCATCCCCAATGTACACCGCCCATGAAGAGCATGACCGCGCCCAAGACCACGATGATTATCGCGCCCGAGTAATGGGGCTGTCTTGACAGGAGCAGCGAAATGACGGCGAGGATGACGAGGAAAGGCAGAAGGCCGTACCTGAAGGTTTTCATCCGGTCCCTGAACATTGAGATCATCGCCGCAAAGGACAGAATGACCGCGAGCTTGGCGATCTCGGAAGGTTCAAATTCGGTTATGCCCAGATCGATCCATCTTTTGGCTCCGTTCCTTTCGACACCGATGATCAGTACAAGTATAAGAAGAACGATGGATAAAGCAAGCGAGGGGAAAGCGAGCGCGCGGAAGAACTGATAATTGAATTTTGATACGATAAACATAATGACAATGCCCATGGCCGCGAAAAGGGCCTGGCGGAAAATATAAAATGTGCTTCGGCCGCTCTCGTAGTAAGAGGTTGCGTAAGATGCGGAAAAAAGTATCACAAGGCCGAATGCGACGAGCGTCAGTGTAAGGACAAGGAAAGTCGTGTCGAGGTGACCCCGGGCAAATATGCGCATTCTATCGGGCGCAGTCCGGAGCAGTCCAACTCTCTTATCCATATTTCCCACCTCCCCGCGGAGCCGCCGCATCGTCTGATGCGCCTATATTAATGTCAGATATGCCAAAACGCAGCCTATGACAGTTATAAGTACGAAGACTCCGACAATCCTGACCTCTTTCCACCCTTTCATCTCCAGGTGGTGGTGATACGGAGCCATGAGGAATACGCGCTTGCCATGGGAGAACTTGAAATAGATGACCTGCACGATATCGGACAGGGTCTCCAATATATATATGATGCCCGCGGGTATGATTATGAGTGGTATGTTGAGCGCGAACGCGCATGCGCATACCGCGCCTCCCAGAAACAAAGATCCGGTGTCCCCCATGAAGATCTTCGCGGGGTGAAAATTATAAAGCAAAAAACCGACGAGCGCTCCGGCCAGAGAGGCGGAGAATAGACTTATTTCGCTGTTGCCGAATCGCAGAGCGGCGGCGGTGAAGAAAGCCGCTACGGGTACCGTGACCCCCGCGGCGAGGCCGTCGACGCCGTCCGTCAGATTCACGGCATTGACTCCGCCTACGATTATGAACAACGCCAGTATGAGATATATGACCCAGGGCACAGTGTATGTAACGTTGAAAAACGGAATGAACAGCGTGTTCTCAAGGATGCCGGCATAGCGCAGCGCGGCCAGAAACGCAGCGGCGGCCACGACCTGCAAAACAAGCTTTTGTATAGCCGTGAGCCCCAGATTTCGTTTGTTGCGGACCTTTGTCAGGTCGTCAAAAAAGCCTATCAGACCGTAAAAAACGGCGAGACCGAGAACGATGACATGTGTGTATTCGCCTTTTCGCATCGGATTCCAGCCGGTGATAATGACTGAAACGACGATGCCTGCGACGAACATAAGGCCTCCCATCGTTGGCGTTCCCTGTTTGCTCAAGTGCCACTTTGGGCCCACCTCGCGGATCTGCTGGCCCGCTTTCAGTTTCCGTAAAAACGGAATGAGCCACAGACCCGTCAAAGCCGAGACAGCGAAAGATATCAGAAAAGACAGGGTGTTAATCATTGGCCGTACTCCATAAACATCGACAGGGCCTCCTCCATATGCATGCCCCGGCTGCCTTTGAATAGGATGGTGTCGCCGGGCCGCACCGCGGCCGACAGGGCTTCCGCAAGAGCGCGGTGAGTTGAATAGTGCTCGTGCTCTCGCGCGGCGGGGCGCATCTCGTCGCCGTACAGGAACAGAAGATCGCAGACCGCCCTCGCACGCTCGACTGTCTTGAGGTGCATCAGCTCGGAATAATCCCCGAGTTCAAGCATGGAACCGAGCACGGCTATCCGTCGGTTCTTTGCTGTCAGCACAAGCACGCCCAGTGCCGCCGCCACCGAGTCCGGGCCCGCGTTATAGCAGTCGTCGATAATGGTGTATTCTCCGATCCTGAAGATTTTCTGGCGGCTGCCGGTATTTTCAAACGCCGCAATGCCTGCGGCCATATCACTCAAAGACGATCCGCAGCATGATGCGGCTGCGGCCGCCGCAAGCGCATTATAGACGTTATGAAGTCCGACAGCGGGCAGTATTACGGGGATCTGCCCTTCAGGAGAAATCAATGTAAAATGCGTTTTTTGATCGTCTGAACGTATGTCGAGAGCGCGAAAGTCGCAGCCGGGGTCTTCTATGCCAAACCAAACCACGGGGCGCTCGAGTTTCCCTTTAAGCTCCCGGAGCAGATCGTTGTCGGCGTTCAGTATCGCCTCGCCGTCGGGGGGGAGCCCTTCGAATATCTCTGTTTTGGCCTGCAGGATACCCTCCCTCGTGCCGAGAAACTCGAGATGCATGGAGCCGACGTTTGTGATCGCCGCGCATGTGGGACACGCCGCTTTTGTAAGCCTGGAGATCTCTCCGAAGTGGTTCATGCCCATCTCCACCACGGCGGCCTGTGTCGCCTTTTCGATGTTCAGGATCGTCAGAGGGACGCCGATGTGGTTGTTGTAATTGCCCTGTGTCCGCACCGTGTTATATTTCCGGGACAAAATGCCGTACGTCAGTTCCTTAGTAGTAGTTTTTCCCGTACTTCCCGTTATGCCGACAAGAGGGAGATTGAACTGCCTGCGGTAACCTGCGGCTATCTCCAGAAGAGCAGCACCGGTGTCGGCAACGCGGATGACCGGGACGGGGAGCGACACGTCTTCGGCGCTGAGTACGGCGGCGCATTCGCGCGCAGCCTCGTTAAGGAACCTGTGGGCGTCAAAGCGTTCGCCGACAAGCGGGATAAACAGGTCTCCGCTCTTCAGGCATCGCGTGTCCGTCGACACTCCTTGTACAGGGATGTCGGGACCGATAAGAGCGCCCCCGCAAAACGAAGCGAGTTCAGACAGAAACATCTGTTCCATGTTTTTTATACCGCAGTTCAAGCGCGGCCGATACTTCCTCGCGCTCGTCCAGGTGCGTCTTTTCCTTTCCGAGAATCTGATATGTCTCATGTCCTTTTCCGGCAAGGATCAGGACATCGCCGGCGCGGGCCTCGCATACGGCCCTTTTGATCGCCTCGCGCCGATTGCATATGACCGTGTATCGATCCGGCGGGGCATGAACGCCCGCAAGGATATCATCGATAATCGCCTGAGGGTCCTCGGTGCGGGGATTGTCGGACGTGATATAAGCGTAATCCGACAACCGCACTCCGATATCGCCCATGATGGGCCGCTTCGTTTTGTCACGGTCGCCTCCGCAGCCGAAAAGCACGGTCACCCTTCCCGATGTGACCTTGCGCGCGGCTGTCAGTATGTTTTCAAGCGCGTCCGGCGTATGCGCATAGTCTATCAGCACGGTGAAGTCAAGCGCGCCCGGAACGACCTCCACGCGGCCGGGAACGCCTTTCGCGATGCCCAGAGCGGAAACGACCCTGTCAAGCGGCACACCCAGCTCGCAGCAGCACGCTATCACCGCAAGAGAGTTTTCGATAGTAAACGAGGCGGGTATTTTTACCTGTGTCCACGCAGAACCGCGCGGGGTCTCTGCAAGATATCTGACACCGCCGGAATTCAGGTCGGAGGATACCGCCCTGTAGTCGGCGGGACCGCCCGACGGGGAGAAAGTGACATTCCTGCTTGAGGAGTGCGAAAGGAGGTATTCGCAGGCCGGGTCGTCCGCGTTGATGATACCGGCCTTGCACATGGAGAAAAGGAGGGATTTCGCCTCCAGATAATTCTGCATGGTTTTGTGGAAGTCCAGATGATCCTGAGTCAGATTCGTGAAGATACCGGCCTCAAACGGGATAGAGGCTACGCGGTCAAGCGCAAGAGCGTGTGAACTTACTTCCATTACCGCGTACTCGCAGCCGGCCCGGGTCATTCGCGAAAAGAGCTGCTGCAGATCAAAGCTCTCGGGTGTCGTGCGGTCTGAGGGCAGTTCCTCACCGCCTATCAGGTTGCCGAGAGTACCGATAAGCCCCACTTTTGCCCCGAGCGCGATCTCAAGGACGGATTTGAGAAGATACGTCGTAGTCGTTTTTCCGTTTGTGCCGGTGACACCGATGACTTTTAAGCGCTCTGCTGGGCGGCCGAAGTAGTTGGCCGACATCAGAGCCAGGGCGGACCTTGCCGATCCGACCAGAACGTACGGGACTCCCTCGGGCGCACCCGACTGAACGACACATGCGGCGGCACCCTTTGCCATCGCGTCCGGAATAAACGAGGTGCCGTCTAGCTCAAAGCCGGGGATCGCCACGAATACGTCATTGGGAGTGACGGCTCTGGAATCGTAACGAGGACAGTTTACCTCGGCGTCCAGGTCGGTATTCGCGGCAAGGATGTCTATGCCTTTAAGCAGATCGCGCAGAGTCATTACTGCCTCCTGTAATAATCTTGTACGCTCAGGCGGTGTAAAGAGGCCTACCGGTCGCCGACGTTCGTGTCGGAGAACTGCACCTCGATGACCGTCCCGACCTCCACCTCTTTGCCCGCCGCAACACTTTGGCGGCAGGCGACGACGGTGGGCAGATCCGTGTTGATGTTTCCCGTTTTATGCATATACAGCCCGAGATACGTGAGTTCGGCCTTTACCCGCGCTGCAGTCCAGCCCACCAGGTTAGGCATTTCAACAGTCCTTGTGTCTTTTTGCTCGCCCAGATAGACTATGACTGTCGAGCCTGCCGGTATTTCGCTTAAAGCGTTTGGCGTTTGTGCGGTCACGAACTCGCCGTTTCCGACGATCCTGACAGAAAACTTGTTGTCCAGGGCCGCTCTGGCGTCATCGAGAGACTTCCCGATAAGGTCGGGGACAACGATATCTTTTGTTGCGAGCTCCGTCTCGGTGTAGGAGGGGTCCAGGCCCAGGTAGGGGAGAATGTCCGCAAAGAGGCTGCTTGCGACGGGTGCCGCCATAATTCCGCCGCTTATATAGAGTCCGGTCGCTTTGCTGGGAGTGTCGAGGATTATTGCCACAACGATCTGAGGATTGTCTATCGGAGCGATTCCGTAAAAGGAGACCATGAGGTCATCCGTGGCCTGATCAATCTTTTCGGAAGTTCCGGTCTTTCCCCCGATCCTGTAGCCCGAGAGCTGCGCGTTCTTGCCGGAGCCGCCGGAGACGACGAGTTCCAGCATTTCGCGCATGGTCTTTGACGTCTGTTCGCTTATGACCTGCCTGACGACGGTCGGCGTGTTGTCCTGAATCACGTTGCCGTCAGAGTCGAGGACCTGCTTGATAAGGTATGGTTTCAGCAGGTATCCGCCGTTTACGATGCTGCAGTAAGCCGTGGCGAGCTGAATGGGCGTGATCTTGAACGTCTGGCCGAACGAGCCGACCGCCAGCGAAGCCTGCCCTATTTCCGAGCTGACGAAAGATTTTGTGTCCGGCCAGAATATGCTGCCGGACTCTCCCGGAAGATCGATGTCCGTCTCGTCAAAAAAGCCGAACGCTTCAAGGTAATCATAGAACTTCTCCCCGCCGATCCGGAGGGCGTAGGTAGCGAAAGCCGGGTTGCATGAGTTCGCCAGTGTTTGCGCCAGCGTCTGTTGGCCGTGGCCGGCCTTTTTCCAGCACGTGATCGGCTCGTCGCGGCCGCCGATATACATGCTGCCGGTAGAGCCGCTGCAGAAGTACCCGTCGCTCAGGCTGACGATGTTCTCTTCAAGCGCTATAGCCATAGTTATGGATTTAAACGTTGAACCCGGCTCATACGTGTCGTTGACAACACGGTTGCGCCACTGATTGTACTGAGCCTGAACGAGGAGGGACGGGTACTCTTCGTTGCCGACCTCCTTGAGCTCGTTCAGGAAATCGCGCACCTTCTGGTCGCCGATCTCGTTCGGCTTGTTGGGGTCGAAGCTTTTCAGCGAAGCCATACCCAGCACTTCGCCCGTGTTTACATCCATCACAAGGCCGAAAGCGCCGTTCAATACGTCAAAATCCTCAACGGCGGATGCAAGGTTCTTTTCAAGATAGAACTGGATGGCGCTGTCCAGAGTGAGCACAAGGCTGTTTCCGTCCTCGGCGTCAAAATACTGTTCATACCGGAAAAGCATCTCTCTTCCGTGGCCGTCTTTTGCGGTCACGATCAGGCCGTCCGTTCCGTTGAGGGTATCGTCATAAGCGGCCTCGATGCCGGAAAGGCCGTAATTGTCCGTGCCCACAAAGCCTATCACCTGCGCGGCGAGGCTGGAGTAGGGGTAGTACCGTTTTGACGTCTCCTCCATATGAATGCCGTAGATGTCGTAGTCGCTGATAAACCTGCGCACCTCATCGGCGACGCTCTGGTCTACTTTGTTTGCGACGACCTCATACTGGGAGTAGGTTTTTTTCGCTTTACTGACTATGCTGTCGTAGTCTGCTCCCAGGATCTCGGAAAGCTTTGTCGCAATGAGGTCGATATCCTGGTCGTGTTCTGCTATTTCCAGAGGCGACAGAAAGATCTTCTCGGCGGAAGCGCTGTACGCAAGTATCTTTTTATTCCGGTCATAGATCGTGCCCCGGGAAGCGGTCAGCGAATACTCAAGAGTCTGCTGGTCTATCGCCATCGCTTCATATTTCCCGTGATTGACGATCTGCACCTTATACAGCTGCACGATAAGCGGGACGAAGAACAAAATGCCGCAGATCAGCATGACGACAAGTATGCGCTTTAAAACCGTCTGTGAGGCTCTGAAATCGCTTCTTCCGCCCTTTTTTCTGTTTGGATAGGTTTCCAATTTCAACCTCCGATAATATAAGGAGCGCGGCGCGAGAGCGCCGGCTGAAATTGCTTAACCGCCGGCAGGAAATCATCCGGAGAACGGTGATTTCGACATGCAAAGTGGTTTAAGATTTGCCGTACGCGAACACACCGCGGTTGTTTAAGGAAGCTGTGCAAGCCGGGCGAGCGCGGATACGCTTTAATGACAAGAACGGGCGCCCGGTACATGCATGCGCCCGCTGCTTTACACTCTATGACCTGCTCTATTTAAAATATTCCAGTGCTATCGTGAAGGCTCTCGCTATGCTGTGAAAAAGCGTTTTGATGAAGTTGTCGTTATAGAGAACTTCCGCCTTGTCTTCTCTGGGCAGATTGAGGTAGACTATCTGTGAACTGTCCGGGGTCGTCATACCGAAATCATTTATAGCCTGATTCTCCACTTCCTTCAGATCGTACGAGGCGTGGAACCTGTTGCGGAGGTTCTTCTCCTCCTCCTTAAGAGAAAGAAGCTGGCTTCTCAGCTCGGCGGTGTCGTTGGAGATCTCATTAAGCCTAACGTAACTGAATATCAGCGATAAAACAAGGGCAAAAGTTACAAGTAATGCAAAAATCTCAAAAAGAGGGACGCCCGGGCGCACCGCCTGATCGAGCTGTATCCGCCGCTCTTTTTGCGGCTCATGCTGCGGTTCCTCCGCAATGCGGGGGCGCGCAGCGGGGACGGCGTTCCCCGTGTATACGGGCACAAACACGCCGGAGTCGTTCAGTTTTGACGGATCGATCCTCTCAATTGTAAAAGCCGCCACGGCAGACTCCTTTTTTAAAGCTTTTTTGCAACTCGCAGTCTGGCACTTCGGGAGCGGGGATTGCCCGCGATCTCCTCTTCACCGGGCGTTACGGGCTTGCCTGTCACGGACAGAACGGGCACTCTGCCGCAGACGCAGACCGGTAGTGACTTCGGGCAGATACAGCCTGTTCCGGCCTCCTTGAACATGTTCTTGACGATCCTGTCTTCAAGGGAGTGGAACGTAATTACGGCTATTTTGCCGCCGGGAGCAAGAAGATCGATAGCTGAGGCAAGACCTTCCCTGAGCAGATGCAGTTCGCTGTTGACGGCGATGCGGATAGCCTGGAAACTTCTTTTCGCCGGGTGCTGTTTTTCCCTGAGGGCGTGAGCCGGCAGTGCTTTTTTTATGATACGAGCCAGCTCCGATGTCCTTTCGACAGCCTTCTGTTCCCGCGCGCGGACAATGGCTTTCGCTATCAGCGGCGCGTAGCGCTCCTCGCCGAAATCGTAGAGGATTTGCTTCAGCTGCTCGTAATCGCTGTCATTCACAACGTCGTATGCCGTCAGGCTCTGGGTCTGATCCATACGCATATCCAGCGGCGCGTCCAGATTGTAGGAAAAGCCCCGTTCCGTTTCGTCCAGCTGAGGGGAGGAGACCCCGAGATCAAATAAAACGCCGTCGACCGACAGTATCCCCAGTTGTGACAGGACGTCTTTTATCCTGCTGAACTCACTGTGTACGGCCGTAAACCGTGAGCCGTATATCCTGCTCAGCGGTTCGGAGGCCCTGATCGCTTCAACATCCCGGTCCAGGGCGATCAGACGCCCTGTCGTAAGCTGTTCCAGGATCTTTTTCGAATGGCCGCCGCGGCCGAACGTACAGTCCACATAGATGCCGTCCGGACGAACGTCAAGCGCGTCAATGCTCTCTTTAAGCAGAACAGGAGCATGTTCCATGTCAAATTTCCAGCGTTTCGATCATGTGCGCTATTAGGTCGGGCCGCAGATTTTCTTCCTCATTGGCGCGCCAGTTCTCCGCCGACCATATTTCGCACCGGCTGATGACGCCCAGGACAACTATCTCCTTGCTGAGCTCGGCGTAATCCCGAAGTTTTTGGGGGATCAGGATCCTACCTTGGGCGTCGGGTTCACAGCAGATCGCATTGGCACAGATCAGGCGTATCTGCGCTGCCTTAGAGTAGGGCAGCGATGAGACGCGGTCGGTGAAGTTCTTCCAGCTAGCTTCGGAAAAAACGGATAAATATTTATACCGGTCCATGCCGATAGTGACATAAAACGGGCTGCCGAGTTCTTCGCGAAGGCGCGCGGGGATAAAGAGCCTGCCCTTTGCATCCAGACTGTGCTGGTACTGGCCGATCATTTAGCGCACCCCCCCGCATTGTTCTGTCCTGCGCGGTAGACAGCGGATTACCCACAAATCACCACTTCACACCACATGGACAAGTATAGAGTGATAATTCCGAAAAATCAATACATAATTTCAGTTTACAGGATATTTATGTTAACTTTTTTACGGGCGTCATCCCGGGATTGTGATATGTTCCGGCAAGAGGTATTGCGGGCGTAAGAGCCGGTGATGCACACCCGTTGATGGCCCGCCTTTTTCGAGCGGAATTTCAAGGATGTGCCTCATGTTTTTTATTGTCCTTTAATTGTGCGTATATACGAAAATATTCATAATATTTTGTTTATAATCTTCCCGAATATCCAAGCGGGAGACATTCCGCTCACATGCCGTGCATAGTGGCGCAAGAGGCTGCGCGGAACCGGAGCCGCTCCGGCGAGCCGGCGCTTACATTAAAAGACAAAAGGGCGGAAGGAGCGTGTTCTGCTCCTTCCGCCCCGGAAATCGGGGGAAAGCGAAAAAAGCGGAGTCAGGACAATGATCCTGACTCCGTATGGAGCGGAAGACGAGATTCGAACTCGCGACTTTCACCTTGGCAAGGTGACACTCTACCACTGAGTCACTCCCGCACCTCAAGTGCAAAAAATATTATAGCAAAATATTGTGGGTTGTCAAGAGCAATTGTATCGGAGTTCAGGCAGAAAGCTGTTTATGAGAAGAAATTACCAGGACAGCTGAAGCAGCGTCGTGTATAATTAAAAACAATCCTCGATATTTCAAAAAACACGGGGTGCTGAC
>JAAYAR010000155.1 GCA_012719235.1 Clostridiales bacterium
CCACTTTGATTAGTCAAGAGACAGAGGTGTCATAGTGGCGGCATGTTGGGGGTTGACGACACACTTACAAACACTTTGCAGCTTTATGGAATTTTTTCTGCATTTTGGCGGAGATGTTTCATTATTTATAATAAATATTGACACTGTAATTATATGTTTTATAATTAACTAATGACTACATAAAGCGAACTTGTCTTTGGGACGGGAGATCGCAAACAAATACATAAGAAGGTGCAAAAGGGTACGCCGGATCTTGCGGAGATTCGATACCGGTACGGACATTGCCGGCATATTGGCAGATCCTGGTGCAAGGTTTGACCCGTTTTTCATCGTTTATTGTGCACCTGATATTACCGCAGACAGGCCCTTGTGTTTTGCGCTGCAAGGGATTCTTGATTGTTCGGCAGACATTGATCAAAGTACGAAATGGTCACAGATCGCCGTAGTTCCAACGAGATCATGAATAATATTATGTATATTTGCAAATCCTTACGGGGTTTCAAAAAAGAGACAACACCCCGATGCCGATAACAACGAAGAGGAGGAATCATCCATGCACACTCATGACCACCACGACCACGATCACAGCCATGTTGATAACCATGATCACGGGCATACGCACGATCATAATCACGGGAATGCTCACACCCACAGCCACGAAGGGCTTTTGAAGAGCAGGGAGGAGGCTGCGGCGTTCCTGCAATATACGCTCAGCCATAACGCGCACCACGAGGAGGAACTTTTAAATTTTGTCCATAGCCTGCAGCATTTGGGACTGGACGGCGCAGCCGACGAGGCGGCTTCCTGTATTGCCGAGCTCTCACGCGTCAACGCCCGGCTTGACGCATTGCTGCAGAGCCTGAAACAAGGAGGTTGATGCAGAATGTGTCTGTCAAAGGTCTATGAAAAAGCGGGGGCATCCGAGAAGCTGCTTTTAAATAATATCCAAAGAATCGGGTTTGACGGAGACAGTATTGTCTTTACCGATCTGCTGGAAAACGACACCCGTATTACCGGCCGGCTCCTTTCGGCCGACCTCGTCAACGGAAAAGTAATTATTGAAACAGACAACACCTGATGCAAACAGGGAAGATATGAATTTAAAGAAACCGGAGAGCAATTCATGGCGCCTATTACAATAGCCGTCGCAGGAAAAGGCGGCACAGGAAAAACAACAGTCTGCGGTCTCATCATCGATTATTTCGGGAAAACCGGAAAAGGGCCGGTGCTGGCCGTCGACGCCGATCCGAATTCCAACTTAAACGAGGTCCTCGGCGTTGAACTCCCGACGACGCTGGGGGAGATCCGCGAAAAGATGCAGTACAAGGACTCCGTTGAAGATGAGATTCCCACAGGGATGACAAAGCAGGAGTACACGGAGCTCATGTTCAGCGATGCTCTTGTGGAGGAGGACAACTACGACCTGCTGGTCATGGGGCGGACCCAGGGCGCCGGCTGCTACTGCTATATCAACGGCGTACTTAAAGCGCAGATTGACAAGTACAAAAACGGCTACCGCTACATGGTCGTGGACAACGAGGCGGGCCTGGAGCACATCAGCCGGGGGATCCTCCCGCATATAGACAAGCTGCTGCTGGTCAGCGACGCTTCCCGCCGCGGCGTTCAGGCCGTGGGCCGTATCGCAGCAATGGTGGAGGACATGAAGCTGAGACCCGGTGTTACGAAGCTGATTGTCAACAGAGCGCCCGGCGGCAAGCTTGACGAGGGTATTCTCGAAGAGATCGCCAGGCAGAATCTCGAGCTCATCGGCGTCCTGCCTCAGGACGACAATATCTACCGCTACGACGCCGACGGAAAACCCAGCTCTGACGTTCCGGAGGACAGCCCCGTAAAAGCCGCCCTGCGGGATATTCTCCAAAAGCTGGGGTTATA
>JAAYAR010000156.1 GCA_012719235.1 Clostridiales bacterium
ATAACCGTCCCGCAGGGAAAGAACAAGGAGCCCTTAATCTTCGATACCGACGAGTTTCCCAACAGGACCACAAATCCGGAGAAGATGGCGAAGCTGAAACCCTGCTTCAATATCAGGCACGACGAAAAAGACCGCCTCTACAATTCTTCCGAGCTGACCGGCACCGTCACGGCCGGGTCGTCCTCCGGGCGGAACGACGGAGCTTCCGCCGTGCTGCTCATGAGCGAGGAGAAGGCCAAAGAGCTGGGATTCAAGCCGATATGCAGGATAATCGGCATGAGCACGGCGGCTGTCGACCCCCGGGTCATGGGTCTGGGGCCCGTTGTAGCGGTGCCAAAGGCGCTCAAGGACGCGGGGCTGACGATGGAAGACATTCAGCTCATAGAGCTCAACGAGGCGTTTGCGGCGCAGGCCCTGGGCTGCATCAAGCTCCTAGGCTGGGAAGACAAAATGGACATTATAAACGTGAACGGCGGCGCTATTGCCCTCGGCCATCCCGTGGGCTCGACGGGGTGCAGGTTGATAGTATCGCTTATGTACGAAATGAAGCGCCGCGGCCTCAAGTACGGTCTCGCGACCCTGTGCATAGCAGGCGGAATGGGCCAGGCCACCGTTATTGAGATGTGCGAATAACGACTTCGCTATCGATACCGCGATATTAATCAGAATCAGTATGTTTTATTCTGAAAGGAGTAAATCAAATGGCAAAGAGTAACAAGATCATCATCCAGGCATGCATGTGCGGTGCGGGCACGAAAAAAGAAGTGGCGCCTACCGTCCCATACACCCCCGAGGAGATCGCCCGCCAGGTTGTCGAAGTCGCTAAGGCCGGCGCGTCCATCGCCCACATCCATGTGCGCGAGGATAAGGAAGTAGACGGAGTCATGCAGATCGGCTACAAGTCGATGAGCCTCGAGAAATTCACCGAGACTGTCGAGCTGTGCCGCAAGTATTGTAACGAGGCCGGCGTCGACATCATCATGAACCTGACGACCTCCGGCGGGGAGTACGAGGATTACAAGCGCCTGCAGCACCTCAGTGCCATCAAGCCCGAGATGTGCTCATTCGATCCCAACACGCTCAACTGGGCGAACAGCTATATCTTTGAAAACAGCCCCCGCTTCCTCAACAAGCTGTCCCAGGTCGTGGTCGAAGAGGACATCAAGCCGGAATTCGAAGTGTTTGACACGGGGCACATAGACAGCGTCATGTACTACGTGAACAAGTGGAATATTCCCAAGCCGCCCCACATCCAGTTCATTATGGGAGTCGGCGGCTCGATGGCGGGCACGGCAACGGATCTGGCGTTCATAGCCGGCAAACTGCCCGAGGGCGCCACATGGTCGGTCTCCGGCATAGGCAAAGCGCATATGCCCATGATGCTGGCCGGCCTCGCGCTCGGCTGTGACGGCCTGCGTGTCGGCCTTGAGGATAACGTCGTATACGGGTACGAAAACGGAAAGAAGATCATCGCTACGAACGTCATGCTCGTTGAGCGCGCCGTCGTCCTGTCCAAGCTGGCGGGCCGCGAGATCGCGACCGCTCAGGAAGCCCGCGAGATACTGGGCATCACAAGAAAGTGCCTGTGAACTGAGACAGTATCAACAGAAATCGTTATGAAGGAGTGGAAATATCGTGAACAAAATGTTTGATCTCACCGGCAAGACAGCCGTCGTGATAGGCGGCGCCGGAGGACTCGGGCAGGCGATAGCGCAGGGTTTGTGCCAGACCGGGGCGAAGGTTATGATCTCCAGCAGAAAAGAGGAATCCCTGAAGAAGGCCGCAGCGGAAATAAAGGAAGCCTGCGGAGCGGAGGTATTCTACGCGGCGGCTGACGCCATCGTCGAATCGCAGGTCGAGAACCTGCTTGCCGAGGCTGTAAAAGCCCTCGGAAAAGTGGACATCCTTGTCAACGCCCAGGGCTTCAACAAGAAGATGGACGCGCTGGAGTTCGACATGTCCGCGTTTTCGGAGATGCTCACCGCGAACGTGGTGTCGGTCATGAATACCTGCAAGGTATTCGGAAAGCATATGGCTTCAAACGGCTACGGCAAGATCGTAAACCTCTCTTCCGTCCGCGGCAAGATAGCGACCAAGACTCCGGGCAACGCGGGTTACTGCACGACAAAGGGCGCAGTGGACATGCTTACAAAGCAGCTCGCCTCGGAGTTCGGCCCCTTCGGCATTACGGTCAACGCAATCGGCCCGAACATCACCGCGACGCCGATGATGGTATCGATATTTGAAAAACGCGCTGCCGATGCAGGGGTGGACGTTGACACATACCTCAAACAGCAGGGTGCGGGTATCCCGATGCGCAGAATGGCGACACCGGAAGACAGCGTCGGCGCCGCAGTGTTCCTCTGCTGCCCGGCGTCCGACTTCGTGACCGGAAATATCATCTATCCCGACGGCGGACTCACCGCCATAGGCTGAGAATAAAAAACAGGGACCGCACGCTGCTGCGGTCCCTGCCAAAGATCGATGCGGTTTCAGCGAACCGGGATCCAGACTTCAAAGTAGCCCGTGAGCTCCCCGTTTTCGCTGACGCTCGCCAGAAGCGTGCCGCGGGCCGGGCCCGCGACGGAATGGCCGTTCTCCGCGGAGAAGCGCATGGCGTGATCGAGCATTCCGGCGCTGAATTTTCCCTTTCCGGAGCTTTTGCATACTGTGTGGATGCTCTTGACGGATTCGAGCTGAGCCATGGGAGCCACGGCCTCTACACCGAGTTCGCTCACGTAATCGCTTGAGAGAAAGTAGCCCCAGCGGTATCCGGCAGGGTCCTCACCACGGAGCGCGCTCTCGCTGAACTCAAAATAGCGGTGGCAGTAGGGCATCAGCTCCAGCCATTTTCTGGCCAGAGGGGCGTTCTCTTCGTTGTCGGGATACTCGTCCCCGTAACGGTTCAGATAACATATACCTGACGGGCTCATCGAAACGTCGCACTGCCCGAGCAGTTCCATCCGTTCAACGCCGCTTCTGTATTCGGACGATCTTCGGATAAGAAGCTCGCAGCGCCTGATGACCGCGCGCAGTTCCTCCTCTTTCGAGCTGAACATTTCGGTTATATCCGAGGCTGTGTAGCTGCGCACCATATCCGATATCTGCTCTATGGAGAAGCCGAAGTTCTTGAACCACAGGCAATCCGTCAGAAAGTTGATATCCCAGGCGTCGTAATACCGATAATCGTTGTGTATGCCCTTCTGAGGCCTGACGACGCCTTTCTTTTCATAGTAACGCAGCAGGTCCGGCGATATGCCGAGCACGTTTGCGACTTCGCCTATCTTATATTTCACAGCACCACCTCCTGTATCGCCGGATAGGACGCTCCATGCGGCGTAATGACCGTGACCGTCCCGGAAAACGGCCTGCCAATACATCATTATAATGCAAAGCGGGAGGAACCTTCAACAATAAAGCCGAAATTCCACGCGCACAGTGAGAAAAAATGAAATTATCATCAATAAACGGAGGTAAATACAATGGCGTACATGCCGCTCAAAGACTGCAAGATGTATCTTGACGACAGCAAGATGACGAAGATCTACGACTTGTCCCAGCCCTGGGGCGTCGACACCCCGCTCTGGCCCTTCCCGGGCGCGCGGCAGGATCTTATTTTCCCCCGCGGACAGTACCTCGGCAGATTCCACAAGAGAACCATGACCTATACCGGAACTCTCCATGCCGGCACCCATATGGATGCTCCGAATCACGTTCTCCACGAGGAAGAGGTCGACCGCGCGCGTAACGGCTACACGTTTGCCGAGATCCCTCTCTGCCGCTGCATCGGCTCAGGCGTAATAATCGACATGCGCTACCTCTTTGACGAGTTCGAGGCGAAATGGAACGCCGCCGACGGCGATCCCGCCAAGATGCCCGAGGATATCTGGCACATCATAATGCCCGACGAGCTTGAAGCCGCGGCAGCGAAAGACGGCCTTGAGATCCGCGAGAACGACTGGGTTGTCGTCAATACGGGCTTCCACCATCTTTGGAGGAAGAACAACGACAAGTACTACAACTATTACCCCGGCATGGGGCCCGAGCTCGCCCACTATCTCACCGACGTAAAGCATATCAAGGGTATAACCGGAACCTGGGGCGCTACCGACGCTCCGCTGTGGCACTACCCGCTCGCCGAGCAGATGCCCTGGCTCGACAAGGCCTATAAGCTGGCGACAGGCAAGGACGCGGCGCTGAAATTCCCGGATTACGAGCCCTGCCACCGCATCTTCATGCAGCACGGCGTTTGCACTATCGAAAACGCGGGCGGAGACATCGACGATGTCACCGGAAGGCGCATGACGATTGCGGCATTCCCGTTCCGCTGCGAGATGGCCGACGGCGGCTTTGTGCGCCTCGTCGCCTGGGAAGAGGGTTCGTTCTAAAATCCGGAGCGTTTTTCGTACCGAATACTCCCAAGAGCACTGGCCTGGCGGGGGTAACGTGAAAGGGGCCGCCTTGTGGGCCCCTTTCATATAGGGCCGGAGCGATGTCCGTATCGCGGCGGGATGCGTCCGGAGCATTACCCCCGGATTCACAGAAAGAAGAGGAAAGCTATGAAAACTATCAACGACATTAAAAAGATCGCCGTTCTGGGCGCGGGCACCATGGGCCCGGGCATCGCGCAGACATACGCGATCGGCGGGTACGAAGTCACAATGTGGACAAGGAGCGAGCCGACAAGGGAGAAGGCGAAAGCCTCCCTGGCGGCGAGCCTCAGGACTTTTGCCGAGGAAGGCGAGATAGCGCCGGAAGATGTTGACAAGATATATGCGCGCATCAACTTCAAACTCACCGTAGCCGAAGCGGTCGAGGGCGCGGATTTCATCATGGAGACGATCGTTGAAAACAGGCAGGCCAAAGAAGAGCTCTACGCCCAGATCGCAGAGCTCGTGCCGGACGACGTCATAGTCGCGTCCAACACTTCGGCGCTGAACATCTTTGAGATCGTGCCGGAAAAACTGCTCCCCCAGATGATCATTTGCCACTGGTATGCTCCTCCTGAGCTGATACCTCTCGTCGAGGTCGTCAAGAGCGAACAAGCCCCGCAGGAATTTGCCGACATCGCCATGCAGATGCTCAAAAAGTGCGGAAAGACCGCCGTATTCATGAAGAAATTCATTCAGGGGTATATCGTCAACCGCCTTCAGCAGTGCCTGAACCGCGAGGTTTTCTATCTTCTGGATAACGGCTACTGTGACGCGGAGGCTATAGACCTGGCTTCTAAGGCATCTTTTATACCGCGCGCAGTCGTGCTGGGCCTGCTTAAACGCGCGGACTTCGGCGGCCTTGATATGACGGCCAATAACTATAAAAACAAGAGCTACAAGATGCCCGAAAACGGCGACGAGCTGCCGAAGACGCTCGAAGCTCTCGTCGCTGAGGGGAACCTCGGTGTCAAAACAGGCAAGGGTTTTTATGATTACACAGGCGTAGATATAGGCAAGCTCAAAGCAAAGCGCGACAAGCAGCTGTTTGAGGTGTTCCGCCTGGCGAAAAAGTTCCTGGACGACCCGGTGTGATCCGTCAGACAGTATCCGGTTGATTCGACCTTGACTGACGGCAGCGCATTCTGTCCGTGAGTTAGTCCGGCAACGTAAATACACGGGGATCCGCTCGCCGCGGGTCCCCGTGCCGGTCTTTCGAAAAAGCATATCACGGCGACCACCGTCCTTTTGCTGAGCTGCGAGATTTTTAAATCGCGCTTCGTGTGCGTGACCGATTTCTGAAATCTGATCGATACCAGGCCATCCGGCGACATGTGCGTCGAATGGCCTCCCATTCGAGCCGCCGCGGCGGCGAGGTCTTTCCCCGGTCCGCTTCAAAGAACATTTGTTCTTTGAAACGCTCACACGGGGATCCGCTCGCCGCGGGTCCCCGTGCGCTGTGTTTCGGCACGGAGTGAGATTATTCCTTGTTATGAAGGTGCCGCCATGCTATAATAGCCATATAACGACAAAGGGGGCGGTTAACATGCAGGAAGTATTCGTTTCGGGCGTGTCCTTGCCGGAAGCATATCATCGCGCGCTTCTTGCTCTTAATGAACGGGGGTTGATCTCACCGTGCCCCGATTACGATACCCGGCAGAAAGAGATATCGCTCACGATGTCCGTTGAGGAACCTCTGGCCGAACCGATGATATCGAGGCTGTTCATCGGAGGCTACCGGGAGCTCGAGCAGTACAGGCAGGAGATGCTCGAAGGGGTCCTGGATTTTGAGATAGAGCGTGGCAATTGGGCATATACTTATCACAGCAGGATGAAGGAGCAGCTCCCCTGGCTCCTTGGCGAGCTCAGGCGCAATCCTTACAGCCGCAGGGCTGTGATTGACATCCGCGAGTGGCGGCACGACACGGAAGAGGGCAACGATTCGCCTGCCTGCCTTCAGCATATACAGTATCTCGTGCGCGAAGGAGCCCTCCACTGTAAAACGCTTTTTCGCTCGAACGACGGCGTGAAAGCCACGTTCATGAACGCTTTCGCGCTCATTATGCTCCAGGAGAGGATCTCGCGCGAGCTGGGCGTAAAGATGGGGAGCTACACGCACAGAGCAAACTCGTTCCATTGCTACGAGAGGGATTTCGACCTGCTGTCGGGGTATGCCTCGCGGATAGCCTCGGCGGGGTCCCTGTGTGCGGACGAGATAACTTACGAGTACGACGGTGACTGGAAAGAGTTGATGGAAGAGAGCCGTCCCGGGATAGCCGAGCAGATCGAGCGCCTGAAACAGGGCGGATAGCTGCCCGGGGCGGATTTATAATTTATGGAAAGGGGGTTGTGGCGCTTTGGAGATCTACGTTTGGGCCGGCTTGCTTGTCGCCTTTCTGGCGATCGAAGCGTTGACGGTACAGTTGACCTCTATCTGGTTTGCGGCGGGGGCGCTCGCCGCGCTCATTGTCGCATTTTTCGACGGGAAGATCTGGCTTCAGGTCGTCTTCTTCATAATCGTGACGGCGCTGATGCTGATCTTTACCCGCCCGCTGGTCAAAAAGAAACTGGCCCCGAAAAAATCGCCTACAAATGCCGACAAGAACATAGGGCGCGTCGCGGTCGTGACGGAGGCAATCGACAACCTCATGGGCGTGGGCAGCGCGAAGATCAGCGGAGTTGAGTGGACCGCCCGGTCCGTCACCGGGGAGAAGATAGCGGAAGGGGAGACCGTTCGGGTTATAAGGATAGACGGCGTAAAGCTCATGGTCGAACCGGTGCCGGTCAGCGAGATCGGCAAACAAGAAGGAGGGAACTGATAATGGAATATGTCTTAGTGGGAATCGCCGTTATAGTATTCATAATCATTGTCGCAAATATCCGTATCGTTCAGCAGTCGAAGGCCTATGTCGTCGAGAGGCTCGGCGCTTTCAATACCGTGTGGGAGGTTGGTCTTCATTTCAAGATCCCGTTTATAGAAAGAGTCGCGAGAGTCGTCTCCCTGAAGGAGCAGGTAGCGGATTTCGTGCCGCAGCCGGTGATAACAAAAGACAACGTCACGATGCAGATAGACACGGTGCTCTTTTTCCAGATCACCGACCCGAAGCTTTACGCTTACGGTGTCGAGCGGCCGATGTCGGCAATCGAGAACCTCGCGGCGACGACGCTGAGGAATATCATCGGCGAACTCGAGCTTGACGAGACTCTGACGTCGCGCGACCTGATCAACTCAAGGATGCGCCTTATACTCGATGAAGCGACAGATCCCTGGGGCATCAAAGTCAACAGGGTCGAACTGAAGAACATCCTGCCTCCCCGCGAGATCCAGGATGCAATGGAGAGGCAGATGAAAGCCGAACGCGAGCGCAGGGAGGCTATTTTGCAGGCTGAGGGCACAAAGCAGAGCAAGATCCTTGTCGCGCAGGGCGAGAGGGAGTCGGCCATACTGCGCGCTGACGCCGAGAAGCAGACGAAGATACTTGAAGCCACCGGTGAAGCGGAGGCTATCATGCTTGTGCAGAAGGCCATCGCGGAAGGCATCAAGCTTATTAACGAGGCTGATCCCACCGATCAGGTCATCAAGCTGAGGGCCCTTGAGGCGCTTGCCAAGGTCGCGGACGGCAAGGCGACGAAAATAATCATTCCCTCAGAAATCCAGGGGCTGGCGGGTCTGGCCGCAAGCGCCAAAGCCCTGCTTGAAGGCGATAAAAATCAGGCCTGATCCACAGGCAGGGATACCCGAAGGTAAAAAATGCCGCTGCGTTGACAGTTCAACGCAGCGGCGAGGTTTTTCCGGTCCGTGTCAAAGAACAATTGTGTTCTTTGGCAAGCTTTTTGCTGCCCCGATTATGAGCAGATGGCCAGGATGGACCGGGCATAGATCTTCGCTGCGGCGAGCAGGTCGCCTATGGGCATGTGCTCGTTCGCTGAGTGCATCATCGTGTCATAGCCCGGCATAGCCGCTCCGAAAGCGACACCGCCCTCAACGTTGTGCACATAAGTCCCTCCGCCCATTGACTGGCAGAAGCCTTCTTTGCCCGTAACGGCCTCGTAGCAGCGCAGCAGCGCCTGCACAAACTCGCTGTCGGCGGGCGTATGGTGCGCCGGTTCGATATGGCCTTCGACAGTAAAGCCCGCGGCTCCGAGGCGCTCTTCGGCGATCCTGCAGCAGTTGTCCTCGGTCGCGCAGATGGGGACCCTGCCGTCAAGAGTGCATCTCACGCCGCTCTCATCCAGGCGCAGTATAGTAAAAGACAGAGTAAGAGGACCCGAAATATCATCCTCCTGCGCGATGCCCAGCACCTTTCCCCGGCTGTCTCCGAACGGGAAGATCCCGCTCAGGCGCCTTATCGCATCGGTACTGTCGCAATCGGCGAGGGGGAGATCGGAAAGTATCCCGAGCAGCGCTGTAAGAGCGTTTCTGCTCCCATCCGGATAAGCCGCATGCGAGCTGACGCCTTTGACGCTGATCTGAGCGCCGTTTCGCGCTTCAGAGCAGCTGATCATAACTCCGAGCGTGTCGGCGGCGGGTGCGCACAGGGTCTGCAGCTCGCCCGGGGAGATGCCTGCCACGACGGCGCCCGCATCGGCGGGGATAACGTTGAACGTGTCGCCCGAACTCGCGCTCACGACCCGGGGCAGCGCGTCCGTGACTCCCCACGACCTGCTTACGCTCATCAGATAGTGCCCCTTCTCCACGTTGACGACGGGGAAATGCGTGTCCGGGGATATCGTGCAGGGCGCCGGTCTGACGTCGGGGTTATCGTAGAAAAACGGCAGATCCTGCATGCCGCTCTCTTCATTTGTGCCCAGGATGACGCGGGCTCCCGCTCTGAGCGGCGCGCCCGATTCGGCCACTGCCTTCAAAGCGTAAAGCGAAGCTATCGCGGGCCCCTTGTCGTCCGCCGTACCCCGGCCGAACACGCAGCCGTCCTTTATGACCATCGTGTAGGGGTCGCTGTCCCAGCCCTCGCCGGTGCCCACGACGTCCAGATGGCAGATTATATCGAGCCCGCTCACTTTTTCGTTTATATCCGCTGTTGCGATACAGTCCCCGTACACGTTCGGTCTCAAGCCGAGCTCCCTGCATATGGCTACCGCTTCTTTGAGGGCGGCGGCAGGCCCCGGTCCGAACGGCGCGCCCTCGGAGGCCTCGCCTCTCTGGCTGGGTATAGCGATCAGCCGCGCAAGGTCGTTGAGCATATCGCCGCAGTGTTCATCAAGCCATTGATCGGTGTATTCTTCCGCGCTCATTGATCGGTCTCCTGTTCCGTTTTCAGAAGAATGCAGCTGGTATATGCCAGAGTGTTTTTACCGTAGTAGTATTTCATGCCGTTGAGCTCGCAGACCTTGCTCACAAACAGGCCGTAAGCCTCCATGGAAGACGTTGCGGACTCAGGGAAGCGGCAGGGCGCGTCCGGATATGTGCATGAGTCGCACTTTGAGCACTCGCCGGCGCTCATGGGCAGCAGATCGCCGAAAATTGCGTGCAGTTTCGGTACGAGGGCGTGGAAATTTCGGCTGTGCCGCTTCGCAAGCTCCTCGATCGTCTCAAAATCAAACTCATCTTCAAGCTCACCGACAGACTGGACGATGATGCCTTTCTTATACGCGCGTACGCGCTTCTCGCACTCTTCCAGCGTGCCGCAAGCCGGGGGGCAGACCCAGTTTTTGTTATAGGCGCGGCATTTGTCGGCGGCGCACATATCCCGGACTTCGGGGTAGAATTCCAGTGTGCTTACGTCCAGTTCCCCCACGTGCGTAAAACCGCTTTTCAGGGCAATGTTGACAGCTTCTTTGATATCGGGCATAAACAGCCTCCTGTAATAGAATGTGGACGCCGTCGTTTATCCGGTGATCGGCGTCTGACACCGCAGAGCGGAGATGGCGCCGGCCATATCGTCCGAGCCGAACACGGCGCTGCCCGCGACGAGAATATCCGCACCCGCGAGGGCACAGCTCCCCGCGGTCCTGGCGTTGACGCCTCCGTCGACCTCCAGCTCAACGCTGAGGCGGCGGCGGGATATCTCCCCGCGCAGAGCCCGGACCTTGTCGAGTTCGGCCTCGATCAGGTGCTGACCGCCGAAACCGGGCTCCACGGTCATCACCAGCACAAGATCCAGTTCGCTCAGCCAGGGGAGCACCGCGGCGGCTGGGGTCTCCGGTTTTATCGAGAGCCCGGCCTTTGCATTGCAGCGATGGATGAGCTCGATCGAACGGGAGATATTTTCGTCCGTCTCGGATTCGTAATGTACGGTGATATAGTCTGCGCCCGCTCCGGCAAAGCGCTCGACATACCTGTGCGGCTGCGTGATCATAAGATGCACGTCAAGCGGCAGGGATGTCACGCGGCGGATGCTCGCCACTACAGGTATACCTATTGTGATATTCGGCACAAATACCCCGTCCATCACATCCACATGGGCCATATCGGCACCGGCGCGTTCGATGGCGTGCAGGTCGCGTTCAAGATTCGCAAAGTCCGCAGAAAGGATAGAAGGCGCGATTTTAACCATTCGGCTTTCCTCCCCGGCCTGTAATCCGCAATAAAACTATACCAAAGCGGCCCAAATGTCAATGGCTCCGGTCTCCCCCGCGGCGGCGCCGGAAAATAGTCTTTTGTCTTTGCTTGACATTGAAATGGAAAAATTATAAAATCGTCATGTTGCATGCGGAGAGCCGCCGATGCGGCGCCGGGTATAACGGAATATTTCTTTCATTTGCTCCCCCGCGGCGGTTTCGCAGCGAGGGGATTCAACATGATAATAAGGGGAATTCATGGAAACGCTTATTGTTAGGGATAAAACGTTCTACAAGATGTTCATTGGCCTCGCTCTGCCTGTCATTCTGCAGAGCGCCGTAA
Source organism: Clostridiales bacterium (assembly GCA_012719235.1). GTDB lineage: Bacteria > Bacillota > Clostridia > Oscillospirales > Oscillospiraceae > JAAYAR01. The sequence goes on from JAAYAR010000156.1 coordinate 11,293, forward strand.
ACATGGGCGTCAACATCATGTCGACTTTGATGCTGGGCTCCTACGGTGAAGTGCAGCTCTCGGCGTCGTCGCTTGCCAACGACCTCATCAGCGTCTTCACCTATATCACACTGGGCGTCGGCGGCGGGGCCGCCGTGCTCACCGCTCAGTACTGGGGGCGCGGGGACGTAACTTCGCTAAAAAAGATCGTTGCTATAATGCTTCGGATCATTGTTTGCGTAGCCTTTGTGTTCATGGCGGCGGCAGCGTTTTTTCCGAAGCAGATAATGTCGATATATACAGATGACAAGGTAGTCATTAATGACGGGGCCCTGTTCCTGCGCGTGAGCATACCGAATTTTCTCCTTGTCGGGATCAACCTGTCGCTGACCGCGGTGCTGCGCTCTGTTCGCCAGGTCAGGCTGCCGCTTCTTACGTCCTGCTGTGCGTTTGTCGTGTACATCTTTTTCGGGTGGGTGTTCATTTTCGGAAACCTCGGCGCGCCCGAAATGAAAGTAGCGGGCTCGGCTCTCGCGTTGGTGATAGCCAGGTTTGTCGAAACAGGCGTAATGGTGTTTTACATATTGAAGATCGACAAAAAGATCCGTTTCAGGGTGAAGGACATCTTTGTCCCGGTGAAGGAGTACGTTTCGACATTTATCAAATACTGTCTGCCCGTCGTCGGGTCCGACTTGTTTTTCGGTCTCGGCAGCACGGCGATAGCTATCATTATCGGCCATACGAGTACGGGGTACGTTGCCGCGAACGCGATACTGTCCACCGTCGTGCGTTTGACTCTTATCGTGACAAACAGCGTTGGCAACGCTGGCAGCGTCATTACGGGGAACACGCTCGGCAAAGGGGACGTCAAGCGGGCCTACTCAGGAGCGGTCACTTTTCTGATGTTGAGCACTATGCTCGGGATCATTTCGTCGCTGCTCGTCCTTATCATCGCTCCTATAGTCGTGGCCGGGTGCAATATCACGGAGGAGACGGCCGCCATCGCGAAAAGCCTTACGTACGCCGTCGGTCTCATGACTGTGTTCGTAGCTATGGACAACTCGCTCACGAAGGGGATCCTGCGCGGCGGAGGGGACACAAGGTTTCTTCTTGTCATGGACACCGTGTTTTTGTGGGGGATATCCATCCCGCTCGGAGCGCTCACGGCTCTCGTATGGAAGGCTCCTCCGTTCTGGATCTACTTATCTCTCCGCTCAGACTGGGTCATAAAAGTCGTTTTGTGCACGATCAGACTCATAAGCCGCAAATGGATACACGTTCTTGAGAGCCCCAAAAACGCGCAGTTGGAGAACTCCGCCACGTAAAGCCGCTATTCCTCCGGGAACATAGGGACATTCCGGCTCCGCGTTTGTTTATGCGCAGGCCAGGGCCAAATTTGCCTTTACACTTGAAAAAGCTTTATATTATTTGTATAATCAGTCTATAAGGCAGCATTATACTGGCATTTAGATTGGATATTATTTTAAGGAGGCAAAAACATGGGTATTTTCAAGTACACCCAGCTGAACCCCGTTATTTTCGGAAACGGCGCCATCGGCTGCGTCGGCGACGAGCTTGAGAAGGCAGGCTGCAAAAAGCTTCTTTTTGTTTGCGGACCGAACGTCACAAAAGCCGGCGGTACGATTAAAGCCGAGCAGAGTCTGAAAGAAAAAGGCATCAATTTCGTCTACTGGAACGAGGTTGAGCCCGACGCTCCCTCCAAACTGATCAACAAGGCGGCCGAGTTTGCCATCAACGAGGGCTGCGACGCGGTTCTGGGTATTGGCGGCGGCTCGTGCATGGACCTTGCGAAGGGCATCGCGCTGCTGCTTGACAAAAAAGAGACCAGCATAGAAAAATACCTGCCCCCCATCCCCCTGACGATCCAGCCGAATCTGCCGATCCTTCTTGCGCCCACTACAGCAGGCTCCGGCTCGGAGGGCACGATGGTCAGCGTGATCACACACGAGGATCTGGGAATAAAGCGCGCTCTGTTCATTCACGCGTCCGTCGGCATAGTCGACCCCGAGCTCACTTTGACGTGCCCGCCTTCCGTCACCGCTCAGGCAGGCTTTGACGTGCTTGGCCACTGCATCGAGGCTATCACAGCTGTGGCGCGCAATCCCCACTCCGAAGTCCTGGCTCTTTCGGCCCTCCGCCGCGTGAGGGACAACCTTGAAGAGTGCTGCCGCAACGGCTCGAATCTTGAAGCCCGCGGCGAGATGGCCCTCGCTTCGAACTGGGCGGGACTCGCTTTCGTAAATACGGATATCCATCTCGGTCACTGCACTTGCGACTCGATCTCCGCCACGTGCCACACTCCGCACGGCATCGAGGTGGCCTGGGTTGAACCCGAGCTTTTGAAACTCATGGCGGACTACGTCCCCCGCGAGATCAAGCTGATAGCCGAAGCGCTTCGCGTTGAGCTCACCGGAGACGAAACGAATCTGCAGGTCGCCGAGAAAGCGGCCGATGTGATCCATCAGATGATGCGCAACTGCGGCGTTAAGTCGCTGAAAGATTACGGCAAGGACAGGGAAACCGTCGTCAGCGGCGCTCAGCTCATCATGGACAGCCATCTGTGGCACAACTGCCCGGCACCGATGGATCTCGAAAAGGCGAAAGAGTTCCTCGGCAACATATACGACAATTATCAGTAAACGCGACTGCCCGCTTCGGGCAGGTTGGCAGGCAGAAGGCGGACAGGTTTCCGCCTTCTGCCTTTTTTCCGCCAAAACGCCCACGGCGCCCGCGAATCATGAGGATTCGCGGGCGCCTTTTAGTTATCCGGGATAGTCAGTATTCCACACCCTCGCGGGCGGGCTGTCCGGAATCGTAGGGGTGGCGGATCTTCACCATCCGGGTAATATAGTCGGCCGTCTCAAGCAGTTCGGCGGAGGGATCACGGCCAGTCAGGACTACCTCCCGGTTTTCGGGGCAGTCCCGCAGAAAGGCGAGCAGCCTCTCAAGACTCAAGACTCCGACGCTCACGGCGCCGATAGACTCGTCAAGCACGATCATATCCGCTCCCGAGGCAAAAGCCGCATCAAGGAGCTTTTCGGCAAACTCGCAATATGAGGCCTTTTCGTTTTCGGTCATGCAGAATGTGAATTTCAGCGTATCAGGGCAGTCGCCCAGTTCGATGTTCGGTATCGCCCCGAGAGCCGAAATCTCGCCGCTCGCTTTCGACTTCAGGAACCGGGCAATGTAGACGCGCTTTCCGGCCCCCGCCGCCCGGACCGCAAGCCCGATCGAAGCCGTCGTCTTTCCCTTGCCTTCGCCGTAATAAATGTGAATCATAAAACCCCGCTGAAGCGCAATTTCGTTTCGGCGAACGCTTTGATGGTCTCGGCGCAGCCTTCTATGCCGACCGCGCTGCTGTCGATCGCAAGGTGATAGTTGTTCAGATCACCCCAGCGTCTGCCGCTGTAGAAACTGTAGTAATTGGAGCGGTTCTTGTCGGTCTTTGAAACCATGGCCCGCGCTTTTTTCTCGTCTACGCCGTTCAGTTCCATGGTTCTGGCAATGCGGTGCTCCAAAGGGGCGTGGACAAAAACGCTTATGAGGTTCGGGTGGTCGCGGAGTGCGTAATCGGCGCACCGGCCCAATATCACGCAGGAACCCTTTTCAGCAAGTTTTTGTATTGTCTCAAACTGAGCCATGAACAGTTTCTGATTGATGGGCATGTGGTCGACCTGTTTTCCGACCACGACCGAGTAAAGCAGGCTGCTGGAGGGTTTCTCGTCATTCACTTCAAACAGTTCGCGGTTCATACCACTGTGTTCCGCGGCCGCCGAAAGGATCTCCTTGTCGTAAAAGCTTATTCCGAACAGTTCGGCAACTCTCTTTGCGACCATGTTGCCGCCGCTCCCGGAGGATCTGCTGATCGTGATGACAAAATTTGCGTTCATGGCACGCCTCCTATTTACGCATACCGGTGACAGGACAGATGTTACTATTCCTCTTCGATGTCTGCGAAATCACCGAAGCTTTCGGTGTCGGCGCTTTTGCAGAGTTTGAACGGGCAGCGCTTGGCCATCTTCCCTTTAAGGGCATCAAAATAATCCACAATCAGGTCATAATTTGCGATGGCGAGGTATACCGCGCCTGCCACAGCGGCCAATGCGGTGATGATGCCGGCGATTTTCCACAGCTTCATTTGCATTTCGTTCATCCTTTCTGGTGAATTTTTAAGACCGGTGGACAACTGAGAGATTTACAAATTATTATACCACGTAAGGTAAATTGAGGCAAGCACCATTTTCCCCGGCGCTCAGCCCATGGAATAAAGCATTTTAGCCACCTCGGCGCGTGTCGCGCTGCCGTCCGGTTTGATGAGTCCGCCGCTGCCGTTCACAACGCCGCGTTTTACAAGCGCTCTCACAAAGGGCTCTGCCCAGGCCGGCACTTTGGACGCGTCGGTAAAGTCGAGGGGGGCCTCCCCGTACCCCATGGGCTGTGTACGGCCGATCATCGCCATGACCTGCGCGCGCGTAATATTTTCATCCGGATTGAACATCAGACGGCCGTTATCGGAGCTCCCCGTGACAATGCCGAGTGAGTACATTGCTTTCACGTGGGGGACAGCCCATTCGGGTATTGCAGCAGAATCCGCAAACGGGAGAACAGTGTTCGTGTACTCCGCTGTGTTCGTTCCCAGCCAGCGGCTGAGCATCACGGCAAACTCGGCCCTCGTTATCTTGTCGTCGGGCCTGAAAACGCTGGAACCTGAGACGACGGAACCCGTCACTATGCCGTGTCCTGCAAGGTACGTTATATTCTCCCGCGCCCAGTGGCTGCCTGTGTCGGCGAAGGGGTCCTTCACTGCGCCCCCGTTCAGGCTGAGCGTTGCGGAGGCGACGTTTCCGTACACGTCGGAGGCCGTGACGGTGAGGAGGTGCTCGCCGGGTGTCAGGGCGGGGATGACCGGGGTGAGGAGCCCGCTCGTAGCTTTGTATGAAAAAACGAGAGGCTGCCGGTCAAGAGTGACTTTCAGGTTAGAGAACGGAACTCCCCGGCCCGAGTCCAGGACAGTCGCCGGGCCTGTGCCGCTTTGATCGAAGGAGACGGTCGGCGCCGTCGTGTCGGCCGAGCCGCTCTTTGACTGGTAAACAGTGTCGATATAGACTTTCCCCTGGCCTGTTGACGCGCCCTCGGGGGGCAATACCGAGAAGCCGGTGACAGCAGACGCGCCCGAGGGGATAACGACAGAAGCGAATACCCACTCACGGCTCCCCAGGGAAGCGAGCCTGACGGGAGAATCGGCCTGTGCAAACGAGACGTACAGGGAATTTTTGCTGCCGTCGCCTTTTATCCACATGCACAGCCGCTCGAACCCCTTGGCGAGGGGCGCGCTGAAGGGGACATCGGCGCTCAGGCCGTTCTGAGAGCCGGAGTATGCCAGGCAGGATGAGCGGGTCCCGTATTTGACTAAAGTGAGGTCCCGGCACAGGGATAACGTTGCGTTCTGTCCTTCGGATACAGAGTCCGCGAAGTTTTCAAAGTCCTGTAGCATGACGGTATCGCCCGCGACCTTGATCTCAACGCTCGCGCTGACGGAACCGAAGCTCACGGTGACCTTTCCGGTACCTCCCGCCTCAAGCTTTGCGGCCGTGAAGACCCCGGAGCCGTCGATCTCGCCGACCCCGCCCGATGTGCTCCAGGTGAACTGCTCATCCTGAGACACCAGCGGAAGGCCGCCGCTGCGCGCCGCCGCAGTGAGATCGGTCTTCGAGCCCGCGGCTACCGTAAGAGTTTTTCCGGTCATATTCGTTTTACCCGAGAGGATGTCGAGCGTGTCCGGAGCGGTGACGACGTTGACGGTCGCCGAAGCGCTCAGCCACCCCGCTTGAGCCGAGATCGTGACATTGCCCGCCGTATTCGGCGCGGTCCACACCCCCTCCCGCGTGACTGTTCCGCCCGTTGCGCCAAACGACGGCGCTCCGGGAACGGGCGCGGCATGATACGCACTGTCGGAGGCCGCGGCCCTGAACGTGATCTGCGCGCCCGAGAGGGCGTTTTCTCTGTAAGGATAGACGTGCAGCGAGCTTGCCGAGCCCGTAGAGGGGGCCGTGTTCACCAGGAATATGAAGTTGGCGCACTTTCGCGGCGAACCGTCTGAGGGTGAGTTCACAGTGCTGAACTCCCCGAGGCCGGGGTATACGACGCCCATTACCGTGGAGCCGCCGCCGTCAAGTTCCGCGGCTGTTTTGCATCCGAGCTCGACCATGCGCGCCGCCACCTCTTTGAGACCCGCTCCCAGGCTGCTGCCCTGCTGACGACCGTCCACTGTGTAGAAGACGATTGAGCCGTCCTGCCTTACGCCGACCGCCGTGCGGGGCGCTTTATCCTGATCGAGGCCGGCCGCGGCGCTGCCGTTCTGGACGAGGATCCTGTTTGTCCCTACGGCGTAGACCACGTCGGACCATCCCTCCGCGCAGCTGACGGTTATCGTTACGCTGTCACCCGTATTGAGAGCGCTCAGTTTGCTGTAATTGGAATTATTTGCAGTTACGGCGAGAATCATACAGCCTTCGGGGATTGACAGGGGGGAAGATCTGACGAAGGAGGTCAGAACTTCCGCAGTCACGGATCCGGACAGCGTGAGTTCGCCTGAGGTGGGTTTCAGTGTTACGTAGAGCGCCTCGAGGCTGGTGCGTGTAGTCGCCGAGAAATCGGGCGTGTATAAAAAGACGCCGGCCGACGAGAACGCCCTGTTGATAGAAAAAACGGGGATAGTGCCGGATGGGAGCGCGGCGCTGACCTTCATTGAAGGCTTGCCGATTATAGCCGTGCCGTTCGCCTTGAAGCCGACAGCGTTCTGGTATCCGTCGGAGCCGCGAACTATTCCGTCAGTCACGACGATGCCGTTCGGCAGGCCCGTGGTCATGTTGAAGAAGTCGCCGTTGATCGCTGCCAGCACGGACATTCCTTTCGAGGAGAGGTACGAAGCCACGGTATCGTAAGTCGACGTGCCGTAGAGTTTGCTGCCGTAAGCGACAACGGGCTTCACGGCCCCCCCCGGGGTATATTCTATGTAGTTCTCGCTGCGGGGGATATCGGCGTTGTACCACACCCCGCCCGTCAATTTTGTTCCGGGTGCGATCACGTATGAGGAGCCTCCCCTGAATGAGCCGTACGCCGCGGCGGATACGACAGTTACAAGCAGCGATATGATCGCTGCGGCACATAGCAGCCTGTTCCGGATTTTTATCTTCATATGTACACTCCCGTAACGCCAGCCGCAAACATCTGCGGCCGCATCTTTTTTCAGGCTCTGCTGAAGTCGCGCGAGGAACGCGGGCCGCCTGAGAACTCGTTTTTTTAGACCACTTTGCTAGTATTAATGATATAGCCGCGATTTTCGGGGCTATTGAAATCTGCCCGCGCGCTGCCCGGCCGATGAGCCGTTTACATAATACTAACACAGAAGATCACGATAGACCACAGGTTTTCGACTTTTTTCGCCTTTGCAGGATATCCTTGTATAAACTGTACATGTCCAGCCCGGATATCGGGAGCTCTTGTCAATACAGGCCTGAGCCGGGCATATGATATTTTCATGAACACGGGATCCCGGTCTGAATGCCGGCGCGTTTTTTCGTGCCGCCGGGACCCGAAAAGCCGAATGAGCGCGCCGTATCTGCCGACGCACCCGTTAACCGCCTGTTTTGCGGGTTTGCTTTCCGCTGCAGGCTAGAGTATCACAAACGACACTCCGTTGTTGTGGCGCTCGAGGTCGGGGTCTTTTCGCAGTCCGTCGCACACGAGAAAGGCCTTTCTCGTGTCCTCGTCGAATATGGAGAAATTCTCGCCGGTGATGAAGCCCTTTATGAACCTTTTCCGCACCTGCTCTTCAAGGTAGCGCCGCGCCTCGACACGGATTCGCCCGCCCTTGCCCGTAGAGCCGTAGCCGTGTATTATCTTAAGCACCGTCACCCCCATGCTCTTGCTCAGGTGGAGTTCGTACGTCAGGCGGCGCACAGCCGCACCCGCGGTGGGCATCCCTAGTTCGAGATTGACTTCTCTGGGTATGTTTTTCACAGGCGCACCCTCTTGCATTTATTTTTCATGTATTATATTATGTTAACGCATATTCAGCAACATTTTCCTGCCCGGTCACATTAAGTATTCGGATGGTGGACGATTTGAGTTTTTTTATGGCGCTCTTTCTGGGTTTTATACAGGGGTTGACAGAGTTCCTGCCGGTGTCCAGCTCCGGGCATCTGTCCATCATCCAAAACCTTATAACGGGCGGGGATATTGAGCGCGACCACATGTTTTTTGATGTGCTGCTTCATTTCGGCACGCTCGTTTCCGTGATACTGGTATACAGGAAAGACATATCCGAACTGCTCAGGGAACTCTTCAGGGGCGCCGCGGCCGTCTTCGGAAAGAAAGAGCCCGGCGCGCCGGCGCCGCCGATGCGCCGGTTCGTGTGGCTGCTGATCGTCGCTTGCGTTCCCCTGATCGCCGTCCCTTTCGTAGCGGACTATGTCGAGAACCTCTACTACAACACGATATTCATCGGCTGCGCTCTCATATTTACGGGACTGCTGCTGTTCCTGTCCGACAGGATGCCGAAAGGCCGCAAAGACCATAAGAACGCAAAGGTCTCTGACGCTCTGGCTGTCGGCATAGCGCAGGCAGTGGCCGTTGTGCCGGGTTTGAGCAGGGCGGGTACGACGATAGCGATGGGCACATTCGCGGGATTTGACAGGGAGTTTGCCGTCAAATTTTCCTTTATTCTGTCTCTGCCCGCAATACTTGCGGCAAATATCCTCTCTCTTTTCAAAGCGGTAAAAGCCGGAATCGATATGTCGCTGGCAGGCGTATATGCGGCGGGTATGATATCGGCATTCGTATTCGGTGTTGCCGCGATATCTCTTATACGCTATCTTGCAAGAAAAGGCAAATTCGGCGTCTTCGCCTGGTACTGCTTTGCGGCGGGAGCTGCCGCCATATTGCTCACGGTTATCCTTTAAGTACGAACGAAAGGGGCTGCCATGACCGAACGTAAAAAACCGACCGCATCCGGGACTGCGACTCAAAGAAAAGCGCCCGGCAGGCCTCGAAACAGCGGCGCGGTCCCCAGGAGGCGGGAGATAGGGGGCGCGGCCTGTCTCGTGCTCGCTTTTCTGGCCGGACTTGCGTGTTTCCGGATCGATGCTGTCGTACTGCGGCTCATAGCAAATTCAGGAAAAGGGCTTATAGGCAGCGGGCTTTTCGTGCTGCCGTTTTCATTGCTGGCTTCGGGGATCATTTTGCTGCTGCACCGAAACAGGCCCGTGCGCCTGCGCGTGTGGTGCGCGATGCTGCTGAGCCCCGTCTTAGGCGCTATAGTTCATGTGCTGCAGGGGCGTCACGCCTACGTTTGGTCCTGGGGCATGTTTGTCTCGCTTTATAACGACGGTATCGCTCTCGTTTCCGGCGGGGCCCTGAGCGGTTTTTTCGCCGAAGGCCTGATTTTTCTTATAAGCCGGGTGGGGACGGCCGTCCTGTTCTTTGTCGCGTTTTTCCTGTGTCTGTTTTTGTCGCTGAACCTGTCGCTGACCGCGATAATCAGGCGCATAAGGGAGAGGCCGAGGTATCCCGGGCCCGAACCGGAGTACGAGCGCGGACGCGCCTCCCGTCAGATTGAAAAGAAGGGCGGTGCGCAAGTTGCCCCCGATAAGTCCCGCGGGGAAAAAGAAGAGGCGATGCGCGCGAAGGAGAACCGCGGGGCTCAGCGGAAGCGGAGTTCAAAACTCAACATCGACATAGCCCTCGACCCCGAGAAGCCCCCGGCCGGAGCCGCCGCCGAAACGGCAGCCGGCTTGCCTTTCATACCTGACAAGCCCGAGGCCGCGCAGGCTTCCGAACCGATAACTCCGGCTGCGCCGGTCGTGAAGTCAAAGGAGGAGCTCGCGAAGGAGCAGGAGCAGCAGCGCAGAATAAGCGAAGAAGTCGCGAAGGAGATAGAAAAAGAGATAATCACTCAGCCTGAATACAGGTACCCGCCGATAGAACTGCTGGCCAAACCCGCGCCTCCGTTTTCCGGCAGCGAAGCAGATCTCCTATTGACGGAGCAGCGCCTTGAGGACGATTTTATCAACTTCAATATAGCCGCCAGCGTGAAAGGGTATGTGAGAGGCCCAGTTGTGACCCGATACGAAGTCGAACTGGAAAAAGGCACAAAGCTGGGCAGCCTGACACGCCTTGCCGACGACATAGCGCTCACGCTGGGATGCAGCAGCGTGCGCATAGCCCCGATCCCGGGCCAAATTTCGAGAGTCGGCATAGAAGTGCCCAATAAACATGTCAGCAGTGTCGCTCTTCGCAGCGTCATTGATTCGGATAAATTTAAAAACAACAAGTCAAAGCTCACGTTCGCCGTCGGAGAGGACATCTCGGGAGAGCCGATCATCTGCGACATAGCCAAGCTTCCGCACCTGCTGATAGCGGGCACGACCGGTTCGGGCAAATCGGTTTGCATGAACTCGATCATTGTCAGTCTGCTTTATAAAGCGAGACCCGAGGAAGTGCGGATGATAATGATAGACCCGAAGATGATCGAGCTGGGCATATATAACGGGATACCCCACCTGCTCATCCCCGTCGTGACAGACCCGAAAAAAGCTGCCGGCGCCCTGCAGTGGGCCATAACCGAGATGATGAAGCGATACCGGCTGTTCTCAGAGACCAACGCCCGCGATATCGAGTCGTATAACGCGGCGGTCGGCACACAGTACCCCGACAGGGAAAAACTGCCGCACATTGTGATCGTCATCGACGAGTTGTCTGACCTAATGATAGCCGCGGCCAAAGACGTCGAGGAAGCGATCTGCCGGGTGGCGCAGATGGCCCGCGCGGCCGGCATGCACCTGATCATCGCCACGCAGCGCCCGTCCGCGGACGTGATCACCGGACTGATGAAGGCGAATATACCTTCGCGCATAGCGTTTGCCGTATCCTCGGCGATGGAGTCCAGGATCATCCTTGATTCGCAGGGCGCCGAGAGGCTCGTCGGCAAGGGTGATATGCTGTTTGCGCCGCTGGGAGAGGGAAAACCCATACGCGTTCAGGGTTGTTTTATATCGAGCGCCGAAGTTGAGGCTGTCTCGGAGTACGTAAAGAGCGGGGCGACAGCCGAATACAACGAGGAGATAATCAGCCAGATAGAAAAGAACGCAGAAAAGCAGACAGACAAGAGCGCTAAGGATGACGGCGGCGACTGGTCGGATGAAGATGATGCTGACGAGCTGCTTCCGGAGGCCGTTGAGGTGATACTCGACACGGGGCAAGCGTCCGTATCGATGCTCCAGCGCAGGCTTAAGCTCGGGTATTCCCGCGCCGCGAGGCTCGTCGACCAGATGGAGCAGAGGGGGATTGTGGGGCCCTTCGAAGGCTCGAAGCCTCGCGCGCTGCTTATTACCAGGGAGCAGTGGCAGGAGTCGGGCAGATCCACGCAGCGTTTTGCCGCGCAGATGAAGATGGCAGAGTTTGAATCCGAAGAAGAGGAAAAATGAATATTGACTTGAAACGGTTCTATGTTATAATAGCCTACGGCTCTTTCGCGGAAAGCGCGGAAAAGCCGCCGCAGGGAGATGTCGCCTAGTTTGGTCGAGGGCGCACGACTGGAAATCGTGTAGGCCGCAAAACGGTCTCGAGAGTTCGAATCTCTCCATCTCCGCCATATAAGAACGCCGGTATTGATACATACAGGCGTTTTTATTTTGCACACTGCAGCCGTTGTCACTGAATGTCACGATTAATCCAATTCGCAATATGGTAGTGTTTGGCTGGAAAGGTAGAATAATTGAACAAGAGCTATTTTGTCATTCGGCATAATAGCTCTTGTTTCATTCGCGTATATACGGAAAAGCTGTATATGTAGGTGTTTGTCAAACTCATCTTGCCATTGAAAACTTGAGTTACATAGTCATTCCTTTTGCGGCGCAGATACGCTATACTTTTTCCTGAAGTAATACCTACTGGTTTTGTTCAGCTCACTTGCCCCCGATAAACTTAAGCAAATCTTAAGCAATACCCAACTGGGTTCTTAATCCGGGACCGTATATAATAATATCAGAATAAACAGGAGCCGTGTAACATGAACAACATTCTGATCTGTGACGATGACAAAGACATTGTCAACGCCCTGAAGATTTACCTGACAAATCCAAATTATAAGCTCTTTGAAGCATATAACGGATATGAGGCACTGGAAATCGTAAAGAATGAGGATATTCATCTGATATTACTTGATATCATGATGCCGCAGATGGACGGTATGACTGCCATGGCCAAAATCAGAGAGAACGGGAACATGCCGATTATCATGCTGACCGCAAAGAGTGAGGAATCGGATAAGATTCTCGGCTTGAACATCGGGGCGGACGATTATATAACAAAACCGTTTAATCCGTTGGAGGTCACAGCCAGAGTGAATTCACAGCTGAGAAGATATACCCGCTTCGGAGCGAAAATACAGCAGCCCGAGGTATATTCTAACGGCGGGATCGTAGTTAACGACAAGAGCAAAACAGTGACGGTTGATGACGAACCGGTCATGCTGACTCCCAAAGAGTATGAAATACTGAAACTACTAATCTCCTCTCCGGACAAGGTATTCTCGCCAAAAGAGATATACAGCATTGTGTGGAAGGAGAGCCCGTTAAGCGGAAACGATAATACAGTAGCGGTGCATATCCGGCACCTGCGGGAAAAAATCGAAATCAACCCAAATGAGCCGCGTTACATAAAAGTAATCTTTGGGCAAGGTTATAAGATGGAAAAAGGAAGAAGGATATGAAGAGATTCATGCGATCCGTGGCAGGAAAAACCACACTGTTTGTAGCGTTTACACTCTGCCTGTGTATAATTGCCGGCTGCGTTCTAGGCGTGACTGCCATGGTGGTACTTGAAGTCTACGATACTCCCCGGGAAGAGGTACTTTATAATTTTCGGCGCGACAGACTTTTTGCAAGAGCGTATAATTTCGCCGCCTTTACTTTGATGAGCAGCGGCGGTACAAACAATACCTATCCTGAAGAAGCAAATACCGATATTATTATTTATGATGAAAATAATAAAATGATTGCTTCGACGAGCGGCGCGGCTGCGGCGGCCGAGGACGGCAGCCTTGATAAGTATGAATACAGTCTTGGAGCGCTCAAGAGAGACGAAGAGATAACTGATATATACCGGCATGATTCGCCGCACACGGACACTAACGCCGCGTACTACTCCGTAGTCGTATATACCGATCCGGACGTGCCGCCGGATCCTCAGGACGGTCTGATAAGCAAAGCGGTCCATATGTGTTACTCTCTGAAATATGCGGTTTATCCCATCGGTCTTGGGGCGCTGCTTGCCTGTTTAGTGATTTTCATAAGCCTTATGTGTATTGCAGGAAAGCATCCCGATACAGGTGAGCTCTGCCCGGGGCCGTTTTTTAAAGTACCATATGATCTTATCCTGGCGAGCGCTGTTTTCCTTGGCATATGCGCCTTGTTTATAATTGATTCATTCGGATATCCCGGGATTTATTTCGGGGCAATTGCAGGCGGCATAATCGGGATCAATGTGTTTCTTGGCCTGTGCATGAGTTTTGCGTCCAGAGTCAAGCAAAAGGCACTTATACGCAACAGCGCCATATATCTGTGTCTTCTGTTTCTATGGAAGCTGCTGCGTTGGCTGTTTAAAGGGCTCGGCGGCCTTTTCAGGTGGCTCCTGTCTGTATGTCGTGATATTCCCATGGTCTGGAGAACCGCGCTGATCACTTTTGGGATCTGCTTCATCGAATTCATCGTTATTCTGTTTTGCTGGTATGAAACAGACGTCCTGTTGGTCTTTTGGATAATAGGAAGACTTATTCTTATCCCGGCAGTTTTATATGCTGCGATAACGATGAGGAAATTGCAGAAGGCAGGCATGGCACTTGCCGGAGGTGATCTTTCATACAGAGCGGAAACAAACGGCTTGTACTGGGATTTCAAACGCCATGCCGAAAACCTCAACAGCATTTCAGCCGGGATGTCGCAGGCGGTGGAGCAGCGTCTGAAGAGCGAGCGCATGAAGACCGAACTGATAACAAATGTATCCCACGATATAAAAACGCCGCTGACCTCCATTATCAACTATGCCTCATTGATCGGGAACGAAAAGACGGACAATCGGAATATCTCCGAGTACTCTGAAGTTCTGGTAAGGCAAGCCGAGAAACTAAAAAGGCTGATCGAAGATCTTGTAGAAGCTTCAAAAGCATCTACCGGAAACCTTGATGTTGCCCCTGTTCCGTGTGACGCGGCGGTATTTATTGCGCAGGCGGGCGGCGAATACGAAGAAAAGATCACGGCTGCAGGGCTCTTGCTTGTTACGAATGTGCCCGAAAAGCAGCTTGGCATTATGGCCGACAGCCGAAGGATGTGGCGCGTTTTTGATAATCTTATGAATAATATCTGCAAGTATTCTCAAAGCGGCACGAGAGTATATCTGTCCCTGGAAGCCTCGGGGAAAGATGCGCTCATCACCTTCAGGAATACGTCCCGCGACCCTCTGAATATAAGTGCAGATGAGCTTATGGAGCGCTTTGTTCGCGCTGATACATCACGAAATACAGAGGGCAACGGTCTGGGTTTATCCATCGCCAGGAGCCTGACCGAACTTCAGGGCGGCACTTTCAATCTTAGTATTGACGGAGACCTCTTTAAGGTCGAACTGCGCTTTCCGATAATCTGATATACATAATTGAATTCCGCAGGGGGCCAAAACGATGGGACGGCTCCCTGCGGTGTTTTTGTCTGCGCCTTTTCTTAAGGAGAACTTAAGCTGTTCGCTGCTTTAATCTTAAACAGAGGTTGCTTAGAATCATATACATATCAATTCATTATCCGCGGCCTGCACTGATGGAGAGTAAAATATGTATAACGATATCATTTTCGCAATTCTTTGTATACTTAAGTCTCTGATGGCGTATTACATAATCGTTGCATTATTTGCACTGATCCCTCGCCAAAAGGTCAGGAAGGCTAAACCGGCGACCCGGTTTGCTGTATTAATTGCCGCTCGCAATGAGGAACGTGTTATCGGGCGGCTTATACAGAGCCTCAGAAGACAACGATACCCGAAAGAATTATTTGATATTTATGTTTTCCCCAATAATTGTACAGACAATACCGAAGCAGCTGCCATAAAAGCCGGAGCAGTTGTTATAAAGCCCGATGTTCCGGTTACATGCAAGGGTGATGTACTGGGTTATGCCTGCTCCAACTTACCCGAAGGATACGATGCCGTCTGTGTCTTCGATGCAGATAATATCGCGGACGAAAATTTTCTGGCAGTATGTAATGATTATTTTTTGTCAGGGGCAAAGATTGTTAAAGGATGCACCGAGGCGCTGAACCCTTATGATTCGTGGATAGCAGGCTGCTATGCAATCTATCATAAAACAATGAGTATTTTTTACAACAGGGCCAGGAGCAATCTGAACCTGTCGGCGAAATTGGTCGGAACCGCTTTTGCTGTAAGTTTGGCTCTGCTAAACGAAAATGGCGGCTGGAGAACCGAGACCTTAACCGAAGACTGTGAGTTTGCCGCAGACATGGCTATTCTCGGGGAAAAGGTGTGGTGGGCTCCGGAGGCTGTTTCATACGATGAACAGCCAAACTCGTTCAGGCTTTCCTTTGTTCAAAGGCGGAGATGGATAAGCGGTATAATGGACGTTGCACATCTTAAGCTGACAAAACTCATATCATCGGAAACAAATTTTTTCCAAAGAATCGACACCGCAATGCAGCTGGTTTATCCGTATATTTCGCTTATTGCGGCAATCGGCGGATACGTTGCAATTGCTTTCTGCAAACCTTCATTCTTGCTTGTGAGCCTGCTCTTGAACATAATTGGGATGATTCTGGGGGCAGCATTGATTGCGCTGATATTCGGATATCGGCGGAAAAAGATAATTAAGTCAGTTATCGCGTTCCCGCTGTTTGTCCTGTCATGGCTGCCAATACAGGCTATTTCGGCTTTTTTCAGAGTAAAAGACTGGCACCCGATAGAACACGGAGCTGCTCATGGGGAACCGAGACCTCATGCACTCAGGTCCGGTTTAACGGTTGGCTTTGGTGAATGACCCGGGAATAAACGAAGGTGCTATATTGTGCGACAGCCCCTTTCTTCGTTTATCCGGTATGGCCCTGAGGAGGTTGTACATGAGGATAATGTCGATCATGGAGCATTCATCTACAATCAGGACGCCGCCCTCCAGCGGATTCTCCTCGTTCCTTTGATACCCTTCAGGCGGCTTGAACTCGAGCAGCCGGTGTATGGTTTTCGATTCCAGTCCGGTCGCTTCTGTCATGCGTTTCGCCGCCCTGCCTGTCGGGGCAGCCAGGAGTATTTCTAAGCCATTCGCCCGAAAGGCCGCGATAATCCCTTTGGTCGTGGTTGTCTTTCCTGTTCCGGGTTCACCGGTCAGCACCATTATCTTCGATGCTGCAGCCCGGACGACAGCCTCACGCTGCACCTTGTCATACTTGACTCCGGTGGAGGCTTCCAAGCTGTGCATATCGATAACTTCCGGCATGATCTTTTGCCCTGCCGCCGCGGCCAATTCCAGAAGCTTTTTAGCAACTCCGGTATTACTGAAATGCTGTCGTTCCCGTAAGTCTTATATATCTTAGCCGCATGAGCTGTGCTGACGTCATGGGCCCGGAGAAACAGCATGATGTTTTTAACTCCCTTCTGGTCTTCCCGGCCTTTGCGAATCATTTCTACCCGCTTCTTACCGATACCCGGAACTTCAGTAAGTCGTTCGGGGGTGTCTTCGTTTACCTGAAAAGTGTTCTCGCTGAATATAGAAACAATTCGTTTTGCGAACTTCGGCCCAAGCCCTTAATAAGGCCGCTGCCAAGGTATTTCTCAATACCATAGACGGTAGCAGGTAGTGTTTCCTCCCACTTTTCCGCAAAAAACTGCTGACCAAACTTACGGTCAAGTTTCCAATTTCCCTCGACAAGCAGGACAGAGCCGACACTCACGTCAAGAAGATTGCCGACAACCGTCACCAGATCGTTATATCCCTTGACCCGGACCTTTAAGACAGAGTAACCGGTAACCGGACTTTGATATGTAATTCTCTCCACAATACAACGAATCCGGATCATGCTTGCTCCTCCGCGTCAATCATTAATCCGGATTATATCATTTACTAACAGCGATGTGAACATCGCATACCGACAGCTATTCGAAGAGGATAGTGTAATCTACATAACAAAGATATTGTCAAAGCCATCCTGCCTGTGAATACAACAGATTGTTTAATGCGCCTTATAAATTTATGTATACGCATATAACGACCTCCTAAACCTCACAACCGTCTCAACGCGGCTCGGGTTGATGGAATTGATGTCTGTGAACCGTTTTTTAGCATCTGTACGTGGGAACATGTCAATGGCTTTTGTACCGGCCGCCATCAAAATCAACCACCGGCAACCGTATGATTCAGCTTCTTTTTCTCGGTGTCTTTTTCATGTTCGCGGCGATAATCCGGAATTCATTTGCAAATTTATGCATACTTACTATTATATTGTTGAGATTGACCGGCGGTAATGACATAATGTTCATTATGCAAATATAACTACAAACGTATCAGCAGGAGTTGGTGAAATGATGGAGAAAATAGTGCTTTCATGGAGCAGTGGCAAGGATAGTACATTGGCGCTT
Organism: Clostridiales bacterium; assembly: GCA_012719235.1. Classification (GTDB taxonomy): domain Bacteria; phylum Bacillota; class Clostridia; order Oscillospirales; family Oscillospiraceae; genus JAAYAR01. The sequence continues at coordinate 28,978 of JAAYAR010000156.1, forward strand.
TACGAACTAATGAAGCAGGGAATTTGTGATATTACTTTGTTAACAACGGTTACGGGTAAATATGAGAAGATAAGCATGCATGGGGTCAGGGAAGCATTGCTTGAAAAGCAGGCGGATTCCGTGGGATGCCGTCTTGATATAGTGTATTTAACTCCTGAGTGTACAAATGAGGAGTATCAGAAAAAAATGGAAGAGGTTATGATTAAATACAGAGAACTCGGGTTTACAAAGGTGGCATTTGGAGACATTTTTTTAGAAGACATAAGGAAATACAGGGAGGAAAATTTGGAGAAGGTCGGAATGGAGGCCGTTTTTCCCTTATGGGGAAGAGACACCGGAGAAATTGCAGACACTTTTATAAATCTGGGTTTTAAAGCAATTATTACCTGTGTTGATACAAAGGTACTGAGCGGGGACTTTGCAGGAGAGTATTATGATAAGGATTTAATAGCAAAATTACCGGAGAACATCGATCCGTGCGGAGAGAACGGGGAGTTTCATTCTTTTGTGTTTGACGGACCTATCTTTAAGAAGAAGATTGATATTTCAGTCGGTGAAAAGACCGTCAGGGACGGAAGATTTAAATTCTGCGACTTAATATGAGACTTAATATAAGATTTTTTAACGTATTTATAGAACTGCTCACGTTTTAAAGCATAGGGACCTTTATTCCAACCTTGGAACCTATTATCATCAAAAAGGTAAACACTTCGGCGGGGGTGTGACAAAATCTTGGACTAAGCACAAAGCCCTGGATTTTGTCGATATTCCAGCGGGCTCATCCCGCCAAGGGAGCTTTTGATTCGTCTTTCTCGGTCCCAAACCATATAGTCTTCAATGGTCTGAACAAAACTCTCAAGGGATACATCAATCCATGAAAATCCATAGAACATTTCATTTTTCATCCTGCCGAAGAAGCCCTCACAAGCAGAATTGTCCGGGGAACAGCCCTTCTTTGACATGGAACGCTGTAATTGCGCCTCCTCCATTCTTTGAATCCAACCGGGCCAGCGATAATGACAACCACGATCTGTGTGAACAATGCGAGTACACACAGCGAGATCAAATATTCGGTATTAATATGAACGTGGCTGCTGCATAAAGACAATGAATCTCATGTGCAGCAGCCACTCTGGCATATTGCCGTTCAGCGTTTAAAACAGGGTTAAGATTAGCCGGAGGAGATATCGGAAATACCTCTGAACGTGTAGTTATACTGCTCAAAAGTTTCAAGAATCTTCTGCAGCGGCGAACCGGGCGCGTACTTATAGGATGGGTAAATATCCGGGGCCTGTGTTACCTCGATCCAGTCAGTCTCGATATGCGGATGGTAGAAGAAGCTGCCCAACTCATTCTTTGTGAGGACGCTCTTTATTGTATCAATAAAACTGTCAAGCTCATATTTGTTGTTAAGATAACCGATTGGAGTTCCAACAAACAGCGTTCCGTTTACCGAACAGAGTTGTTTCTGATTCTTCTTCGCCGGGTATTTTTGATAGATGATATTAAAATTTTCCTCCGCTACTTTAATTTGCTTTGCGGTCGCAGCATAATGAGGAAATTCGAAGAAGGTATAAGGTATTTTCAGTTCGACGGCGGCGTTTTTTGCCCTGTCCATTTCAGCCTGGCAGGCCGAGGCGGTCACGTTTTGGGTTTTTCCAAAGTCAGTTCCAGCCGCCGTCGCGTTGTTTCCATCGGCGTGGGTATAACCGTGCAAACCAATTGAACCTCCACGGAATTGCAGGTAATCCAAGGTGAAAACGAATCCGCAGTTACATATACTCCATGTCGTCTCACAGTCATTGTCAATGTTTTCACTCGGTATAAGGCAGCGTGGAATCCAAGCTACTTGGAATGGGATACCTTTTCCATACAAAAGATCGGCAACCGCCCTGAGCCTGGCCTGCGCCAGGGCGTTATCAGCGTTATTTTGTCCGTCAGTATATATATCTTCAAGGCGAATAAGAGCGGTACCCCCGGTCAGGGTTTTCTGGGTCCCTTGAGCAATGGGATGTTCGTCCAGCCAAAAATTGACCGTTTGGTTTTCAAGATCCCAGGAAGTAACAAGATCAAAAACACGCGTCAGATTACTCATGCAGGTATAGACTAAACCGTCTTTTTCAACCGGAATGTCAACAAGGTCTATGCTGCTTCCGTCAGAAACCGCGCATGCCGACTTGGTCATGTCAAAAGTATAGGCTTTTGTACCTATTGTGACAGTATATGTATTGCTGTCCCTGGAACTTTTACCTCCCAATAGGGCAGCAAAATCGTCCAGTGCGAAATAATACCGGCACGCGTCTACATAAACGGTGTTGCTAAAGCTGTCTCTCCCCTCAAATTTAAAGTTGACTGCAGAGGGAATGTTAAGCGCAGCGGGAAGTAAAACAAAAGCATTCCTGCCCGGTTTGACAACTGACTTGGCCTGAACGATCGCAGTTAACACTTCTCCTGAATCCGGCGGAGTCGTGTTCTGAACAGGCGCGAATGATGATATCGGCTTAGCTGTCAATACAGAGCATCCTGTCAGTGAAACTAATAAGAGGATGGATACTGTGATCATCGAAACAATGCTGATGTTTGCCTTTTTCATGAATGCCTCCACGTCTCAGCCCGGAAATAGCTGCTGCGCTATTTAGAGTCCGGTTTGCTAAAATATGTTCCGTAACCTCCCCCCGCTGAAGCCTGATTTCGTCCAATTATACTATATATCTGCAACAAATCACGCCCTGCTCGATAATTAACAGGCAGCCGAAAGGCTCCTGTTTTGGTTCTTATGAAGCTGTCTTTACATTGATATTTTATAACATTATAACTCGTACTATCTGAAGCCCCCATGGGTTGGTATAAAAGTACAGAAAGAGCCGTCGGCTACCGCATAGGAGAGTATTCCCTCGGGGAAACTCCATAAATGAAATTTCGGTAAGGCTGAACCCATGATACAGACGCCTGGAACTCCGATCGCAAGCAATCCACCATATGGGAGTTCGACAAACCCCAGAAGAACGCCGACCATCCGACCATGAAACCGGTCCCGCTCCTGGCTTACCCGATCCTCAATTCCAGCATGACGGCTGCATTGTACCCGATCCTTTCGGCGGGTCCGGCAGTACTATCATTGCCTGTGAGCAGACGGAGCGCATCGGCTGCGCCATTGAAATCGACGAGAAGTACTGCGACGTGATAGTGAAGAGGTACTATCAGAGCCGGAGGGCTCAGATGCTCGTTGCGGCGCCTGTAGAGGGCGTCTTTTGTTTTATTGCCTTGTTCAGGTGCGTATAGTATTCGACGTGGCGCGTGATAAGGTCAGCGACGCCCGCGGATTATGTACAAGATGAGCATCCAGGCGAGCCAGTCTTCCCGCAGGCAATAGATACAAAGCACTGTCGGCATTTTTATAGTTCGGGCCGCACGCGAAAGCACAAAGGAGAATCCCACCGGGGAGAGAAGTCCGGCGGCTCCGCCTCAATCAGAGGGTCAAGCCGGCAGCTTTTCGCTCGTACAGCGCGATAAGCAGGATTGACAGCAGCACCAGTGCGCAGCCTACCAGCGACAGAGGGCTGATCTTGTCGCGGTAGAGCAGCGCACCTGCCAATAGACTGGTTACCGGCTCCAGCAAATTACCGATGGCTGCATTGGACGCCCCCATGCGGCGGATGGCGCATGTCATCATAAAGATAGCAAATATATTATCGGCAGCGGCATTGGATATGATTAGCAGCCAGGATTTGACGTTTGGCGGAGACAGCAAACCACCCGTGACAAGCTGATAAGTTAAGAATCCCATAAACGACGCCAGCGATGTGAAAAATACCACCGTCATCACAGGCAGCATGCTGAATGAGCTTTTACGCCCGGCAATCACATACGCGGCGTAGACGAACCCCGAAGCCAGCGCCAGAAGAGCGCCAGTCAGAGACAGTCCGCCAGAAATGTCCAGAATCAGGAACAAACCCAGCAGAGACACGGCGATAGCTGCAATTTTCAGTAAAGAGAGGTGCTCTTTAAAGATAATTACCATGACGGCAGTGACGACGATAGGATAGCAGAAATGGAGAAAAGTGGCGATGCCGATGGGGAGCATACGGTAGGAGTAAGAAAGCAGCAATATCGTAAGCCCATAGCAGCCGCCGAACAGCATAAGCTGCCAAAACTGACGTTTTGTGATTCTCGGTCTGTTTTTCTGCAGAAGAAGTGCAGCCCCGGAAAGGAGCAATGAACTTGCGTTTGTAAAGACCAACATATTCATGGTGTCCATACCTGCGCCAACTATCTCGGTGGCAAACACCGGAGTAAATCCAAATGCCACAGACGCAAGGACGACACAAAGGACGCCGATTAACAATTTTAAAATCCTTCCCTCTATATGCAAGTTAGCGTAAAATGCCGAAGCCGCGCGAACCTATAGACCTTCTCCTCGTAAAGGGAAATAAACACCTGACTCATAATTAAATTGAACATCGAAGAGCAATAGAGTTCAGCACCCCGGTCGGAGATCAAAGACGATCAAAATTGTACAATAGTGTTCATCTGCCGCGGAGGCGAGTTCAACAGCAAGCTCAAAAGGTATAAAAGCTGTTCATAGATCCTGATATGTTTTCACAGCCGGTAGGATATACACCCGGCAAACGCGAACTTCGAAACCGGGTGCATTTTGTATCAAACTCATGTCCTTTGCCAAAAAAGGTTGTAGATTCTGAGAGAAAATCTGCTGCCTTTTTTTATGCTTAAAAAGCCTTGACTCCGCTGTTGTTGGTCTCTCTTTCCTGATAATTATTTACTATGGATGAAAAACCGGTATTATAAAGCTGAAGCGTATAAAAGATAATAGTGAGTCATATATGAATATGCAGGGAAAACAAATCAGTCATTCCATGTATCGGAGTTGTGTAATATTTTAGGAACCGGCAGGAGAACTAATTGTATGAAATATGAATCAAATTATGAAGTTTCAAGACAGGACGCATTAAAACGTTTTTTGACTTACGATCAAGGACAAATTATTCAAAGACTGGGGTTACAGTCAGATGATGACTATATTTACATAGAATATTGTAAGTGTATATATCGTTTAGATCGAAAGAAACCCGGTCTGGATCGAAGTAATTTAATTATTATGAGTGAGAATAATGATTATTCAGCCCCGAACTTCTGGAAAGAAGCGGATTATAATGAAGCGTTGACGCTGTGCGATCTTTTGTGTCATACGGATGAACCTGTTCTCCTTTCAGAGAATTTCGTCTCACTTCAGAGTTTAAACAGCGTACAAGGAGGAACTACACAATCAACATTGGGAAAAGGGTTATTGAAAGAAACAGAGCAGTTTTTTGACGGAAAAGATATATTATTGAGTAGTGCTTGCGAAAGCCTGGGAGGTATTGCTATAGGGAAAGGTGATGTGGCATACGAGATTCCATTGTTTGAGCCGATTCATGCTCGATTTTCGTTTTACGATTCTGATGAGGAATTTGAAGCAAAAATGACTATCATGTTTCCTTCGAATATATGTAATTATCTTTATTTTGAAACATTGTGGTATGCATCGGCTATTATGCTTGATCGCCTTAAGGAGCTTATCTCAACAAATGAGGAAAAAAAACAGAGAGCAAATATCGGGTTATCTCACAACCGCTGAAAGCAGCATATTCCGGTTAATCATATTAAGAACGATCCATATATAAAGGTTTGCTGTGCATCCGCGACCTTTGAATTGCACCCATTGATTGAAATTCTATCAGCATATGAACTCTTTTCCACAAAAGGGCGCGCTGCAAAACGGAAATATTCTGCAGCGCGTCCTTTTTTGCCTCGGCGCGGCAAGCAACATGAGTTTTCAACTATATAAGTCGAAATATGCGGGAACCTGACTTTATGGCTGAATTCTGACATCTGGTCAGCTGTTTTGCGTACTTATGTCGACAAGCTGACAGGAGGTTTTTACCACCGGTTTTGCGTAATTTAAGGCTGCTGTTTTTGGTTATTACCCCCATCTGTAACAAAGTGAATAGCAGCATTCAAGGCCTGTTCATCCCCAACGATATAGAGGATATCACCGCTCAGCAGAGATGAGTAGGGTCCGGGAGACAGAATGGTTTGCTCACCCCGTTCGATGGCAACAATTGTCGCACCGGTCATGTGCCAGAAGTTAAGGTCGCTGATGCTTTTACCCGCTATTGCTGAGGTAGGAGGTACGACGATCTCATAAGGAGTATAAGGAGTGGCTTTGTTAAGACGCCCCGAAGCATTTACGATGAACTGAATTTTCTCCATAGCAGCGGAGGTTTCGCTGATCTGACGCTCCATCCACGCGAATAGTTCGTTCTTTGCATTGGTAACGCTCTGTACTTCATGAAACTGCCTGAGAAAATCTGCTGCCTTCTGCACTGATATTATATACACACCACTGTTGCTCTTAACATCGATAATACCAACATCCTTGAGCAGGTAGACAGCTTTTCGGATCGTCTCCGGTGAAACACCGTACTGTGAAGATAATACCGAGCGTCCTGACAATTTCTGGCCTTCCCGGTATTTGCCGCTCACAATATCCTGTGAAATGTCAATTGCAATTTTCCTATATACAGGTAAGGTTGTATTTTTGTTCTTATCCATGTCGTTTCACCGTGGTTTTTTGATTTACAGTCATAATTATAAATATTTTACAGCGCCTACAATCTATCACAAAGGACATAGAATGTCAAAAAAATGAGATTTCTGGCTGCTTTGCAGCAAGAAGCATGCTGAACTTGACAAAGTGACAACCCATTACTATAATACAAGATGTCACTATTATTAAATTCCATAAAAAGGAGAATGTTCTGTGAAAAGACTGGTAAAATACAGCATCTTGTTAATGGCGTTAGTTCTGCTGGTAATTAATTTTACAGCTTGCGCCTCGGTAAAACAGACTAAAACGCTGCGCTTTGCTGATGTAGGCTGGGACTCGATTTTATTCCACAACGCAGTAGCAGGCACAGTAGCGGAAGTCGTGTTTGGTTATCAATGGACAGAAGTATCCGGAAGCACTCCGATAACGCATGAAGCGGTGAAAGCCGGAGAGATTGACATACATATGGAAATGTGGACAGACAATTTGCCGAGTTACCAAAGTGATATTTCAGCAGGCTATCTTAAAGAAGTAAGCCTCAACTTTGATGACAATGCTCAGGGCCTCTATGTGCCGCGTTATGTTATCGAGGGAGATCCCGAGCGAGGCATCGAAGCGGTCGCACCGGATTTGAAAACAGTAGCAGACCTTAAGAATTACGCATCTTTGTTCCGGGATCCCGAAGATCCTTCAAAGGGGATTATCTACGGCGGAATTGCAGGCTGGGAGATAACAGAAATCATTTACAAAAAGTATCTGCACTATGGTCTTGATGATACCTTCAATTATATAGAGCCGGGAACAGATGCCGCAACCAGTGCCGTGCTGGTATCGGCATATGATAAAGGCGAGCCGGTGGTTGCTTATTATTGGGAACCGACCTGGCTGCTGGGTAAGTATGATTTTGTCCTTCTTGAAGATGAACCGTATGACCAGGAGTTGTTCTTCGAAGGCAAGACCGAGTGTCCTTCAGTGAAAGTTACAATATGCACAAGCAATGACTTTTATGAAAGCGAACCCGAGTTTATTGAATTTTTATCCAAATACCGAACGTCTTCGGCACTGACAAGCCAGGCCCTTGCCTATATGGAGGAAACGGGTGCGGATTATAAAACCACAGCAATATGGTTTTTAAATGAGCATCGGGATATGATAGAAGGCTGGCTGAACGCAGAACAGGCTGAAAAATTATATGCAGAGATTGGATAAGGGTGAACGTGGACTGGCTATTTGATTTTCCTTATAGAATAAAACTCAATACGGACGCCATAGATAAGGCTGTTCGGGGTTTTGCTGCAGCCTATTCCGCTTTTTTTGACGGAATCAAGATGACACTTACAAGCTTTGTGGGGGCAATCAACTGGGTTTTAAGTCATGTTCCCTGGTTTATACTGGTGGCACTTGTGTTTTTTCTCGGATATAAGGGCCATAAGAAAGTCCGCTCAGGCATTTTGTACAGTATCCTGCTGTGTATTATAGGCATATTTGGCTTATGGAGCTTGATGAACCTGACGCTTTCCATTGTACTTGCCGGTGTGATAGTCGCACTGTTATTCGGCCTTCCCATTGGCGTTCTGCTTTCCAACTCCGAACACGCCAATCGACTGATAAGGCCGCTTCTGGATATGATGCAGACTATGCCGGTGTTTGTGTATTTGATCCCGGCAGTAATCTTTTTTGGTATGGGATCGGCATCCGCTGTTATTGCGACCGTAATCTATGCTATGGTCCCTGTTATTCGTCTGACCAGCCTTGGTATTCGTCAGGTTAATACCGAAGTGGTCGAAGCTGCGCGTTCCTTCGGTTCCACCAAGCTGCAATTGCTTTTTAAGGTGCAGGTACCGCAGGCGCTTCCTACGATTATGGCCGGCGTTAATCAAACATTGATGATGGCTATGTCTATGGTGGTTACCTGTTCAATGATAGGTGCACGCGGTCTGGGTAATGAGGTGCTTATTGCGGTAAATCGGATTGAAATATCCCGGGGATTTATTGCGGGCAGTGCGGTTGTTATTTTAGCGATCCTTCTTGACCGGTTGACACAGGGGTGGTTTTCTGAGAAGAAAAAAGAAGGGGGTGAGTAATTTTGAGTGATATTATTGTTGAGACCCGGCATGTATCAAAGCTGTACGGTATACGCCGCGAGGATGCTATGAGAATGCTGCGAAAAGGTGCCACAAAAGAGGAGGTTCTGAAAGAAACCGGAGTGACAACTGCGCTATACGATATTAGTCTTCAGATTCCTCGCGGTAAAATATTCGTTATCATTGGATTGTCCGGTTCCGGAAAATCCACGATGATCCGCTGTTTTAATCGCCTGCACCGCCCAACCTCCGGGACTATTTTATTCGACGGCGTTGATTTGATGAAGCTTTCAAAACAGGAACTGCGCGAATTCAGAAGGCGCAAAGTGGCAATGGTTTTTCAGTCCTTCGGGTTGATGAATCATCGTAATGTGCTGGGAAATGTGGCTTATGGACTTGAGGTTTCCGGCATGGCTCGCGGGGAACGCGAGCAAAGGGCCAGAGAAGCTATTGAGCTGGTGAGCCTGAAAGGCTGGGAAGAAGCAATGATCGACAGCTTGTCGGGCGGTATGCGCCAGCGTGTCGGATTAGCCCGCGCTCTGGCCAACGACCCTGAAGTTTTGCTGATGGATGAACCGTTTTCTGCGCTGGACCCGCTGGTTCGTAAAGACATGCAGTTCGAACTGTTATCTATTCAACGCAGGCTTGGGAAAACTGTGATATTTATCACTCATGATATAGATGAAGCTTTCCGACTCGGAGACATGGTTGCCATAATGCGAGACGGGCGTTTAATTCAGGTTGATACACCTGAAGGGATGAGTACCAAACCCGCAAATGATTATGTCAGGCGCTTTATCGATTCTGCGGATAAATCAAAGGTATTAACGGTGAGAAATATTATGATTACGCCTGTCAGCCTGATTAAGCCGGATGACGGTATTGACCACGCCCTGCGTGTAATGCGATCAAATGCAATATCCTCGGTTTATGTAGTGGATAATCAAATGAAGCTTACCGGAATTTTAACTCTCCTGGATGCAGTCAGGGCTAAACGCGATAATATAGAACTCTCGAAAATAATCTTAAAAGACATTGCCAAAACAAGTATAGATGCTTCAGTAGAAGAAATAATGCCTTTGGCAGTTGAATCACCCTATCCTTTGACCGTAGTGGATGAGGAGCAGCGGTTGCTGGGCATCGTAACCAAGGCCAGTGTTTTATCCTCATTACTATAAAAACAGGTATAGCAATTACCAGAGAACAGAGTTAATATAAAAGATTACGCACAAATCGGTTTTATATCTCTGAGGGAATAAAGTCATCCAAGGAATAATCGCAATTGAACCCAGGAAATATTCAAATCATAGTATAATATAAGAAAAGAAATTCGGACTATATCTGTCCGATTTCTTTGTTTAAGGAGGAAAACTTTCGGATGAGAGTCAGAGGAAATCACTACACTATACTTGACTAAATGATATATCTGCTCCAATACAACCGGCAACTTCTTTATTGAAACTGCCGGTTTTGATTTAGTATTGACTTAATCATATTAAATGATATAATTGATTAAGTGATTACTAAATCATATGAAAGGGTGTTGTTTTGATGGATCAGACGCTGGTACTTAAGGCCATTGCTGATGAAACCAGGATGAAGATACTGTCGCTGCTGCTTAGGCACAACTACTGTGTGCGGGCGCTGGCAAGAAAGCTGGGACTTTCCGAGAGCGCGGTCTCCCAGCATTTAAAGGTATTACGGGATGCCGGACTTCTGACCGGAGAAAAGAAGGGCTATTTCATCCATTATGATGTAAATCGGAATGTCCTTCATACTCTTGCTGCCGAGATCGAGGCATTGGCCTGTGTGGAGCGGGCGGCGTGCACGCCTGAAGCAGGCGAGTGTTCTTCTTCGGAGCAGGAACGCTGCCATGTGAAAAAACATAATTGCAGCGAGGAAGTCAAAGAGTTCTGCCATGGCAAAGATCGAGTGAAGGGAGAATTCGGCCGTGAGCACCACAGGCATTGTCAATGCCACAAACCTGAGTAAACGTTACGGGAACTTAACGGCGGTAAACGGCATCTCTTTTTACATTAGCCGGGGCGAAATATCCGGCTTCCCCGGCCCTAACGGCGCAGGAAAACCACAACTGTCAATATGACGATCGGTCTTGCAAGACCCTCAGACTTTTCCGTCGAAATTGATGGGATCGATGTTTTAAAGAACGTCAAAAAGGCGCAGTCGTTCATGTCGGAACGATGCAGAGCCCTGTGAAATTCCTGACCGTACGAGATGCTCTTTTCCGTTATTTTTTGAAGCCCCGCTCCGGATTTCGGGTCGTTCTTTTTTGCTGTTCCGTCATTATCCCGGTAAATAACATGCACAGACTCAGGATCATAAGCTGATGTTCATCTACTTTGTGTAATGCAGAATACCCGCCTGGGCAAACAGAGAACCCGTACCTTGCGGCACGCAAGATCTATGACTATATTGTAAATGAGGTCGAATACGCCTTTATGCCGCACTATGTGCTTTGGCCGCGCGCAGACCTGCCTGAATCGGTCTATGTCCAAGAAAATAAACGCGGTGACTGCGGAGCTCAGTCTATGTACTTTTCCTCTTTGTGCCGTTCCCTCGGCATTCCGGCGCGAACGGCCGGCGGCTTTCAGTTATTCACAGATTCATTCCGTGGTCACTTTTGGGCAGAATTTTATCTCCCGAACTATGGCTGGGTTCCGGCAGAGGCTTCCGTCGCTCAGCTGGCGCTGTATCCGTACGATCTGACTGCGGAGCAGCGCCGGACATTTATCGGGTATTTTTTCGCTAATCAGGATTCTATGCGCTGCGTTGTGCAGAAAGACACGGACATCCCTTTGATCCCTCAGGCTGATAGTTTGCCTTTATTATCTCTGGCGATTCAGGTCCCGACTGTTGAATACTCAATACCAAACGGAGAGATCCCGGGAAATGTTTTTCTGGAGTATTGGTCGATGGAATGTCAGAGAATTGACTAGTAAAATATCTGTACCGCAAGGCAGATCTGTTAAGTTGCGGTATCACCGTCAATTATGGATGTGCATAAAGCAAACGGAACAAACGGAGACGGGTTTACCGGGTGCAAATTGTATCAAACCCGTGTCCTTTTAAAAAAGACAGCAGGTTTTAAAAATCTGCTGTCTTTTTTCCATGGCCATATTCTTTTAGCATTTCAATCATTTTCCCTGCAGAGGTGGGCCAGCAAAGCCGTACAGCCTTTGACAATGTCGTCATAGGTCACATCGAAGTCGCCTGTGTACCACGGGTCTTCGATGTCCCCGGGTCTGGATCCGAAGTCCAACAGTCGCTTCACCTTTCCCTGCGGGTCACCGCCAACGATACGGAGGATGTCACGGATATTGGCGCTGTCCATGCCGATGATCAGGTCATAGCGGTCATAGTCGGATCTGCACAATTTCACGGCGCGATGGTCGCAAACAGGGATACCGGCTTCTTTCAGTTTCCGACGTGTCCCGTGATGGATGGGATTTCCGATATCATCGGAACTGGTGGCGGAAGAGTCGATATGAAACTCATCGGCAATGCCCCGCCGGGCTGCCATGTGCTTCATGACGCACTCAGCCATGGGAGAGCGGCAGATATTGCCGTGGCAAACGAACATGATGCGATGCAAATAATCATTCCTCTCGACGCAGTTTTTGAATTAAGTGATATCACATTTCAGCCGATATGTCCACCGGTTCGATAGCGACGGCAGTCCCATTCGGGAAAGGCTGCATGCTGCGCATTACGGCTGCAGCACTGCACCCGGAGCACCGGATCTACGACAATACATGTTGGGAGGATATTTGGTAAATTACCGGGATACAAACCCGGAAAAACCAATGCCCCCGGCGAAGATCCGTTTATGACTGATACAAGCGGGCCTTAGAAGGTTGACGGAGCTACAGATTAATTACAGACCATCTCTCAGTCGGTTCTCCCGGCTGCTGCGGACCTGAAGGTGTTCTTCTGAGGGGCTTGACGCCTTTTGATTGTTCCTCAAAAATATGCCCCGGGATCCGGACGCCCGGACTGTGCCGGATCCCGGAAACCGACGGGTGCAGAGGGTCGACAGGCGGCAGAAAGAATAAAAATAATTCATAGTATGCTATTGAAATCTTCTCGTCGAAGCTATATACTGTAAAAAGTTTGAATAAGCGGGAGGATAGTATGCGAAGCGGTACTTGTGGGATGTTGATAAAGCAGATCTATGACGCTATTGGAAAACAAGCCAACAACGCGCTGCGAAAAAACGATCTGACACTGTCGCAAGTTCGCTTGCTGATGGAATTGGGCGAAGACGGCGGTGCGGCAAAATCCCTGAAAGAACTGGAACGCAGGTTTCAGGTCGCGCAGCCGACCATTTCCGGGATAGTACGACGGTCAGAGGCAAAGGGGCTTGTACATGTATTCACATCTTCAGAGGATAATAGGGTGAAGCTTGTCAAACTTACACCCGAAGGCGAGGCACTCCAACAGTCGAATATGTGTGAAATCGAAAAAATGGAATGTCGATTGGTGTTGCGCTTAACCGAAGAGGAACAGCAGGAATTACTTCGAATGCTGCATATTGTCTACAATAATATCAAGTGATCAACACGGATCAACAATTGCTTGATATTAGCAGCTATATATCAGGAGGACAGAATGAAAGAAAAGAAGAAAATAACCGGCCCTGAATTGATGGGAACCGGCCGTGTCGGATCAGTGATCATCAGATTGGCGCTGCCTATGATGGCCGCTATGCTGGCGCAAACGATCTATAACATGACCGATATGTTTTTCATCGGGCAGACAAAAGACCCAAATATGGTCGCCGCGATTTCACTGGCGCACCCGTTGTTTATGCTTTCGCAAGCTTTGGGCAACGTTTTTTCTACCGGCGGATCCAGCTATATCTCGAGAATGCTCGGAGCAAAGAATGGCGACGAGGCCAGGCGCACATCTGCCGTAGCTCTTTACACCGTTTTCGGCGTGGGGATCCTTTTGACCGCGATCCTGCTGGCGCTGAAGACCCC
>JAAYAR010000157.1 GCA_012719235.1 Clostridiales bacterium
AAGGGAGCTTGACTGCGAGACTTACAAGTCGAGCAGGGACGAAAGTCGGGCTTAGTGATCCGGTGGTTCCGCATGGAAGGGCCATCGCTCAACGGATAAAAGCTACCCTGGGGATAACAGGCTTATCTCCCCCAAGAGTTCACATCGACGGGGAGGTTTGGCACCTCGATGTCGGCTCATCGCATCCTGGGGCTGTAGCAGGTCCCAAGGGTTGGGCTGTTCGCCAATTAAAGCGGCACGCGAGCTGGGTTCAGAACGTCGTGAGACAGTTCGGTCCCTATCTGTTGCGGGCGCGGGAGATTTGAAGGGAGCTGTCCTTAGTACGAGAGGACCGGGATGGACATACCTCTGGTGCACCAGTTGTCGTGCCAACGGCACAGCTGGGTAGCTATGTATGGAAGAGATAAACGCTGAAAGCATCTAAGCGTGAAACTCCCCCTAAGATTAGATCTGCCACCTCGAGAGAGGGTAAGGCTCCATGTAGACGACATGGTTGATAGGTCGGAGGTGTAAGCACGGCAACGTGTTCAGCTGACCGATACTAATAAGCCGAGGGCTTGACCTGAAAAGTCAGGCAGGTTCTAAAGAAGAAGCGCCTGAAATCAAGAATGCTTTGTTCGGTTTTGAGGGTACAGGGTATTGCAAATCTTAAAGACGCGTGATAAACTTACTCTCGCAGTCGGTGCTTATTACGGTGAGGGTCCACCCGTTCCCATTCCGAACACGGAAGTTAAGCTCACCAGTGCCAACGATACTTGGCTGGCGACGGCCCGGGAAAATAGGTCTGTGCCGACACTGAATGACTGCTTCAGCATCTGCTGGGGCAGTCTTTTTATTGAGCGAAAAGAACACTTGTTCTTTAACACGGGCGGGGGAAAGACCTCGCTGCTGCGTCGGTCCGAAAGGTAAGGCATTCGACGCACATGCCGCCGGATAACTTACCCCAACATTTATTATGGAACCAAAAAAAACCGGGGCTGCCATGATCAGATCATAAGGCAGCCCCGGTGCTTCACATCACGTATTTCCCGGGAAAGCAGTTAACCGGGTAATTGCGTCAGCATTTCTCCCATGCGGTGGCGACACCCATTCCGCCGCCGATGCAAAGAGTTGCAAGGCCCAGTTTGGCGTCGTCCCTCTTGAGCATCTCATGCAGCAGCGTGACGGTTATACGCGCGCCGGAGCAGCCGACGGGATGCCCGATGGACAGTGCGCCGCCGTTTACGTTGACCTTGTTCATATCAAATCCCAACTCTCGCGCAACTGCGATCGATTGGGCGGCAAAAGCTTCGTTTGCCTCGATAAGGTCGAAATCCGCGACGTTTAATCCGGTCTTTTTTGTCAGTTGAAGCGTAGCGGCGACCGGCCCGGTCCCCATGATCTTCGGATCCACGCCGCCTTGGCCCCAGCCTCTCAGTTTGGCCATCGGTTTCAGGCCGTATTTTTCGACGGCTTCTGCGGAAGCGAGAACGAGAGCGGCAGCGCCGTCGTTGATTCCGGAGGCGTTGCCTGCCGTCACGCGGGGCTTGCCCGCATCTTCGGCATTGCCTTTAACGCATTTTGTTTCATATGTGAAAACCACCTGAGGATTGGGGGATTCGGGGCTAACGGGGAAGGCCCCCTTCAGGCTCAGCAGGGATTCCAGAGTCGTATCCCCTCTGGGGAATTCGTCCTTCTTAAACTCGACGACCTGCTTCTTTACCTTGATCGGCACAGGCACGATCTCGTCATCAAAACGGCCGGACTCCTGGGCGGCTTTCGTCTTCATCTGGGAACTGTAGGCGAACTCATCCAGCTCCCTGCGCGTAATTCCCCATATGTCGCAGATGTTTTCGGCCGTAGTGCCCATGTGGTAATCGTTAAAAGCGTCCCAAAGGCCGTCTTTTACCATGGTGTCCATTAAAGTGCTGTCAAACATTCTGGCGCCCCATCTGGCCGAAGGGATGGCATACGGTGCGCTGGACATGTTCTCTGTGCCGCCCGCCACAACTATTTCCGCGTCGCCGCAGGCAATAGCGCGAGCCGCTTCGATAATTGCTTTCATACCCGATCCGCAGACCATACCGACTGTATAGGCCGGAACGCTGTAAGGCAGGCCGGCTCCCACGGAAGCCTGGCGTGCGACATTCTGGCCAAGACCCGCTGTCAGTATGCAGCCCATCATCACCTCGTCAACGTTTTCGGGAAGGACTCCGGCGCGCTTGACAGCCTCCTTGATAACGATTGAACCGAGTTTGGGAGCGGGGATGTCTTTGAGTGATCCACCGAACTTGCCTACCGCCGTGCGGCAGCAATTCACGACAAATATTTCGCGCATTGTATTCCTCCTATGAATTATGTGTTGCGCATACCCTCGGCATAGTCAGCAGCGCAACAACAAAAGAATGATACTATGTCTCCAACGACTAATTATAAGAGCACATTATAACAATTTCAAGGAAAACGGGATGAAAACATAAAAATTGTCCAAAAGTGCCTATGAGAACGGCTCAAACAGTGAAAAATGAACAAATTCAATAAAAGCCGGGAGCGTTGGAGCAAACGAATAAGAGCATAAAAAAGAAAATTGTCGTTTCGCATCGGCGGATATTTCCGTGATACAAAAGAAACATAATGAAAATTTTTACCGCCCGCCTATTCCGACGATTTCCATAATGTGA
Organism: Clostridiales bacterium; assembly: GCA_012719235.1. Lineage (GTDB taxonomy): Bacteria > Bacillota > Clostridia > Oscillospirales > Oscillospiraceae > JAAYAR01. The sequence continues at coordinate 2,661 of JAAYAR010000157.1, forward strand.
CGCGTATTATCCTTGATATGGACTACGAAAGAGGTGTTGATCACATGACGGATATCAAAATCGGACAGGCGTTGGGATATGTCCGAAGGGCGGTAAGCCGTTCTGCGGCTTCGCTTCTGAAAAAGCCGGCAGTATACAGCGCAGCCGCGGCAGCGGCCCGGGCGGCACTCGGTTTCATGCTTGCGAGGGCAGAAATATTCGGCGGAGCCGCACCGTTCGGCGTAGGGTATGCCGCGTCAGCGGGGCTTAACCTGCAGGGATTGATCGCGATCTGCGGTGCTGCGGGGGGATACTGGAGTCTTGAAAGCGTCACGGGGACGCTCCTGACAGCCTGCGTTTTCATCCTGTTTGCGCTCAAGCTGTTTCTGCGCGGCACGGCGCTTGCCAGAACCTCGTGGGCTATGCCGGCGGTGTCGGGCACGGCATATTTGTGCGCTCTGCTACCATACATAATATCCCGTCACTGGCCGCCCGGCGAAGCCGTGTACTTTTGCACAGGGATCATCCTCTCGGCGGGCAGCGCCTATTTTTATTCGGAGGCTCTGAAACCGCCGGCAGGGCACACGGAAGAAGAGGAACGGAATCGGCGGGAGGTAAGTATCCTCATCTTGCTTATGACCGCGCTTATGTCCCTGTCGGGCGTGACGCTCATGGCGAACATCAGTCTGGGAAGGCTGCTCGCGACGTTAGCAGTGATGGTTGCTGCGCGCTCCGGCGGCACGGGCTGGGGCAGTACCTGCGGCATCTGCGCGGGACTTGCCATGGATACCGCGCTGAACGATACGCCGTTTTTCAGCATGGCATATGCCTTTTCCGGAATGCTTTCCGGTGTGTTCAGGTGGAGGAGCCGTCTCACATTCACTGTCACCTATGTTCTCGCGAGCGCCGTAGCGGCGCTCTGGGCATTCGGCAGCACAATGCGAATAACGATTTTCTATGAGACGTTCGTAGCTTCGGTACTGTTTTTTATCGTGCCGGAGGGCAAACTGCCGTCGGTGAGCAGGCTCTTCCCCGAAAAGGAGGAGAACTCGGGAGCGCAAATGCTTCGCGATTACTCCCGGTACCGGCTTGAAAAAACGGCAAGAGCTTTTCGCGAGCTGTATGAGGCTATGAGCAGGGCATTCGCGTCACCTAAGAAGAACAACAGCGCGGATCCGGCCTCGATTTTTACGTCTGCGGCTGAACGCGCGTGCAAAAAATGCAGGAAAGCGTCCATATGCTGGGGGACGAATTCGATGGCCACACACGCCGCTATGAATGATGCGATGCAGAGAATACTCAGCCGCGGCTCGGCGGCGGAGCAGGATTTTCCCACCTGGTTCAAAAAAGACTGTACTGCTTTTCCGGAATACCTTTCGGCTGTAAATGAGGAACTTCGCCTGATGCTGGAGCGCAGGAGCATAAATGCCAGACAGCGCGAAAACGACAAACTGTTGTGCAGACAATACTCCGAACTGTCACATATTCTGACCGACTGCGCGGAAGAGTTTTCAACCGAGCTGACGTTTGATACTCAGGCGGAGAAGAAACTGAAAAAGCTCATTTCATCAAAGGGGCTCAATGCGAGAGGTTCCGTGTTCAGGGGGGAACACGGAAGGCTGCATGCCGAAATAGAAGGAGAAGACCTGCCGTCTGCCTCAGATGCGGACGGGTTTAAAAGCGAGATCGAAAAACAGCTAGGCATCCGCCTGTGTCTTCCGGAAGAGATCAAGGGGAGCTTCGGACGGCGTTTCTGTTTCCTTGAAGCCGAACCCCTGAAAGCAATCGCCGGAGCGGCGGCAGGAAAGCGCGCCGGGGAAAAAGTGAGCGGTGACAGCGCGACATACTTCAAAACGCCGGAGGGCCTGCTGTATGTGCTCCTGTCAGACGGTATGGGGAGCGGTGAAGGCGCGGCCGAGGAGAGCAGGATGACTCTCTGCGTTCTTGAGCGCTTCCTTAAGGCGGGGGTATCCGCCGAGATCGCACTCAGAACTGTAGATTCCGCCCTGCTTCTGAAAAACAGGGAGGAGGGCGCATTTGCCACGCTTGATCTGCTGAGACTGAATCTGTTTACGGGAGAGGCGGACCTATTCAAATTCGGCGCCGCGCCCACATATGTCAAGAGGGGAAGGTCTGTGACTAAGATCGGGAGAAACTCTTTCCCGATAGGGTCAGGATGCCTCAGAAAAATACCGGAACGGACGCGGCTCGTGCTTGACGCCGGGGATTACGTCGTAATGACGAGCGACGGACTGTCGGACAGGGATGACGACGCATGGCTTGTTGATATGCTGCGGGAGTATCACGGAAGCAGCCCGAGGGAACTCGCCGCGTCGCTGCTTGCCGAGGGGGCAAGGCGAAGCGGCGCCGCGGACGACATCACGGCGTATGTGTTTAAGCTGGATAACACATCATAGCGGCGTATAATATGCCCTGCTCTGGGGGAAAATGGTAACAAGTCATAGCGTGAGGGGTGAAAGCCTTGGTAAAGGGCATTTCGCGCAGGGTGGTTGTTATCAAATCTCCGGATGCGAAATTTTTCGAACAGGCCATTTTTATTTTGAAAGATGATGTGACCCCGCCGGGGGGCAAAGGCTCTATCGACATTGTCCATGAAGCCTGCCGCATAGCCAGCTCGTGCACACAGGAGCACAAAAAAGAAGGATTTTTCAGAAGGATCCCCTCCCCGGTGTTTGCGATGCTGGGCGCTGCTGCCGTAGCGCTGATATGGATAATAACAATGCTCGTATGACCCGGCAGAGCGTGATTTTAAATGCTTATTAAATGCTGAGGTACTCCGGACAGGGAAAAACATCCTCCATGCGGCGCATGAAGGATGTTTTACGGTCCGCCGGACGATAATGCAGAGGCGCCGATGCGTGATCAGGGCTCGAAGTATTCCCGGAGCTTCAGCAGCTCGTTGTAACGGGCCTTCGCATGTTCCTCGGCCTTTTCGAAAAGGCTCTGTGCTCTTTCCGGGTAAGAACTTACGAGGGAGGAGTAACGCGCTTCGTTCATGATGAACTCGCGGTATGAGCCGCTTGGTTCCTTGCTGTCGAGAATGAAAGGATTCTTCCCCTCAGCGGCAAGTGACGGATTGAATCTGAACAAGTGCCAGTAGCCGCACTCGACGGCGCGTTTCATCTCGTTGTGGCAGTTGGTCATGCCGCCCTTGATGCTGTGCATCTCACACGGAGAGTATCCTATTATCAAAGAGGGACCGGGATAAGCTTCGGCCTCGGAAATAGCCTTAATGGTCTGGGCGGGGTTTGCTCCGAGCGCTACCTGCGCTACGTAGATGTAGCCGTATGTCATAGCCAGCTGCGCCAGGTTCTTCTTCGGCATGTTCTTGCCCGACGCCGCGAACTGGGCGATCTGCCCGATCTGGGAGGCTTTGGATGCCTGGCCGCCGGTGTTCGAGTATACTTCGGTATCGAACACCATCACGTTGACGTCCTCACCCTGGGCGAGCACGTGGTCCAGTCCGCCGTAACCGATATCGTAAGCCCAGCCGTCGCCGCCGAAGATCCAGACAGACTTCTTGCTCAGGTATTCTTTTTCCGCAAGTATTTCCCGGGAAAGAGGAGTAGTCTCTTTTTCAAGCGCGGCTATAAGCGCTTTTGCAGCCACACCGTTCTTCGCACCGTCCCGGAGGCTGTCAAGCCACGACTGTGCTGCCGCCCTGGTCTCGTCGGCACAGCCCGAGGCGAGCATCGACTTAACTTTTTCTATAAGGCGTTTACGGATAATATCCTGCGCCAGGAACAAGCCGAATCCGTGTTCCGCATTGTCTTCAAAAAGGCTGTTGGCCCATGCGGGGCCCCTGCCTTCGGAGTTGACTGTATACGGGCTTGCCGCAGCCGGCCCGCCCCAGATGCTTGAACACCCCGTGGCGTTCGTGATAAACATCCTGTCTCCGCATATCTGCGTTATCAGACGGGCGTAGCTGGTCTCCGCGCAGCCCGCACATGAGCCGGAGAACTCAAGAAGCGGCGTATGGAATTGACTGCCCTTGACCGTGAGGTCGAAAAGATCCTCTTTCGGGGCGACATTGTTGGTCATGTAGTTCCACACTTCGATCTGGGGCGCTTCATCCTCCTGGGGAACCATGGTGAGCGCACCGACGGGGCACAGGCCGGCGCATACGGCGCAGCCCATGCAGTCGAGGGGGGATACCGCTATTGCGTAAGTGTAAGAACCCTTTCCTTTGCCGGCTTTCCATTCTGCACGCTTCGCGGCTGCCGGGGCCCCGTCGGCCTCGGACTGCGTCAGGGCAAAGGGTCTGATAGTGGCATGCGGGCAGGCGTACGCACACTGATTGCACTGGATGCATTTCGAACTGTCCCAGGAGGGGACGGTGACCGCGATGCCGCGCTTTTCATAAGCGGATGCCCCGAGTTCGTACGTGCCGTCAGCGTGATCGATAAAGGCGGACACGGGCAGGGCGTCCCCTTCCATCCTGCTCACGGGGTCAAGGAACGTCCGGACCATTTTTACAAGAGAGGGTCTTCCGCCCTGTACTTCGGGTTCGACGGAGTCGGGGGCGTCCGCCCAGGAAGCCGGGACCTCGATCTTTACGAGAGACTCGAATCCGATGTCGATCGCCCTGTGGTTCATTCTGACGATGTCCTCGCCTTTTCGCGAGTAGGTGGCCGTTGCGGCCTCCTTCATATAGCGGACCGCCTCATCGAAAGGCATGACATCGGCAAGAGCAAAGAAAGCCGACTGAAGAATAGTATTCGTCCTCTTGCCCATACCGATCTCTATGGCAAGATCGATAGCGTTCAGCGTGTAGACACGGATGTTGTTTTTTGCTATATAGCGTTTTGATGCGCCGTCCAGAGCGGCCTCAAGCTCCTCGGGCGTCCACCGGCAATTGATGAGGAAGACGCCGCCGGGTTTCACATCCTGTACTATTCTGTAGTGTTTTGTTATGTAACTCGGGTTGTGGCAGGCAACAAAGTCGGCCTGGGTTATATAGTAGGGGCTCTTGATAGGTTTGTCTCCGAAGCGAAGATGTGAAATAGTCAGGCCGCCGGTCTTTTTTGAGTCGTATTGAAAATAGGCCTGAACATATTTGTCGGTGTGGTCGCCGATTATCTTTATCGAGTTCTTGTTTGCGCCGACGGTACCGTCGCCTCCCAGTCCCCAGAACTTGCACTTTATCGTTCCCTTCGGGCTCGTGTCGGGGGAAGGTTCCTCGGGGAGGGAAAGCATTGTCACGTCGTCTATGATGCCTATGGTAAACTGCCTCTTCATATTCTCCCTTGCAAGCTCGGAGAACACGGCGAATATACCCGACGGCGGCGTATCCTTGCTGCCAAGTCCATACCGTCCGCCGATCACACTGATGTCTGACCTGCCTGAGGCTGACAGAGCGGTGACAACGTCCATATAGAGCGGCTCGCCCTGAGCGCCGGGCTCCTTTGTCCGGTCGAGCACCGCGATACGTTTGCAGGATGCGGGAATGGCCTCTATGAATCGCTCGGTCACGAAAGGCCTGTACAACCTGACTTTTATCATGCCTACCTTCTCGCCGCGCTCGCAGAGGTAGTCGATCACCTCTTCGGCAACATCGCAGATCGAACCCATAGCGACGATAACGCGATCGGCGTCTGGTGCGCCGTAATAGTTGAACAGCTTGTAATCCGTGCCGATGCGATCGTTGATTAGCGACATGTACTGTTCAACGATCGAGGGCAGGGCCGCGTAATATAAGTTCGCAGCTTCGCGGTTCTGGAAAAATATATCTCCGTTTTGGTGCGAGCCGCGCATGGTGGGGCGTTCGGGGTTCAGCGAGCGTTTGCGAAAGGCGGCGACGGCGTCTTTGTCCAGCATCCCGGCGAGTTCGTCGAAATCCCATACCGCGATTTTCTGAAGTTCGTGGGAAGTGCGAAAACCGTCGAAAAAGCTCAAAAAGGGTACACGGCCTTTTATTGCGGCAAGGTGCGCCACGGGGGCAAGATCCATGATCTCCTGAACGTTGTTTTCCGCCAGCATTGCAAAACCCGTCTGCCTGCACGCATAGATGTCGCTGTGGTCGCCGAATATCGACAGGGCGTGTGTGGATATTGCGCGGGCGGACACGTGGAATACTCCGGGCAGCAATTCCGCCGAGATTTTGTACATATTGGGGATCATCAGCAGCAGACCCTGTGATGCGGTATAGGTCGTCGTGAGGGCTCCCGCGTTCAACGAACCGTGTACAACACCGGCCGCTCCTGCCTCCGATTGCATCTCCTGAACTTTAACGGTGCTTCCGAATATATTCTTCATTCCGGCCGCTGCCCATTGGTCCACGGAATCCGCCATCGGGCTGGAAGGTGTAATCGGGTAGATCGCCGCCACTTCCGTGAAAGCGTATGACACGTGTGCGGCAGCTGTATTCCCGTCCATCGTCTTAAATTTCCTGGCCATATTTTTTGTCCTTTCTGTGTGTTATAAATGGCACATGGACAGTGTGCGGTGACTGCAAGGCATAGTACCACAACTATAATTATACTATAAAGTTTATCATGTACCTCGCGCGGTGTAAAACCAAAAATGAAAGCAAAATGATGCTTTTGCAAAAAATCGGCATATCTACTAACTGCGGGCGCGATACCGGGCCGGCCTATATGTAAATTTCTCTCGGACAAGTCGGCTGCGGGAGGAGTTAAACGCTCAGAAGCGCGGGGCGTCATACCCGCGCTTCTGAGCATTTCAACGGGCCGGAGAGAGGCCTCGCCGCTGAGGCGGCTTGAAAGGCAATCCTTTCGACGCGCATGCCGCCGAATGGATTGGTAGTCTTCGAATAAATTCCAAAAATCGGTCACGAAAGTCCGAAAAAGCGCGGGGCGTCATCCCTGCGCTTTTTGGAATGCTTTATATAAAGGGTCATTCAACGGAAATCATGTAATAGTAGACCGGCTGGCCTCCGTCGAGTACGTTTATCTCGGCTTCGGGGCATATCTCCTCAAATATCTCCCTGGCTTTTTCCGCCTGTTCCTGAGTCACATTCTCGCCGTAGTAAATGCCGATATACTCACAACTGCCATCGGCGGCCGCATGGGCCAGTTTTCTCAGAAGTGAGTAGATGTCGGAATCGGTTCCGAATGGTTTGAGCCTGTCCAGCGCGAGGAAATCTCCCTGCTTTATCACACAGCCGTCATAAACCGCGTCACGCACGGCATATGTTATCTCCATCGTGCGAACAGATCTGACAGCGTTGTTCATTGCCTCCTCGGCCTCGTCGACCGAACCGTCGGGGTTCACGGCGATCATGGCGGAAATACCTTCCGGAACAGTGCGAGACGGGATGACACGCACGTCTTTGCTGGAAAGGGGTATGCACTGCTGAGCTGTGAGGATTATGTTTTTGTTGTTGGGCAGGATGCAGACCGAGCGAGCGCCGGTCGATTCGATCGCCCTGAGAATGTCCTGAGTTGAGGGGTTCATCGTTTGCCCCCCCTCTACTATGCAGTCGACGCCGATCTCCCGAAATGCGGCACACATACCCTCGCCGGAACAGACGGCAACGAACCCGAGTTCTTTCTCTGGCGGCGCCGGCTCCTCCTGCGCCATGGAACTCTCGATCTTCTCGGTGTGCTGCAGCCGCATGTTCTCAACCTTGACCATGGAGAACGCGCCGTAACGCAGGGCCTCATGCAGCACATCTCCCGGATCGTCGGTGTGTATATGGACCTTTATGATATCCTCGTCGTCGACAAGGACGATGCTGTCCCCGCGTTCGGATAGGAAGGTTTTAAGATCAGTCGTATCCTGGAGGCCGTTTTTTTCAACGATAAACTCCGTGCAATAGGTAAATGTGATCTCCTCTTCATTTATTGCGGAGAAATCAGCCTTGTCGCGAGGTTGTGATATCTCGTGGCGGCTCTCACCGCGAAGCGCACCGAGTGCCGCCTGCAGCATAATGACATATCCTACAGCTCCGGCGTCAACTACGCCGGCTTTTTTTAAGACGGAGTTCTGGTTCATCGTCTCCGGCAGAGCCCGCTGCGCCGCCTGAAGAGCCTGTTCGAGGACATACTCGAAAGACGGGTCCTTTGCGGCCGCTTCTTCCGCTTTTGCCGCAGCTACCCGGGAGACAGTCAGGATCGTCCCCTCGGAAGGTTTCATAACAGCGCTGTAGGCCGTCTCGGTGCTCATTTTCATGGCGGAAGCCAGATCGGCCCCGTCCATATCATCAAAGTCCCTGATAGCCCTGGCAAAGCCGCGGCCGAGCAGTGAAGTTATAACTCCGGAATTGCCGCGCGCGCCGCGGAGAAGCGCGCCCGCCATGGCGTCGGCCATTTTGCCGACGGACAGATAAGGCAGGTCCGCAATGGTGTTCGCGGCTGCTCCGAGAGTCAGGCTCATGTTCGTTCCCGTGTCGCCGTCCGGCACAGGAAACACGTTCAGGTCGTTGATATGCTGCTTGTCTCTTTCAATTGCGGCGGCTGCGCTCAAGACTATCTCTTTGAGCATAGAACCGTCTATCCTGTGAATCATAGTTTACCCCCGAAGTCATGGATGAAAGGCGGCCCTCAGCCGATAACCAGCGAATCAATAAAGATGTTGACGTCGCGAACCTCGGCGCCGGTCGTTTTGTTGACGACATATCTGACCCCGTTGATAATAGACGGCGCTATAGCGAGCATGTTCACGCCGTTCTCAACCATAATGTGCAGGTCGAGCGAAACGGTTTTGTCCTCGTTAAAGACGACCTTCACCCCTTTGGAGACAGATTCTCTCCTCAGAAGATGAACAAGCCCGTCGATATCCGACCGCATAGCCATACCTTTAACGCCGTAGCATTCGACTACGGCGCCGCCGGCGACAGCAGAGATAACTTTGCTGCTGATACGAATCTCTCCGGCGTCATTTTTTATGTGTATCAAGTCGCACCATCCTTTTGCCCGTATGCAGCGAATGTAGCGCTCTGTGAGCGCAAAGCAATGAGCATGCTCCGTCACATGATGAATAAGGTTTCGGACGCATTAAAAAGTATAATAGCCTCTTTTGTACATTATACCATAGTATTGAGCGAATCAACAAGAGAAAACGCCCGATACAGTCAGCCGCAACGGGATTGGCCGGTCAAGGCTGATCGGGGAAACGTTTCTTTTCAAGCTTGTGAACCGTGCCGTCGGGTTCGCGAATATAGGTGTTGTCCAGCAAAGACTGCAGGTTTGATCGAAAATCCGCGAGATATTCCGCGCGCAAAATACGCTGTTCCTCTTTTTCCGCGTCGGACAGTCCGTGTGTTCTGGCTTTCCGCGACAATTCGTTGATTCTGTCGATCCTCGAGTGCTTCATAAGTCCACCCCCCCCTTAGTTCTTGCGACAACAATACTGAATGCCCCATTAATGCGGCACCCGGTCAGTATAGAGGATATTCGACCCGTTGTAAAGAGCGGATGCGCCCCGGATAAAACCGCTGTTCCGGCCGGCGCCGCCGGTTGACCTGATCTTCTTCAAAAAAGAGCGCGGCCGTTATGTGTTCGTCCCGCGCCGCATTTTACGCACCCCGGTATTTCTTGTCCGGAGCTTATCTTCGCAGCGATTTCCGATATCGATTCAAAAAATTTTATTACCTGATAACTAATATTTATGGCTTGATAACGTGGACCATTGCTGGTATAATATTGTAGCGCGGCAAGAATGTGAAAAGATTAACATACTGCGGCGCTTAGTGGCGTATTCGGGCGGTTGCGGGGATCTTGTTTTATTCCCTTATGCACCGCTGTCTTTTCAGGTTGACCGTGGCATATTGCGCAGGTTTGAGGAGAACAGGTCCCTGAACGCAGCCGCTGTTCGTATTTTAGCGAGATAAGAACTTAAAGCCCGCCCGGAAGGCTTACGAAAGCAAGCGTTAAGAGGCGCTTTATGTGACGAGAGGGTGCGCTCCCGCGCTTGTGAATGACCGGCAGGCTTAAATGATAAATTTTTCGGGTTGAAGAACTAAGGAGTGACTGAGAAATTGACCGACATGATGTGAAGCCCGGACGACTCACATAGCCGCGGTTGAATACAGGTGTGTTCCGGTCTGCGATTGCGAAGGGCTTAGGTAGTAGTGGCGTGGTTAACCACGGTTCCCTTTGTATTTGTTAGGCGAGAGGGCAAAAAACTGCCTCTTGATTCGCAGTGATACCGATTCAACGGCACCAGAGTCATTCGCCGCCCGCACAAGGGCGGAACAGAACACAATAAAGAAATAAAGAATTTGGCCGGGAGGCATACTAAGTGGCAAAAACAAACGGGTTATGCCTGGGGATAAGCGAGCAGGAGGCGCGCCTTAAGGATTACATCGAAAAGACAGGCCGCGACCCCTCGCTGTTATTGAGTTATCTTCAGGAGGCACAGGAAATCTTCGGCTATCTGCCGGAAGAGGTTCAGGTCATTATTTCGAAAGAGACCGGCATACCGCTCGCGGACATATACGGCGTTGTAACGTTTTACTCGCAGTTTTCGCTGGTCCCGAAGGGCAGGAACAGCATCTCTGTCTGCCTTGGAACAGCGTGTTACGTCAAAGGTGCGGGCGACATACTTGCCCGCATTAAGGAACTCTTGAATATTGAAGTCGGCGGCGTAACGGAAGACGGTCTTTTCTCGCTTGACGCAACGCGTTGCGTGGGTGCGTGCGGACTTGCACCTGTAGTGCTGATCAACAAGGACGTCTATCCGAAAATGACGGTCGACGCCGTGGAAGAGGTACTTAAGAAATACAGGAATAAAGAAGAACCCGGCGAATAAGCGGCACGGCGGTAAAATCACAAAGCTGACACGGGAGGAAATATGGAATCACAACAGGAACTCGAGGTTGTCAAGACGTGTAAATGCGCCTGCCGCGGAACATCGGACACGCGCATTACGGTCGGTCTTGCGACCTGCGGAATTGCCGCAGGCGCACGCCATGTGTATGATGCTCTTCTCGATGAAGTGAAAAAGCGCGGCCTTGACAATGTTAAAGTTATGCAGACGGGATGCATCGGCGTTTGCAGGCTTGAACCGATCGTCGAGGTAATTGAGCCCGGGAAAAAGAAAGTAACGTATGTCAGCGTTACGCCCGATATGGCAGCGCGCATTATAGAACAGCACGTCGTCGGGGGAGATATAGTAAAAGAATTCACAGTCCGGCTGGATACGGGCGGTGAAACCGCTGACAGCGCGATAACATCCATAGCCGATACTGAGTTCTATGACAAGCAAAGAAGGATAGCGCTGCGTAATTGCGGAATAATCGACCCTGAGAGCATTGAAGACTACATTGCTACGGGCGGGTATCTGGCGCTGAAAAAAGCGCTGACGGAGATGAGACCCGCCGACATTATCGACACGGTCAAAGCGTCCGGGCTCAGAGGCCGGGGCGGCGCCGGTTTTCCGACGGGAGCAAAGTGGAGTTTTGCTGCCGCTGAGCCTCCGGGACAGAAATACATCTGCTGCAACGCAGACGAGGGTGATCCGGGCGCGTTCATGGACAGGGCCGTACTTGAGGGAGACCCTCATTCGGTTATAGAAGCCATGATCATCGCGGGTTATGCGATCGGAGCGGAAGAAGGCTATATCTATGTCAGAGCCGAGTATCCGGTAGCCGTATCGCGGCTCAAAATTGCAATAAAGCAGGCGGAGGAACACGGTTTTATCGGAAAGAACATCCTTGATTCCGGCTTTGACTTCAAGCTCAACATAAGGCTTGGCGCGGGCGCTTTTGTATGCGGGGAAGAGACCGCTCTTATGACTTCTATCGAAGGCAAGAGGGGCGAACCGCATCCGAGACCGCCTTTCCCCGCCGTCAAGGGATTGTTCCAAAGGCCGACTGTTTTGAACAACGTTGAGACGTTCGCGAACATTCCGATGATAATCCTTGAAGGGCCCGAAGAATTCGCGTCCGTAGGAACTGAGAAATCCAAAGGAACGAAGGTCTTCGCGCTCGGCGGCAAAATAAAGAACACGGGTCTTGTAGAGATACCGATGGGGACGACGCTGCGCACCATTGTCGAGGATATCGGCGGCGGTGTGCCGAACGGAAAAAGGTTTAAAGCGGCTCAGACGGGGGGGCCCTCCGGCGGATGCATACCCGCGTCTCACCTCGACACGCCCATCGAATATGAGAGCCTGGTGGCTATCGGATCCATGATGGGTTCCGGCGGACTCATTATTATGGATGAGGACAACTGCATGGTTGATATAGCCAAGTTCTTCCTTGAGTTTACGGTTGACGAGTCCTGCGGCAAATGCGCCCCCTGCCGCATTGGGACAAAGAGACTGTATGAAATCCTCGAGAAGATCACCGAGGGCAAAGGCGAAATGGAGGATCTTGAGCTTCTTGAGGAGCTTGCGGTGCATATTAAAGAGAACTCTCTTTGCGGCCTCGGACAAACGGCGCCTAACCCGGTGCTTTCAACGATGCGTTATTTTAAAGATGAATATATCGCGCATATCAGAGACAGGAAATGCCCGGCCGGCGTATGCAAAGCCCTGTTGAAACACGTTATCGACCCGGACAAGTGCGTCGGATGCGGTATGTGCGCTAAAAACTGCCCCACCGGCGCGATCACGGGAAAGCTCAAAGAAAAACACGTCATCCACACCGACAAATGCATCAACTGCGGAGTTTGCGCGGAAAAATGTAAATTCGGGGCAATATCAAAAGGTTAAGGGGGTAAACGGTGATGGATGAAAAAATGGTCAACCTGAAGATAAACGGCCTGGCCGTCCAAGCTCGCGCCGGCTCAACGATCCTGGAGGCCGCGCGCCGGGTCAATATCGAAATCCCGACTCTCTGTCATTTGAAAGGTATCAACGAGATCGGCGCCTGCCGCATATGCGTCGTTGAGGTCAAGAACGCGAAGTCCCTTGTCCCCGCGTGCGTATATCCGGTCTCGGAGGGTATGGAAGTAAAAACAAACACGCTCAAGGTCCAGAAATCCAGAAGGATGACGCTGGAACTGATCCTCTCTGACCACCGCAAGGACTGCGTAAACTGTGTGCGCAGCAAGAACTGTGAACTGCAGAATCTGTCAAACGACCTCGGGGTAGATTTTCTGCGCTTTGGCAAACACGAAAAGGAGCCGATGCCGGAGAGCTCGACGGTACACCTCATACGGGATAACTCAAAGTGCATCCTCTGCCGCCGCTGTATAGCCATGTGCGGGGCTGTCCAGGGTGTGAGCGTCCTTGCGCCCGTCGAACGCGGCTTCCGGACAAAGGTGTCGACGGCTTTTGACAAAAAACTCTCCGACGTGCCATGTGTGAAATGCGGACAGTGCATCGCGGTATGCCCGACGGGAGCGCTCACCGACAAAGAATATACTCAGGAAGTCTGGGAGGCGCTGGAGGATCCCGACAAGCATGTCGTAATAGGAACAGCTCCGTCGGCGCGGGCGACGCTCGGCGAGTGTTTCGGTATGCCAATAGGAACAAACGTGGAAGGAAAGATGGTCGCAGCCCTTCGCAGGCTCGGTTTTGACGGCGTGTTTGACGTTGATACGGCCGCGGACCTGACGATCATGGAGGAGGGCACCGAACTTCTCGAGCGCCTGGAGAAAGGCGGCCCCTTCCCGCTCATCACTTCCTGCAGTCCGGGCTGGATCGGCTTCGCGGAGTATTTCTATCCCGAATTCCTGCCCAACATCTCCTCTTGCAAGTCACCGCAGCAGATGTTCGGCGCGATTATGAAAACCTATTACGCAAAGAAAAAGGGTATCGACCCCAAAGATATCTTTGTTGTGACCGTGATGCCGTGTACGGCGAAAAAGTATGAGATAACACGCAGCGGCCAGTCCGCAGCCGGCAGCGGAATACCCGATGTGGACGTGGCTCTCACAACACGTGAGATTAGCCGGATGATCACAAGGGCCGGCATAGATTTCGTAAATCTTCCGAAAGAGGACTTTGATCCCGCCTTCGGCGAGGCGTCGGGTGCCGCACATATATTCGGAGCGACGGGCGGAGTCATGGAAGCCGCCTTGAGGACGGTAGCCGAGATCCTTACGGGCAAACCGCTGGAGAGACCCGAATTTCATGAGGTGCGCGGAACAAAGAACATCAAGGAAGCGGAATATGACATCGCAGGGAAAAAGATCAGGGTCGCCGTTACCTCCGGTCTGGCGAATGCCCGGAAGCTGCTCGACAGGATCAAAAACGGCGAAGCCGAATACCACTTTGTCGAGATCATGGGTTGTCCCGGAGGCTGCGTGAACGGCGGCGGCCAGCCGATCCAGCCGGGTCCGGTACGCGGTTTCACAGATCTCCGCTCTCTTCGCGCCAAGGCTCTGTACGACGAGGACAGGGGGATGACTCTTCGCAAGAGCCACGAAAACGAGACGATAAAAAAACTTTACGAAGAGTTCCTGGAAAAGCCGGGATCCCATAAGGCTCACGAAATACTGCACACGACATACCAGCCCAGAAGCAGATATTGATCCCGGGAATCGATTATCGGGAGGTGTCGGAAAGCCCGCTGAAAATGCGTGAATATGCAGGCCCGGAGTCTTGAAATCAATTTAATACATTAATACAACCAAATGAAGGGGGCGCCGAGGCAAATGCAGCCGCGGCGCCCCCTGCCGTCTGTGAAGCTCTGCAGGTTTTCCCCGCGATACTCAGGGATATTCCGCCTTGTATGATCGATTTTTCTATAGTAGAATCTGTGTGATAACCGCAGGCCGCATATGAAAAACGCCTGCCGCAGCTGTCAGGCGGCAGTTCCCGGATGCGACATGCGGACACTGCCGCCCGGAGGTATATGATATGGAACAAAAAAGCGCACCGGAAAGACTGTTGTGGGCTCAGTTTGACGCGCTTCAACTGGGCTCGGGCTGGAATGAGGAGGATATAACAAAGCCGCAGATCCTTATTGAAGACGTTTTCGGTGACAGCCACCCCGGGAGTGTCCATCTTAACCGCCTGGCCGAACAGGCGAAATTCGGCGTTTTTGAGACCGGGGGCTATCCGGCGCAGTTCCATGCAACGGACATTTGCGACGGCTGCGCGCAGGGCCATAACGGCATGAACATAATCCTGGCGTCGCGTGAGGCCATCTGCGATATGGTCGAAGTCCATGCGAGCGTCAATCCGTGGGACGGGATGATCTTACTGGCCTCATGCGACAAGTCCGTACCCGCGCACCTGAAAGCGGCGGCGAGGATCGGCATTCCGGCTATATTTGTCCCCGGAGGCAGTATGCGGCCCGGGCCAAACATGACAACATCCCTCGTGGCGGGGGACATATCGCTCCGGCAGAAGCGTGACGGCGCCATCAGCCCCGAAGAGGTCCGCGACTATAAACTTACAGGCTGCCCTTCCGTCGGGGCATGTACGTTTATGGGGACAGCCAGCACCATGCAATGTATGGCGGAGGCTCTGGGCATGTCCTTGCCCGGAAGCGCGCTCGCCCCGGCGACAATGCGTGATATCCTTTCCCTGTCCCGAAGGGCGGGCAAGGCGATCATGGAGCTCGTAAAAAACAACCTCACACCGGCAAAAATAATGACAAAAGAGGCCTTTATAAACGCGATCGCGGTACACGGTGCGATAGGCGGTTCCACGAACGCGACAATACATCTGCCGTCGATCGCCCGGGAACTGGGCATTGTGCTGGAACCTGAATTATTTGATGAGATCAACCATAAAATACCTCATATCGGTAATATTAACCCGAGCGGCGCCCATCTTACCGAATCGTTCTGGTTCGCCGGGGGAGTTCCGATGGTACAGTGCATGATAAAGGAGCATCTGTATCTTGACGTTATGACCGTTACGGGCAAAACGCTCGGCGAAAACCTTGAACAATTGGAAAAAGAGGGTTTTTTTGCAAGGAACGAGGGATATCTCGCAAATTACGGCCTGAAAAGGGAGGACGTTCTCATCCCGGTCAAAAAAGCCAGGGAGACAGGCTCCATCGCGATACTCAAGGGCAATCTGGCACCCGAAGGTTCGGTCGTTAAGTACTCCGCGTGCGCAGAGGATATGCGCTCGCAAAAAGGCCCCGCCCGGGTCTACGATTCCGAAGAGGGGGCATTTAACGCTGTAGTTAAAGGTGATATCGATCCGGGGGATATCATTGTGATAAGGTATGAAGGGCCGAGGGGCAGCGGCATGCCTGAGATGCTCATGACGACGGAGGCAATTGTCTGCGACTCAAGGCTGGACGGCAAAGTTTCCCTTGTGACTGACGGGAGGTTTTCAGGCGCCACCCGCGGCGCGGCTATCGGACACGTTTCACCGGAGGCGGCGGTCGGCGGCCCTATCGCGTTTGTGGAGACCGGCGACATCATAGAATTCGACATTGAGAAACGAACGCTGAATGTCGTCGGCATATGCGGAAAAGAGGCTGCCCCCGAAGAGGTCGAGCGCGTTCTTGACGAGCGAAAAAGAAGGAACGGAGTCATACCGCGCCCCGGGAGGAAAGGCCTCTTCAAACGATATACCGAAACAGCGCTCTCCGCGATGCAGGGCGCAGGCTACGGAGATTGAGAACCCAGGACATTTAAGAAAAGAAGGTATGAAAATGAACGCAGCGTATATTTGCCCGGCGGTTACCGCTTTTACAAGAAGCGGTGATCTTGATCTCCAGGCGCAAAAAAGCGTATACGATAATCTTATCCTCGGGAAAATCGGCGGCATCCTGATCCTGGGGAGTATCGGAGAGTTCTTTTCTATCCCCATTGACCGGAAAAAAGCTCTTATCAGGGAAGCGATCATGCATATCAACAAAAGGGCGCAGGTCATTGTCGGAACCGCGAGCATGGACGTGAACGAAGTTGTCGAACTGTCAAACTACGCATATGACCAGGGGGCGGATGCCGTGATAATCGTGTCACCGTACTATTTTGCCCTCTCGCCGTCCGGTATCGAGGAATATTATGATTATCTGGCAGAAAGATGCCGGGGCGATATTTACCTGTATAACTTTCCCGAA
Source organism: Clostridiales bacterium (assembly GCA_012719235.1). Lineage (GTDB taxonomy): Bacteria > Bacillota > Clostridia > Oscillospirales > Oscillospiraceae > JAAYAR01. Next base: position 19,543 of record JAAYAR010000157.1, read on the forward strand.
CGGACGGGATACGATCTGTCCCCCGAGATAGCGCTGAACCTTGTCAGAAAGCACAGGAACATCGTCGGCTATAAAGATACCGTGACCGGAATGGACCACACAAGGGAGCTGATTAAGCTCATAAAACCGGAATTTCCCGATTTTAAAATTTACTCCGGCTATGACAACAACTTTGCCCAGAACGTTCTCGCCGGAGGGGACGGCTGTATCGGAGGCTTGTCAAATCTGGTCCCCGAGATATGCAGCGCATGGGTCACGGCTTTCTTGCAGGACGATCTTGCCGGGGTCGCGGCAATACAACAGACCATTGACAAGCTGATGGGCATCTACAGCGTGGGAAAACCTTTTATCCCATATATAAAGGCTGCAATGAACCTGAGGGGTATACCTATCCGGGCGTTCAGCACTTTCCCGATGCCGGTACCGGCAAAACAGGACGTTAAAAAGCTCAGGCTGATAATGGAACAGGCAAACCTGCTCGCTTGATACGGAGTTCGTCCAGATGAAAAAAAGCATTGATGCCCTTCCTCTTCGAAATGTCGTTGTTGATGACCCTTTCTGGAAAAGATACGTTGAGCTCGTCAGGGGTACGGTTTTACCATACCAGTGGGATATCCTGAACGACCGGGTCGAAGGGGCCGGACCGAGCTGCTGTATTCGGAACTTCAGGATAGCGGCGGGCGAGATCCGGGGTTCGTTCGGGGGAATGGTGTTTCAGGACAGCGACGTATATAAATGGATAGAAGCAGTTGCTTATTCGCTTTGCATGTGCCCCGATGCGAAGCTTGAGGCGCTTGCTGACGGTGCGATCGATATTATTTGCGCCGCGCAGCAGCCTGACGGCTACCTGAACACGTACTATATTATAAACGGACTGGAAAAACGGTTTACGTTTCTCCGGGATCACCACGAACTGTATTGCCTCGGACACCTGATCGAGGCGGCTGTCGCCTATTATCGGTCAACGGGCAAACGAAAACTTCTCGATGCCGCCATTCGCTTTGCGGACTGCGTTTGCGGCATATTCGGTACCGGCGAGAACCAGATCCCCGGATATCCGGGCCATGAGATCATTGAGCTGGCGCTGGTGAAGCTCTACAGGCTCACCGGTGATAAAAAGTATCTGCGCCTTGCCGTGTTCTTTATAGACCGGCGGGGGCAGGAACCCCTGTATTTCCGGGAAGAAACGGAGCGGTACAACCGGGATTTCTACTGGCATGACACGTATTTTCGGTATCAGTACTACCAGGCGGGGAAACCCGTCAGGGCTCAGACAGCGGCGGAAGGCCACGCCGTGAGGGCGGTGTATCTGTACAGCGGCATGGCCGACGTGGCGGCTGAAACCAACGATGAAGAGCTGCTTGAGGTTTGCTGCAGGCTCTGGGACAACATCACCGGAAAACAGATGTATATAACGGGAGCTATCGGGGTGGGGGCCCACGGGGAGTCCTTCACTTTCGACTATGACCTTCCGAACGACACGGTCTACGGCGAGACCTGCGCTTCGATCGGGCTTGTCTTCTTCGCGATAAGGCTCTTTGAGCTTACGGGCGACAGCAAGTACACGGACGTAATAGAGAGGGCACTTTACAACGGGATAATCAGCGGGATCTCGCTCAACGGTACGGAATTCTTCTATGTCAACCCTCTTGAAGCTGACCCTGAGGCCTGTGAAAAAGATTACGGGAAAAGACACGTCAGGCCGGAGCGCCAAAAGTGGTTCGATTGCGCGTGCTGCCCGCCGAACTTTGCCCGGCTTGTGTCGTCTGTCGGAAATTACGCATATTCGCAGAGTGCGGACACATTCTTCGTCAACCTGTATATTGGAGGGAAAATACAAGCCGACATCGACGGCGCGGCTGTCATATTTCATGTACAGACGGAATACCCGTGGAAAGACAAAGTCAGGATTTCGGTCGAAGCGAATGCCCCCGTCGGTTTCAGCCTCGCCGTAAGGATACCGGGTTGGTGTGAAAAACACTGTCTTAAACTGAACGGGACCGCCGCGCGGTACCGCATACACAGGGGGTATGCATACGTTTCAAGGGTATGGGAAAGCGGGGACACTGTCGAGCTGACCCTGGATATGCCGGTAGCAATTGTCGGCGCAGACCCACGTGTGAAAGAGAATGTGGGCAAAGCTGCCGTGATGAGAGGCCCGATAGTATACTGTCTTGAACAAGCCGATAACGGCACGGGCCTTCACAGGTACTTTATCGACAGCCGCACTGCATTCGATTCGTCGTTCGAGCCCGGGTTCCTCGGTGGCACTGTCGTCCTGAGATGCCGCGCAAAATATCTTTCCGGAGGCGGGTGGGAAGACGGGCAGCTCTACCGTCCGGGCCGCTCTCCCGAATTTGAAGAGAGGACCGCAACATGGATCCCGTATTATGCCTGGGCAAACAGAGGGCCGGGTGAAATGCTTGTATGGGTCCACTGCCGATTATAAGGGTACCTGAGAAAAGGTCCGTTTATGCTGCCGCGGCCATCCGCTTGCTTTATCGACGCCGTCCCCGCGATTCATAACCCCGATGCCGCCGTATGACAGACGGAGTATCGGGGCCGACAAACCGACACGGTCGCTTTCGGGCGCCATGCCTAAACCGTTCTTGCTTTAGACAGCTTGATATGGTAAAAAGGAAGTGTGCATATTTGACAATGCGGAATATACGTACCGGTTCCGCACCTGTCGGAATTGTTGCACAAAACCTGTAAGAGCGGATTAGCGATGTTGCTGAAAGGCCCTGTAGTAAAGCGATCAGCTGCCGCTTTTGGCAGGAGTGCAGTCCCCGCAGATTTTGCTCATAAAAAAGGAGAGGAAAAAATGAAAACAACAGAAACTGTAGAACCGCACAAGTCTTCACTGGGTCTGGACGCAAATATGATGGCTCTGCTATGCTACCTTGCAACGCTCATTCTATCATTTATTCCATTCATCAAGTACATTGCCTGGGCGGCTCCTCTGGTCATCTTTTTCCTTGAGAAAAACAGCTCTTTCGTTAAGTTTCATGCGCTTCAGGCTTTCATGATCAACATAATAAACGCCGTGCTCGGGTTTATTTTGTATCTGATCATGATGGCCTCTATCAGTTCAATGGTTTACGGTCTCTATTACAGGGCCGGTTACGGGGCAGGATACATTTTTGCAAGCACGTTGTCGTGGATCATTTTCGCTGTTATCGGAATATTCGGAATAGTGGCAATGATCAAGGCCTATAAATATGCCGAGTATAAGATCCCCGTGATCGGAAATCTCGCGATGAAATTCAGGACAATGGGCGGCGGGACCGGCGCATAAAATCCACATGCAGGCGCATTTCCCCCCGGGGATTATCTATCACACAGTTTTGAGGAGTAAATAATGAAGAAAATCGCGGTAACGGCCGTGCTGGTGGCTTTTATTTTGTCGATGTGCGCCGGTTGTTTTAAGCCGATACCTCGCGCCCCCATACAGGAGGGCGTTCAGGAAAGCGAAGCAGCCGGTAAGAACGGATCACCGGATGACGCAGACAGCGAGATAAGCGATAAAAATGACGGAAGCGAGGATAAAGGCGGCGTCAAACAGCCTGATCCTGATGACAGCGGAAGCGACCGGAGCAATGTTGTCCCGGGAGCACACCCGCAAGCCGGCTTTTCAAATTATCAGACCGCCAAGGGCGATGCTCTGACAAGACTGACCGAAGCATATGAATCTTCCGATGAGCTTGTACTGGCGATCGGGTTTAATATGCTGAGCGTATCTGTCATAGATTTAAACCTGATGGCCCTCTCGGTATTGGGCGAAGACCCTAAGCTGGCGGCCACCTCATTGGGGATTTTCGGCTTTACCGATATAGATGTTCAGGTCTCGGGAGACACATATCGTCTCACATACACCGATTCCGAAGGTGTTCATACGGAACTGACCTGTGAATATGACGCCGCAAAGGACCAGCTTAAGACGCTAATGCTTGACGACAGCGGTCGGATCATCATGTTTTTTGAGTACGTAAGAAACAAAGATACATATATATCGCAGTATTACTACACAGATACGGACGCATCCTATCTGATCAGGTGTTACTTTGATAAAGACAATATTGCGGCTTTCGGCTCCTCAACCGCCTCGGCGCAGCCGGAGTCCATCATCGGAGGCAGCGGATTTACCGAAGAATTTGTCAAGAACAGCGATTTCTACGCGATACTGAAAGACGGCAAACTGTTTGTGTACAACCAGGGGAAAGAGATCACGAACTAGGGCGGTTTCTGTACCGTTTTTTCGGATACAAAGCAAAGCGGACGCTCCCCCACAATGCTGTTGTGGGCGGCTGCGCCCCGGCAAGAAGAGACAATACAATATATCGTAATGATTGCTCTGCACAGAAAGACCGTGGAGTTCGGCAAATGCTATTGCCGGACTCCCGGTAATTTTTCGGATTTACGTCTGCGGATACGGCGTGTCGAAAAATCCGGGTAATTTTATAAGCATCTGGCACAACGGGGAGAAATTTCAGGCAGAGCATTGGTGGAGGCAGAAAATGGATATCATCGTCAAAAACGATTATGAAGAATTAAGCAAATATACGGCCGGCATCATTGCCCGCACCGTAAGATCGAAACCGGACTGCGTGCTGGGGCTGGCAACGGGAAGCACCCCGATAGGCACATACAAAGAACTCATAAGACTGCATAAAGAAGGGGGGCTTGATTTTTCGCAGGTCAGAACATTCAACCTTGACGAGTACTACGGAGTGGGTATCGATCTGGAAAAACCATACGAAGCAGATCAGAGTTACGCCAGATTTATGTATGAAGAGCTTTTCCGGCATATCAACATCAGGCAGGAGAACATACATATACCGGACGGCCTGACTCCGAGTCCGGAGGAGTTCTGCGCGTGGTATGAACAGGAGATCAGAAATTGCGGGGGAATAGACCTGCAGCTTCTGGGCATAGGCGGAGACGGGCACTGGGCGTTCAACGAGCCCGGGTCATCTCTTGGATCCAGAACGAGGCTCCAGGCGCTGACTCAGCAAACACTTGACGACAATTATGAGAGTTTCTATAAAAAGGCCGGAATTGACAGGGCGGATATGCCGCATTTCGCAATAACCATGGGCATCGGAACGATTCTGGAAGCCAGGAACATTATTATGATAGCAAACGGGGTCAGAAAAGCCGACGTGGTGGCAAAAAGTATAGAGGGCCCTGTTACGTCCCAGATAACGGCGTCCGCGATACAGCTGCACAGCGGAGGTATAACAGTGGTCCTGGACAGGGGCGCTGCCTCAAAGCTGAAAGGGCTTGAACATTATATTTACGTTGAGAAAATAAAAAGGCAGTTCGGCTTCGAGCCGGCTGATTGATATCAGCCTTGCGCAAACGGCCGACTGCGTGTTGAATACAGATGCCTGCAAAGCTTCCGCTGTCCGCGGGAGCTTATTTTGTCCGGGGCAGCGACCGGCAGGGGGCGGGCCGGAACCACTTGGCTATATGAGAGGAATGAGCCGGAGACGGGCTGCGGGCGTCAGGTCTGAAAAGGGAAGCCGTAAAAGAAGGCTCCCGCCCGCTGATCCTTGCACTGATCCTTGCGTCAAAAGATATAATTGACAGCAATTTCAGGTATGTTTCAGGTATGTTAAGATAACAAATGACGGGATCTTCTGTCGGCAGTGCCCACGCAGACTGACGCCCACGAACCTTTCTGGGGAACGTATACGGGAGAGCTTGTCCGCCCGACGAACGGAATAAACGCTTACGGCAGCACATTCGCGAATCCCTGCTTTGACTATTGAGGTATATGAGGGCGGGATCATGTACGTAAATTACACGTTTGACTCTTCGTTCACATATGAAGCAAACGGCGTTTCCATGGAAGGTACGTCAACGATGCCCGTTAACTGGACAGGGATTTACCTTACGGAGACCGAAACCGGATATTCGGGCCGGTATACGACTAATGATTTTTACTTCATTTCCGCCTTGTCATACTTCGGCAAAATGTTTGAGGAGGGCGGCGGGAATGTCCAACAGAGCGTATACGTTACCGTACGGATGGAAATCGAGTTTACCATGTCAGTCATCGGTGGAGCTGCCCAGACGAGGGCGGCAGGGAAAATATATCACACAAACACAACAGAGGGCGTAACGGGATTCGACAAGTCTATGGTAATGACGTTTGACCTTGCGAAATCGTAGCAAATACCCGCGCGACCAGGTCAGAACCATTCCCTGGGGAAGTCGGTGCTGAAAGTGAGCCTCGGAACGATCATATTGAAATCGTTTGTCAGGATTTCGTAGAGTCTTTTGTTTGTTGTGATCTCCTCCTCAAAGACCTCGTTTCCGACCTTTCTTTTGAAGAGCGTCCCGTCGATCACTATGCTGCCGGTCTCGGTTTTCAGCCTGACGATCCGCTTTTTCTGGAACAGAGAGTTCGGGTCCGTGGAGATATACTCGTTGGGAAAGATAAACTCCAGCAGAGTGTGAGGCCTTTTATAGACCGTATAGAAATCAGCTTCTGTTCCGTCGTCAAGGTGCTTCACGAGAGTCAGATCCCCGTAGACCCCTCCGTCGTGGTGCCTGACCGAGAACTTTCCGCCCCGTATGTCCTGTATACCCGCGGCATTCAGGTTTACGGGGTCCTCGGCGCAGCCGGATCCGTAGCCGACGTCGCAAAGATACGACTCGCCGTCAATGTTGACGACCGTCGTCCTGTGGCCCAACGGGTCTGCGAATTCTCTTCCGAACAGGAGCCTGCCTGACAGAGCGTAACAATCATATCCTTGAGATTCGAGGATGGCCATGAAAAATCCGTTTATCTCATAACAGTATCCGCCCCTTCTGTTGAGGACGAATTTCTCAAAAAGGTGTGCGGGCGCGAAGTCGACCTTCCTTTTGTAATCATAGATATCAAGATTTTCATAGGGTACGTGGGTCAAATGGTGATACATCAGTTTCCTGAGGTTGTCGACGCTCGGGGAATAGTCGCCGTTCGGATCGAGACCTATACGCTCCAGCGCCATGCCGATATCGGGAAGAGGCGCATAGTATTCGGGTCTGGACGGTTTCAGCATATAATTACATCCTTTGAATAAATCTGGCATAATTGTATAAAGTTTGTTATCATCATAAGGAACGCAGTCAAAAAAAGCAAGACAAGAGAAAAAGAAGCCCCGGCAACCGCAGGAAAATACTTAAAGGAGTGTACGAGCATGACAAGAGAAGAATTTCTGGTGTATATGAATCATTTCAACAACAAGGAGTACGACGAGCTGACAAAATACTTCTCGGATGATATCGTAGTAGAGTATTTTGACAATTTTGCCGTGGAAAAACAAAACCCCAAGACACTTCACGGGAAGGATGAATTCGTTGCAAACTACATGAACCTGCATCGCACAGTCAGGGAGTTCCTCGATCTCGGCTTTTGTCTTTTTGACGGAGAGCATTTGATCGTTGAGCTATATACAGAATTCCACGCGCTGGAGGACACGGCTTTTTCGGCAGGCAAGCTGAAAAAGGGCGAGGCGCTCTGCGTGACAAACTGGGTATGCTACGATTTCTCGTCGGACGGAAGATTCAGCCATATACGCATTGCTCATTTCCGGGTCCACGATCCCGAATCGAAAAGATTCGACCCAGAACTCTGGCCCTGACGCCGTACGATGCGTCCGGTGAGCCGGCCGGAATAATGATACCCCGAAACCCGCAATCGGGTTTCGGGGTTGACACGTTCAGGCTGCAGGTCTGTTTTTGAGCGATATTCAGCCGATCCGGGCACGGGCATGTGCCTGGCAGAAGACAGGGAGTGCCCGGGGATCTTGTATCAAAAGTCCGAAAGAGGCACTGTATATTGACCGGCGAACAGGTTGACTTCATTCACGGCACTGGATATACTGAACAGAGAACGATCTGATATTTTCATGTGTTTGGGAAAGGCATTCAATGTATACGTTAAGCCCGATATCCGCACGAGTCGCCGCGCTCAGGGAGAAGTACCGCGACACAAAGCCCGAGATCTGCACAGCCAGATACAGGCTGGTCACCGAGTTCTATATGGAGAACCCGCAACTCACCGGAATACTCAAGCGCGCCATGAATTTCCGGAACATATGCCTGAACATCCCGGTCCGCATCGACGAAGGCGAGGTTATCGTCGGCGCGCAGTCAGGAAAATACCGGGCCTGTGCTCTGTATCCCGAGAATTCGATAAGAACGCTGCTGGACGAGGTGAGGTCGGGGAGAATATCAACAAGACAGATCGACCCGTATATTATTTCTGAAGAAGACAGGGAGTATATCCTCAGGACAGGCGGATTCTGGCTCAAAGAGTGCCTCAGCGCCAAAGTTGACGCCAACACCCTCAACGGGTACATCCCCCACACGGGCAGCGGGACGACAACTTTCAAACTGAAAGGTCAAAGTATCGCGCCCGTCGGGCATTTCTGCGCGGGTTACGACCGAGCCGTCAGGAAGGGCTTTGCCGCAATAAAAGCCGAAGCCGAGACATATATGAGCGAGCTGGAGTCGGAGGGAGTCGGAGGTGACTCGATAAACAAATACAACTTCTACAGAGCTGTTTCCATCGTATGCGACGGGATGATCACGCTGACAAAACGCTATTCAAAGCTCGCGTCAGACCTGGCGGAAAAGGAAAAGGACCCCGTCCGGAAGAAAGAACTGGAAACGATGGCGGACACGCTCGATTGGTGTATGGAAAAGCCATGCCGGAACTTTCATGACGCGGTTCAATGCCTGTATATGTACCAGACCTGCCTGTGCCTTGACGCGAATATGCACGGCATAAGCTTTGGACGCGTCGATCAGTACCTCGGCGAGTTTTATGAACGTGACATTGCGGCCGGGAAAATTACGCCCGAATACGCGCAGGAGCTTATGGATCTGTTCTATCTTAAAGTAGCCGAGATGAACAAGTATTTCGGATCAATGCCGGGCAGCGGGAGCGGAGGATACACAAGCGGCCAGCTGATGACCCTGGGAGGTGTGCGCGAGGACGGGAGCGACGCGACAAACGCGGTCACATACATGATGCTGCAGGCTTCGGGGAGGCTGCTGCTGCACGACCCTCCGCAGGCTTTGCGCATACATAAAGGTACGCCGCCCGAGCTTTGGGAGGCGGCGATCGAGACAACAAAACTTGCCGGCGGAGTCCCGACGTTTGAGAACGACGAAATAATCATACCGGCTCTGATCGACAGGGGGCTCTCTCTTTCGAGCGC
>JAAYAR010000158.1 GCA_012719235.1 Clostridiales bacterium
GATCCCGTATCCGGAAAATACCGCAGTGATCTCCGCAAGCCGCTCCTCGGACAGCGGAGAGGCGTCCACCTCGTAGTCCATCCCGAGCTGTACGTATTTCGCTTTGCCAAACTCGTGGTAGTTCATCAGATCCACCCGGTCAAGATTCCTCAGCGTGGACAGAAACTGCGCTGTCTTCTGTATAGTCTCGTCCGAGTCCGTATACCCCGGTATCAGGGGCAGTCTGATGATAATCGGGATATTGAGGGCGTCGAGCTTTCTGAGGTTCGACAGGATCAGCTCGTTCGATTTCCCGGTCCCTCTTAAGTGCTCCACGGGATCCATGCCTTTTATGTCATACAGAAGAAGGTCCGCTTCGGACAATACTTCAAAAGCCTCCTCCGACACCGTATATCCGCAGGTGTCCACAGCGACGTGGATGAAATTCTCCCTGCACTTCCTGATCAGCGCAAGCGTGAATTCCGACTGGAGCGTAGCCTCCCCGCCGCCTATTGTGACGCCGCCTCCGGACGCCCTGTAATAGCTCATATCCCGGCGGATTATGTCAAACAGCTCGTCGACAGTGTAGTATTTGCCAAACCTGTCCAGAGCTCCCGTATAGCATACGTCGATGCACTTCATACAATTTGTGCAGAGCTTCCGGTCAATCCGGATCTTCTCCCCGTTTTCGGTCTTCTTTATTGCTCCCTCGGGGCAGACTTCGATGCAGTTCATGCAGCCGCTGCAGAGGGCTTCCGTGTACTTCAGCTCCGGTTCGAACTTTTGCCCCTCCGGGTTGCAGCACCATTTGCATCGCAGAGGGCATCCTTTCAGAAATACCGTCGTCCTGATGCCGTAGCCGTCCACGAATGACCCGTGGACGATATTGAATACTATGCCTTTGATTTTGTTTGTTGCCATACTGCCCATTTTTTCACCCCATGCCTTACGGTAATAATCGGTCTGTTTGCTGATTTGCATACCGGACTATAATGCATTTGTTGATTACGCCGGTTTGGTTATGTTAATTACGTAATATCTTTCGGATTTGGGATCATCAACGTTATCAATTTCCATGTTTTGCATTATTATATAGTATTTTCTTCCGACAATCCAATCTAAATGTTGTAAATAAATTCTAACCTTTTGGTTATAGGGTGTGAGCGGCCGACACCCGGATAGATAAAGCCATTTTCACTAAAATTCATTTGATATGCACGAAACGACGATCGGAGAGTCCTTTGATGCCTTCGTCATTTGCCCGCCATTGACGCTCTGAGTATAAATGTGAACAGCCGGGACTTCACATAAAGCGCGTGAAGTCCCGGCTGTCACCCCGGCCGGTAGAGCGGATCATCCCGCCGTTACCCGGACAAAATCCGGTTCCGCGCGCAAAGGCACGGGTTCGGGTATCTCCGACACGGCGGCATGTTTACCTGCTATATGTGTTTTTTCGACAAATCTGTCCAAGCTCTCCATGAGCTTTACGGGTCTTTCCGGCCGATGGAAGCACTGCCGGCGGTTTGTACGGGTACACAATGCTGCTCCTGAAACGCATTCCGGGCCGGATATTTATACTTAACCGGCCGAAGAATGAGAAAATACAGGGTTTTATCGCATTTAAGATGCCGGAGCGCCCGGAAAAAGCCATAAATGATTTTGCCTGTCCTTGTGTCGGCCGCTCACACCCTATAACCAAAAGGTTAGAATTTATTTACAATAATTAGATTGGATTGCCACAAGAAAATATTATATAATAATGAAAAACATGGAAAACAATAATTAATCTTATATGTTTTATGTTTATCGGCTGATAGTTAAATTCAGGATCCCAGATCCTAAAGAGAATACTTAACTGACACAACCTGATCGGCGAGATCAAAAAATGCATTTTTATGCAGGTCTTCAAATCGGCGAACAATCCGACTGTTGCCGTCCGGCATGGGGTGAAAAGGGCAGTATTATGGCAATAAGGTGACAAGGAGCGTAAGCGTGACAACTGCTGCGGTAAGCGCGTTGATCCGGGGGAACGCTCCCGACATTCTGTCGCAATTGGTCAGCAGCGCTGCGGAGTATTCGGAAGTCGGGAAATGATAGCTTGCCGATAATCTGTATAACCTTAACAGCGTCTACCGGCCGGATGGGCAATTAACATGTACCCGACTTCATGTCTGTCACGGATCTTGAAGAAAAAGCCGCCACACCGGACCGGACGCATGAAATTCTCCTGTATATTGGGATGCCGTTAAGTCAGGTCATTAAATCAGGCACTGTGAATGGGCAAAAGCTTGTAATATCAACGATGCGGGGGTGGTATTTGCGGGAATGAAGGCTGACCTGAACGGCGTCAACCGTGCATACCCGGCAGTTCGTTTGCGGTACTCTTTCACACGTTTGTCATGAATCGCGGAGGCACAATAAGATCGGTCTGAACATGAACCACTAATATTATAAGGAGGAAAAAATGAGAAGATCAGTCAGAAAAGCCATAGTGTTATTGTTATGCGCGATACTGCTAACCGGCGTGTTAACCGCGTGCAATAACAAACCATCCGAGCAAACGCCCAATACCACAAGCAGCGCGACCCCGGGAACCAGCGCAACCCCCGGAACCACGGGGACCCCCGCGACCAGCCCGAGCGAAACAACTCCGCCGGAGGATGATGAGTTCGTTTCAATTACCCTCGGAGTATCCAGCTATCTGGGCGGGTTTATCACCGGAGGCTTGTCGACGGCGGACAGCTCTCATGCCTGCGACGCCGTGTTCAACGCTGTATGGTATGTTGATCCGGCAACAAGCGAGATAACGTCGGAGATCCTTACGGATTGGCACTGGGAGGACGCTACAACCCTGGTCATGACGTTGCGCGACGACATTGTCTTCAGCAACGGTGTCAAGGCGACAGGAGAAGACCTCCTGTATTCCTTTACAAGCCTTGTGGATCGCGGAGCAGTGCGTTGGATAGCGAACATGCAGCTTATTCCCGAAGAGTGCGAGCTCCGGGATGAGTACACTGTCGCCCTGAAAGTGCAGAGGAAGGATGAGCTGGTATTCACTGCGGTGACATATCTGTACTGCAAGGAATGGTGCGAATCGGTAGGCTGGGAGTCTATGGACTGGTTCTATCCCGTTGGCAGCGGTCCGTACTATGTTGAAGAATACGCACCCGATGACCACATGGTCCTCAGGCTCAGGGACGAATACTGGCTCAGACCCATCACAGATTTCTATGTAGACGAGTACATAATTAAGTTCTATGCAAATCCCGCCACGATGTACATGGCGCTGGAAGTCGGAGAAATTGACCTTAACTGCTCGATCGGCGAAGCCGACTACGGCAGGTATTTAAGTGAAGGCGGTGACGGCTTCGAAATAGTCGGAAAACCGTCCGGCGTTGTGGCCCACCTGAGCTTTGGTTTTCTGAACAACGAGGCGTGGAGCAACAAGAAGGTCCGTGAGGCAGTAGCCTACGGAGTACCCTGGGATGAGTTTGGCGAGTTATCATACGGTGCAATGTATTATCCGGCGACCTCTTTTGCCACACACGACAGTCCGCTGTATCTTAACGTAGGCCAGTATGAATATGATCTTGAAAAAGCCAAGGCGCTTCTTGCGGAGGCCGGATATGCTCCCGGAGAACTGACGATCGAGACCTTCATGCAGGATAACCCGAACGCCATTAAACAGGGTGAGGCGCTGAAGTTCTACCTGGATCAGATCGGTTTCAATTCTCAGTTCACATTTACATCGACTTGGGGGCAGATGCTGAGTTCTCCCGACATGGACTTTGGCTTGCACTTCAATGTCAGAGGCTCCGGTACACGCAATCCGACCTCGTCGTTGAATATGGCGGGCGTCAAATCCCTGCCGTTCCTCTACATCGATAACGAAAGATTCCAGGAATTGTACCTGGATCTGGCGGAAAATTTCGATGCGCCGGCGTCCGAACGCATGGAAAAGGCTCATGAACTCCAGCAGCTCGTTTTTGATGAAGTCCTGAATATACCCTATGCCGAGCTGCAAGTGCTCTTCGGTTTCAGAACCGAAAAACTGTCCGCGCAGCAGGTCCTGGATTGCTCACTTTCCAACATCAACGTCTATCTGTCAAAACTCGGCCTGAAAGAGAACTACATGAAATAGTGCGCCCATAAAAGAGCCGCGGGGCATTTCGGCTCAGCGATATGCCCCGCGGCAAAAGTTCTCGTATTTCATGCCCGAGTATCCCGTCAGATTAAAACGGAGGAGGCGATTGTTCTGATACTATATATAATTAGGCGTCTTCTGATGGTGATCCCGATCATGTTAGGCGTGGTTATAATAGTATTTTCCCTCTCCTTTCTTGCACCGGGGGATCCGGTCAGCACTGCTTTAGGCGAAGGATATACGCAAGAGCAATACGACGCTCAAGCGGCGTATATGGGATTAGACAAGAGCTATATTGAACAACTGGTATCATATCTTGTAAATCTAGTTACTAAGTTTGACCTGGGAAAATCCTATTTCTCAATTATTCCGATCGAAACCGAACTGGCGGCAAGGTTCCCTGTCAGCGCGATGCTGGGGTTGTTCGGGATTGCTCTGACGGTTTTGATCGGTATACCGCTGGGGATATTCTCCGCGATAAAACAGTACTCGGTACTGGACTATGGTTTGACCGCTATCGCGATGATCATGGCGGCGATACCCGGATTCGTTCTCTCAATTCTGTGCGTGGTCTTATTCGGAGTCCAGCTTAGGTGGCTGCCGTTAGTGGGGCTGGACACACCCAAGCATTGGATATTGCCTGTTGCCACAAGCGCGTTTCCGGGAATAGCCGGTATGATGAGAATGACGCGTACAACAATGCTGGAGGTTATTCGCCAGGATTATATCAGCACGGCCCGCTCCAAGGGCTTGAAAGAAAACGTGATAATAGTCAAGCACGCCTTAAAGAACTGCCTGATACCGCTCGTTACGATTATCGGCGGGTCCGTGGCAATGGTTTTGTCCGGGTCGATCATTGTTGAAAACATATTCAGCATAAGAGGTATTGGCACATATATGTACAGCGGGATATCTTCGAGCGATTATCCTGTTGTGATGGCAGGCGTTCTGGTTATATCGTTTGTCGTGTGTATTGTCAATTTACTTGTGGACATACTGTACGCTTTTATTGATCCGAGAATAAAGACTATCTACGGCACACGAATGACTAAAAGGAAAAAGCCTGCCGTCCTGCCGGGGGCAGCATCGGAGGTGGTGTAATGCACGGGCATCTGGTCAAAGAAAGAAAAGAACTCGATCTGCGCGCACTGGAAAACATGGCTGTAAAAAAGACGCTTTGGCAGGATGTACTAGCAAGATTTTTAAAAAACAAGAGCGGCATAGCAGGGTTCGTCATCGTGGTTATCATGATCCTGCTCATCCTTTTTGCTCCTTTGCTCACGAGATTCGATTACGACGCGCAGAGCTTTCCCGACCGCTTTTTGTATCCGAGTTCTTTACATCCGTTCGGTACGGATAACTTCGGGAGGGATCTATTCACACGGATGCTTTACGGCGGGCGCATCTCATTTATGATCGCAATTATCGCCACTTTTATCTCAGCAGTGATAGGAACGATTTTCGGCTCCGCCGCAGGCTACTTCGGCGGTGTGGTTGACACGATAATATCGAGATTTCTGGACATTATGATGGCTATACCGGGGTTGCTGCTTGCTATTGCCATATCCGCCGTTTTGGGTCCGGGGCCGATAAATACTGCGTTTGCGCTGTCTATAGGCGGCATAGCTATGTCGGCGAGAATTATCCGGGCCACCGTTATGGCGATAAAGACCAACGAGTATATCGAAGCGGCAAAGGCAACCGGCTCGCGCAATTTCAGGATCATAAGGAAGCATATCCTGCCTAACACGATCGCCCCTCTGATCGTTAACTCGACAATGAGTATCGGAGGCAGCATCATGGGAATTGCGGGATTGAGCTTTATCGGTCTGGGAGTGAAGCCGCCGACACCGGAATGGGGTTCCATTCTCAATGTCGGAAGGGACTATATCCGCGACTTCTGGCCTATGACTGTTTTTCCCGCCCTGTTTATCATGCTGACTATTTTTGGGTTCAACCTGCTTGGTGATGCGCTTCGCGACGCGCTTGATCCGCGGTTGAAGGATTAGGGGGCAGCGATGAACTTACTGGAAATTAAAGGCTTGACGATACATTACGCAATGCGAGCAAATACGGTACACGCCGTGAATAACGTGAGCCTGGTAATAGAACCGGGGCAGACCCTTGGCCTAGTTGGCGAGACCGGCGCCGGGAAGACGACGACAGCCCGCGGGATAATGAGACTCATTCAAACTCCACCCGGAAAAATCGTTTCAGGAGAAATCCTTTTTGAAGGAGTAGATCTGCTTAAAATAAGCAGCGCGGAGATGAGAAGCATTCGCGGCAAGTCGATCTCTATGATATTCCAGGACCCCATGTCGGCGCTGAATCCCATACTTACGGTCGGAGAGCAAATCGCGGAAGTTATTCATTTGCACGAGAAATGCTCAAAAAGGGAAGCGGAAGAGCGAAGCAGGGAAATGCTTGAGATGGTAGGGATCCGCCCTGAACGGGCCGGAGAGTATCCCCACCAGTTTTCGGGGGGTATGAAACAGCGCGTTGTTATTGCTATAGCGCTTGCCTGCAGCCCGAAACTGCTGATTGCAGACGAGCCTACGACTGCTCTGGATGTAACGATTCAGGCACAGGTTCTAGACATGATGAGGGAACTGAAAGATAAACTGAACACGTCGATGTTGCTTATTACTCATGATCTGGGGGTCGTAGCGGAGACATGTGACGCCGTTGCGATAATGTATGCCGGAGAGATAGTGGAGTACGGCTCGCTTGAACGGTTATTTCACAATCCTAAACATCCGTATACGTTGGGACTCTTTGGTTCGATACCTTCCCTTGACAAGGACACTGACAGACTCAACCCTATAAGGGGACTCATGCCGGATCCCTCTGCCCTGCCAAAAGGTTGTAAGTTCAGGGAGCGCTGCGATTACGCCTGCGATGAATGTAGAAAAGAAGAACAGTCGCTCAGAGAGATCGAGCCCGGCCACACGGTGAGGTGCATGAGGGTAGCAGGAGGGGTTCTAAATGGGTGAGATGTTGCGGGTAGAGCATCTGAAGAAGTATTTCAACAACCCCCGGGGTCTTCTTCACGCTGTAGATGACGTAAGTTTTACGATCAACAAAGGGGATACGCTTGGTGTCGTCGGTGAAAGCGGCTGCGGAAAAACCACTCTGGGCAGGGTCGTGATAAAGCTGCTTGAACCTACGGACGGGAAGATATTTTTCGAAGGCAGAGATATCACCAACATCGGAAAAAAAGAGAACATCGAGCTCCGTAAGGAAATGCAGATAATATTCCAGGATCCTTATTCTTCGCTTAATCCCAGGCTCCATGTCATCGATCTCATCGCAGATCCTTTGAAGGCTTTTCGGCTGATGGGAAGAAAGGCGCAGAAAGAGAGGGTCCTCGAACTCATGGACATGGTCGGGCTATCGAGACGCTTTGCGTATTCCTACCCCCATGAGTTGGACGGAGGACGACGGCAAAGGGTCGGAGTGGCAAGGGCGCTGGCGCTTTCCCCCAAGTTTATTGTCTGCGATGAACCGGTATCCTCGCTTGACGTTTCAATACAGGCGCAGATCCTGAACACGCTCCAGGACTTACAGGAGCAGCATCAGCTTACATATATTTTCGTGACGCACGACCTTTCTGTCGTCAAGCACATCTCGACTGATATCCTTGTTATGTATGTCGGAGCTATGGTTGAGAAGTGCGGAGCGAAGGAACTGTTCAAAAAACCGTTGCATCCCTATACAAAAGGGCTTCTGGCGGCGATCCCTGTCCCAAATATAGATTATAAAAGAGAGAAAATTGTACTGCAGGGAGAGCTGTCTTCCCCGATCAATCCAAAGAGAGAATGTCGGTTTGTTAATCGCTGCCCGTACGCGACCGATATATGCCGGCAGGAGATCCCGGTCTATGAAGAAGTATTGCCTAATCATTATGTTTCCTGCCACCATGTAAGGGAGATCAACAGCTTGTAATCAATATCGGTTCTATAACCCGGAATAAAAGAAAGGTGACTGAATGATGAAAGAAAAATATGTGTTGGAAGTACTTAACCCGCGAAACGCAATGAAAATTGAAGGATTTCAGGGCCTGACCAATTCGCGCCTGACGAGTATGGACGGAAAGCGCATCGCAATAGTTTCCGAGAAACCGGACACATGCCTGTATTTGAATCAGCTTATTAAGATCCTTCGGGAAAAGCATCCTTCATCGACATTCGACCTGATAATAGGCAATATATTTATGCCCGAATCGATTCTGGACAGGCTGAAGCAGTACGACGCGTTTATTTACGGCGTGAGGAACACCGCCGCGTTCAATACGGAACCTGCCGTTCTTTATGAAAAGTCGGGTATACCGGGGGTGCATCTCTGTGCCGGAGATAATCTGATCGGACAGACCAGGCGAACAGCGCTGGCGTTCGGCTTGCCCGGATTAAGGATCGTAAAAATGCCTGCCGAGCGGTGGCCGGGCGAGAACGAGACCGAGCTTTTTATCAAGCTTGCGGAGAATACAATTGATGATATTGAGAAAGCCCTGACCGATCCTCTGACAGATGAAGAAAAGAATCCGAAACCCGTTAAATTTGATACCGGAAATATGTTTTTTGAAGGAGAGGATTACGGTGAGGCGTTCGATAAGTTCCAGAACTATTTCCTTGATAACGGATACAGTGACGGCCTGGCGGTAGCGCCTCCCACTCCGGCGGCGGTCAAGCATATGCTCACCGGGACGAGCCGCGATCCCGCCGAGGTCCTGCCGCATACGATGACGCCGGGATATGGCATCGTTACCATTGAGAAGATCGCGGCCAACGCGGTTATGGCGGGCGCGAAGCCGGAATATCTGCCTGTCATCATTACCGCGGTTGAAATGCTTTGCGATCCGTCCTTCCTGGCATTCCACGCGATAGCCACCGTCTGCTCCACGCACTTACTTATCGCGATCAGCGGGCCGATCACGAAAGAGCTCGGCATGAACACCGGCACAGGATATCTTGGGCCCGGCAACAGGGCAAACAGCTCCATAGGCCGCGCTGTCAGTCTGTGCGCTATCAATCTCGGTTGGATGGACTTCTCGATCGACGGAGGCATGAAAGGCAATCCTACGAGATATTGCAATGTGTTGTTCTGCGAAAACGAAGACGATAGTCCCTGGGAACCCTATCACGTGTCGCGGGGCTTTAAACCGGAGGACAGCATCGTCCTGGTCGAGGAGGTCACGCACATCGACGGAGACTGGCCGTTTGAGATCACGAGACTGCCGTCGAGCGTATGGACATACGGCTTCCAGGCGGATCTGGACAGGATAGCGGAAAGAGCGATCGGCGCATCGCCGACAGCTCTCGAATTCGCGGCCAAAAACAAGCATGATATTCACAGAATGAGCGCTAACGTCGCAAATCCGATGAGGCTAATGAGCAGCCGCAATTACCTTCTGGTCCTCTATCCGGGGCAGGCGCGCGAGCTGGCCGCAGCGGGCTACACCAGAGAGTCCCTTGCCAGATATATCGGCGATTACAACAGGTTCCCGTGGGATGAATTGGGCAGCGAATTGCAGGAAGGAATCCTGGAAGTCGCAAAAAGCGGGGAATTGCCGGGATTATCGGTTGATGACTGCAAACCGGGCGGCACGGTTCCCGTGTTTGACACAAACCGCCTTGCGATCTTTGTGTCAGGCCCGCTGAACGGGCAGACAATGGGCATGACCTGCATGGGAAGCTACGGCAGCTTACAAGCCCCTGTCCCGTTCGAAAAGCCGCCCAAAAACCCGTATTTCGTAAAGAAGATCACAGGAGCGACGCTGACAAAATACGGCAGGTAATCGGCTGAATCAGCAGGCGCACACACCTGAGGCGCTGAACACAAGACAAAACGAAAAGAACATGAACAGCTGTCAAGCGCTGCTCATGTTCTTTTTGCACCCGGCACGTGCGCGGTCAGTCGGTGAGCATCCCGCACACGCCCGGCGGTGGAATTGTATAGCCAAGGCTTTAAAAAAAAGGCATAAGCGAATCGTTTTATTATCAGCCATAATCCCCTATAGATTTCCAGCTGATTCATATGCTGAAAACATGATATATCCGCGTCTGCCGGCTTTTTATCAACAAATATACTTATCGGACAGAAATTTCGTTTGGCTCATTACATACCTTGTTCCGCCCCGAGCGCTTTGCGGCATAAACTGCCTTATCGGCGCGATCGATCACGTTTTCATAGTTTTTTATTTGTTCATCGCCGCAGTAAGCTACGCCGATACTGATGGTAGTGTGATGACCGTCGATATCCGTACTTTGCGCGGCGATCCGCAGACTTTCCGCTATGGACAACAGCTCTTTCTCGCTGTATCCATACGCCATTGCCACGAATTCCTCACCGCCGTAGCGGTAGAAATGCAGCCGGAAATTCTGCGCGGAAATCGAAAACACCTCTCCCAGACGGCTCAGACATTTGTCACCGGCGCTGTGTCCGTAGTCATCGTTAAAGTCTTTGAAGTGATCGATATCTATCATCAGGATCCCGGATGGTTTTTCAGCGCTTGTCGTTTCCAGAGCTGCCAGTGTTTCAAACAATTTGCGGCGGTTGTAGAGGCCTGTCAGTACATCGGTTTCCTTTTCGATGATCAGCAGGCGGTGAGCCTCATAGCTTCTTAAACGGACCCATACAACGATATTACCGATAAAGCACCCGAGGATGGCAAAACACAGGCAATTGATCGTATCATCAAGCGCATATTGCGGTTTCAGGTAAAACGCCGATATCGTATGAACCGCAAGCCAAAAAGCAGCAAACAGGTTCATACGGTAAGGGCGGTCGATGAAGCCGAGCGGCATAATGCAAAATGCCCCCAGCAGAACTGTCGCCCGCATATTTGGCGAATGAATCACACTGAGAAATATTGCAAACGCAAAAAAGAGGGAAAAACAGATATAAAGCCCGCCAAGCGCGTGTTTTTTTATGACAGGGATCTTAAAGATAAAGAACAGGATAAAATAGAGCGCAGCCGCCGACAAATATACAGGGACAGCGTCTGTCTTTGTCTTACTGAAAGGTGCTGCCAGCACCGGCAGCAGCATCAATAATCCTCCTATCAGAGTCAGCGAGGACAGCATTTTTTCGTTATACTCACTTATGGCTTTGTTGTTGACCGATGCGAGCTGATTATATTCTTTTCCCCTATTCCACAATGCATTCACCCCGATATCAGTATTTTTCTTTCATCCAGGTCCGTCACCGCACGTATTGTCGGTCAACAAAAAAGCACCGCCAGTCGGAAAATGCAGTCAAACACATCAAAAGAGTTCGTCTAAAAGAATATAATACCGGATCTTATCCCAATCGGGCATAATTCCTATCTTTTCAAACAACATATCCGCAGAAAATCCCTGATATCGTTTTCCGGTATACTTCCCGGCAAAATTATGCAGTAAACTGCGATAACACAAAGCAATATCCTGCCACTTATCCGCTATACCTGTCCTTCCAAGATCAATATACCCCGAAATCTTCCCGTTCGCTATAAATATATTCGGAAGGCAAAAATCACCGTGAGAAAAGACAAGCTCTTCCTTCGGTTTGTTTTGATAAAGCCATTCAAGAAGATGAGTCGGATCTTTGAAGCCGTTTCTGCCAAAGGTATCCGGCTCCGCATTTTCTGTATCCACAAGGTTGTTTTCCACTTTGTATTCAGCTATCCGCAATTTCTTTTCCAGGTCCCGGACGTACGGACAGTTGTTGATATCAACATTCCATAACATCTGTATTCCTTCTGCCAGTATGGAAGTCAACAGATCCGGATCTTTCAGATATTTTTCTGCACAGGCCATTTCTCCGGGTACTTTTGTCATCAGGAGCCAGGCCCTCCTGTCATCTCTTTCAAATCTCAGGACTTTCGGGACCGGCAGTTTGCCCTGCAGCCATTCCATAACCCGAAATTCATTCTCGGCTTCTTCGCTGATCGTCTGGATCTTCAGGATCATATCACTGAATACGATGGCTGTAGAGTCTGACATCCCGACATCGTCGATATAATACGTATCTTCCTGAATCAGGTCCCTGATATCACCGGGTATATCAAACATCTTTCAGTCTCCCGTCTTTTGCTTGAGAAAACTATCCACACCGTTAAACCGGGATCTATGGCTTCCTTTTTTCAAGTCGGACGACATTATACTCGTCGGGAGTTGTAATACCGTTTTTGAATTCGTAACCCATCTTTCTGTAGAATCCGACGGCTGTTATCGAAGAACCGACTTCAGTCCGCCGGGCGCGGGTGAAATATTCGTCGGACTCCAATGTTTCAACGATCCGTTTTCCGATCCCTCTGCCTTGGTACTCCGGTAAAACAAAGACGGACATAATATAGCTTTCTTCCGTGCTCCCCCAATAACCGGTAATACCGCCGCAGCCGATAATTTTCTTCCGATCGGTTACCACATAAAAATGAGCGTCCCTTGCTTGTGCGGCAACAACGTCTGGAGAGTGACTTCCAATGTTTGCCCGGATGAAATCCGGAGAATAATCGTCTTTGTTGCTGATTTCAAGTGTGCGGCGGATCACGTTTGCGACATCTTTCTCGTCTCCGGGCCTGAAAGGACGGGTCGAAATATGCTTTTCGCACCTCACGGGCCGGGGACGGTCGAATCCGGCATGGTACCGTCTGCATTCCGAGCAGCTGCCATGCCTGGGACAACTTTTCTTTTTGCAGGGGCAGTTTTTGTTCTCTTCCATTTCGCCGCCTCCCCGAATCTGGATTTATCTTGCTGATCTTGATCTCAGCAAACAGCCTCATATTAGGTCATATATGTTGCATTTTCAGGGGCTGTTACAGTATCAATTAATGACGCATCCGATATTGCTGATGATATTGCCGTTGGAAATACTATTATGTTTTGTTTTCGGTCTATCCTAAATAAGCGATCTTATCTTTTAAAAATGTGCCGTTTCTCAGGTCGTCAAAGGCTTTATTCAATTCTTCCTTTGTGTTCATTACGATCGGACCGCCCCAGGCCACCGGTTCGTCGAGTCGTTTTGAACTTACGAATAAAACCTGGGCTCTTTTATCTGTGGCTTTGATCTCAACCCGGTCTCCGGAGGAAAGCTTTACCGCAGTCTTTTCTATAATCTGCTCACCTCCGATATAAGCGTCTCCCAAGAGAGTAAACAACATGACGGAGCGCTCTCTTTCCGTATTCATGATTACACTTGCTTCCGGGTTCAGATGTAAATCGTAATAGTCAAGAGGAAGATAGTTGCTCATGTAGCCTTTTCTTCCTTCAAACTCGCCCGCCATCAACCTTAACTTACCCCAATCGAAATAAATCTCCTCAATATCTGCGTTTTTTATGCTGTGATAAGCCGGCGGAGACATTTTGTCCTTTGCGGGAAGGTTAAGCCAGAGTTGTACCCCAAGCAGGCGCTCGGCCGCCGGCAATTTCTCTTCATGCATAATGCCGGAGCCTGCCGTCATCCATTGGACCTCTCCGTCACCGATGGTATCCTCATTACCCAAGCTGTCCTTGTGAGTCATATACCCGCGATATACATAACTGATCGTCTCGATGCCTCTGTGAGGATGCATGGGGAATCCCGCCGTGTAATCGTCCGGATTTGTGCTGTCAAAGGAATCGAGCATCAAGATCGGATCATATACCTGAACAGTCCGGTTTCCCAATACCCTCACCAGACTTACTCCGGCTCCGTCTGTAGTCCTATAACCTCTGACCTGTTGAATGACCCTTCTTTCCATATGCTGACCTCCATAAAATATACCCCTCTATTGAGATCATCGATTACTCCAAAAGGTAAGAAGTCATTGATAATGATCCCAGTTCGCAGGATTTATTATAAACGCTGATCTTATCCTCTTCATCCGCCGCTCCGAGCACATATAAAAGAGGATCAAAGTGATCCGGGGTCGGCACCGCAAGCCTTGCCATATTACCGAGCCGAGTGTACTTTAAAATGTTTTCATGATTTTTATTGAGAATGTTCTCATGAATATATTCATCGAATTCATATGCCCAATCATAGCCCTTGTTTGCTTTATACCAGTCGACCAGCCTCAGGTTATGGACGATGTTTCCGGTACCGAAAATAAGGACACCCTGCTCTCGTAATGCTCTCAACTCCCTGCCGATCTTATAATGTTCTTCCGGGGATGCATCGGCATCTACACTTATTTGAAATACGGGAATATCTCTGTCCGGATACATGTGGACTAATACCGACCAGGTTCCGTGGTCGATGCCCCAGGAATTATCAAAGTTCGTTGTTCTTGAGATCAGATCCTTCGAGACCCGGGCAAAACCGGGTGAGCCTGCCGTGTTATAAGTTACTTCATATAATTCCTTTGGAAAACCATACATATCATATATGGTTCTTGGGTTTTCCTCATTCAAAATCCGGGTACCTTTTGTAAACCAGTGTGCCGAAACGGATAATATGGCCTCCGGTTTGGGTATCCTTTCGGCTATGATCCTCCAGGTCGCGGTATATGGGTTGTCTTCAATGGCATTCATCGGTGACCCGTGTCCAACAAATAAAGCCGGCATCTTTGACATAAGCGTCCCCCGCACATTTCATATTTAGTTCTCAAACGAGTCTTTGCATTACGAATAAACCAAAAATATAACCTGTCGGCACGGGAATATATCTATTTTGTTTTTGCATTGTGCTTGTGGTAAAACTCCTTGAGAGCTTCCTTTGTCCCGCATTCCAAGTTGTGCCGGCGTATACCCTGAATCGCACCTTCCAAAGCGCAGAGCCGCATATAGCATGCAGACGGATCGCGCAGCAGGATGCGTATCCATGCTTCACGACTGCCCACACTTCGCAGCTCTTCTTCGGTGGTAATACCCGCAGCAATAAGCTGTTTTTCCAATTCAACACCGATGTTTGGCAATTCGGCTAATATTCCCATTAGCTGCATCTCCTTGAATAAAAGTAAATGCGGATGATGAGGTTTTTGCCTGCGTGATCTGAAGAAATGGTTGCCCTTTTAATCGGTTATCGAAAAAATTAAAGAGCAGGTTCAGGCGCCACAACAGCCTGTTTCCCTGACCGACAAGACGTGACTTCTTCCCGAATGCTATATGCACACCATTTTATCATCCGGCGGGATCAAATAATACAAGAGTATAAGGAAAGTTTTATTGAATTTCTTTAAGATGCTTCAAATGGATACCGATATGGCCGATCCCCAGAATAACGACCGAAACCATCAGCCAGATCACTTTTCCGTAGAGCCCCAGAAAAAAGAATGCAACGACCGGCAATGTCGCGCCGGCGACCGGAACACCTAAAAAGCTGCTATAGAAATTTTTCAGCTGTTTTTCGCTTTTGAAGTAGCGTATCCACCAGCATTCGTACATAACCATGAGAACAAATGCCGCAATCAGCCACAGACTCCATGCCGACCAAACGTGAATATTAAAATCGGAAAACACAAGAGCCGTGCAGGTTACACAAACCTGTCCCACTCGTTCAAAAACGAGCAGTATTCTATTTTCATTCCGGTTGGTATACCCTTCGGGTTTGCGCTCAGCCCATATCAGGTTCGGTACCGTCAGCATCAGCAAAAAGATCAATCCAACGTATGAAAAACCAAAATGTCCCATGTCCGTCCTCGAAGAAGAAATTTACGATCCCTCATTCAGGCAAACCATTTGTTAGTCTATTATAGGCGAAAAAACGACAAAACTACCATTATTTTTTAAAAGATATAAAATATGTAACACTTATACAGGCCGGCTTTGTTCTACGGCGCCTCTTTTCATATTAATACCCGATCATCAATAAAAAAGTCGGGTGCTTCCTAACACGGCTGGCAGCCGGAATGCCTTAATTTCAAGGGCACTGAAAAAGGTATGCTTTTCAGATGCGAAAAGCATACCTTTTCCGTGAAAGCACCGCTACTATTCAAGGAGACAGACGGAACCGGATAAATCCGGACTATCAGCCGGAATTGCCTTTGCGGTTCTCTTCGTCATAACGACGACTGAAGTTTACCGGGCCGGTAGTCCGGTTGATAATTTTCATGCTTTGCTTCTCTGTAATGAGATGAACGTAAATAGCTCCCCAATAATATAAGTGCGGCCGCAAGATAAAACAAGGTAAATATCACAAAGAAATAAGTGTCATCCGGGCAGAATACCATCGATAAATTAAAACAGAAGTGAATCCAAAATGCGTTAATAAGGTTGTCGGACTTCTTCATTATAACCGCCATGATAAAGGTCAACGACGTCAGGAGCACCAGATTCTCAATGATATAAAGAATAAGCGACCATCCGCCGTAATCGGTCGAGACAAACCAAAGCGGCGCGTGCCAGAATGCCCAGATCACACCCAAGGCAACATTCCCTTTTATGAAGCCATATCGTTTCTCCAGCTCCGGACGCAAATATCCTCGCCAGCCTGATTCTTCGCCGGACGCTCCCTGTAAAAGCGTGAACAATATTGCGCCCGGCAGTACGGACGGGTCAAATAAAAGCTGCCCGGTAACGGACGTCCTTCGGATTGCGGATATAACCAACGCCGATAATATGAGAACTCCCGCCGCAATCGCAAGTACGATTAATATATGACCTGAATGTAATTTATCTTTGAGAGCCCTTTGATAAAAATCTTTTATTTTCATATCGGGCTTAAGCTTTTTCAGCATAACAAGGAGCATAATTGTCGGGGACCAGCTGCATAATACAACAACCCATTGCATCGCCTCAGGTGTACCATGCAATACCTGTGATACCAGGCCTCCAAGCCCCAAGACCATTACCCAAAACAACAAGTAGGTTTTCATTACATACTTCCACATTATATTCAGCCCTTTCACTTTCATAATACTTCTGCTCCCTTTTGTTTACGGTTTTATAGCACTATATCCGGCTGCCGGTATCGTAAATGAATTCATGCTGTAAATCGAAGCATGACACATTTTTAATAACCTTTCCGTCCGCTTTTCTGTCAATGATTAGTTCACTCTGTCTATCGTTCACCTCAAAATAAAAATCAGCTATAGTTCAGGTTCACGAATATCATAGCAATGGAACCTGTAATATAGCTGAAATAAGCCTTAAATTTACCTTAAATCGTGGGAACCGTGATCAGAAAGAGGCTGCTCCCAATCCTGTTCGAGGTCCCAAAGCGGCTGTATTGCACCGGGTCTAAGCTTTTTTTTGGGGAACGACAATTGCCGCATCCGGTACGAAGTCAATGCCGCGAAGAAGTTCGGCGGATTTCCCGGTCCACGTTCGGCAGGATCCCGGCCGGAGAGGGAATGTTCTCGCGCAGGCTCTTAGCGAGATCACCAAGCCCCTGCAGATCCCGCCGCGCAGCGACAAGGTACACCCGCGTCTGGCCGGCAGAACAGCCGAGCGAGCGAAAACGTGGCGAATGCCGCTGTTGCCCACTGCTATCGGCCGCAATAAAAAATAGCAATAATCGTGTAGGGAGAAAAAAGCATCAGTACCGGAGGGCTTTGAAGCTTGATACGGCGCCTGTCAACGGCGTCTTTTATCCTGCCAGGATAGCAGCAAGATACAAGTTCCTGAGAACCGGCGGCTAATCCCGATCCGGAGGAAGTTTATCTTTGTGCTTCCAATTGTTGTCTTTGTGTGATAGTATAGACAATAACAGGAAGGGAGGGAGTGAGGTTATGAAATTCCGTTCCGTTCTGTGTGCGCTTTTGGCGCTTGCTCCGATCCTTTCATTCTGCGCATGCGGCAAGACCGCGGGCAATGATGCTGATAAAGGATCAAGCGCCCCTGCCGAAAGGCGGAGAGGGACCGACTGCCCCACACACAGATGAAGCTGCCAAAAGAGTCAGTCTGTACATTGAAGCAATGAAGTCAGCTTTCCAGGAGGGAAACGGCGGAAATGGCTTTATTGCCGTGAAGGAAGAAACATTGGAAGATCTCAATGAAGAAAGACCAAAACAAGATGTTCTTGAAGGTTTAAAAGCCTTGTCCCCGAAGGTTTACCGGTATGATGATATCAAAGACGACAACTCCCTTTTTGAATCTGACAGCATTGGCAGGGAAACAAGGACATTAAACGGTACTCTGCTTTACATTAATGACGAAGAATTCAAAGGTGATGAGGCGATCGTTGAAGCAATATCTTGGTTTGGTAATCTGGGGGCAGTGTCACCGAAGTATAAAGCTGTGTACAAAGATGGGAAATGGGAGCTAAAAGTGTTAAGTATGGCGATATCGTAAATAATTCGTGATTATAGTGAATGAGGTTTATTATGGCAGAAAACGCTTTGCATGAAAATTATCGTGACCTGACGACGGGACGTATCGGTGAAAAGCTGATCCGCTTTGCATTACCGGTCATTGCTGCAAATCTGCTTCAGGCACTCTATAGTCTCGTGGATATGGCCATTGTGGGTCGTTATAACATGGCGGCCGGTATGTCTGCTGTCAATCTTGGCGGTGCCATCACTCAGATTATTCTTGTCATTGCTGTAGCTTTGACCAACGGCGGCAGCGTGGTTATCGGTCAACTATTGGGTGCAAAACGGAAGGAGGATGCCGTAAAAGCCTCCGGTACTCTTTTCGGCATACTATTCGTCATTGCGGTGGTTTTGACTGCCGTTACGCTGGTTGTCCGTGTGCCGCTGCTCCGCGCCATGAAAACCACCGAAGAGGCTTTTAACGGTGCGGTTGCCTATCTCACCATATGTGCATCCGGGACTGTTATGGTCTATATTTTCAACGCCAATAGTGCCGTTCTTCGTGCAGCCGGCGAGTCCGTGCAGCCATTGATTGCCGTTGCCGGCTGTGCGGTCATCAACCTTGTTTTGGATCTGATCATGGTAGGCCGATTCGGTATGGGCCCCGCCGGTGCGGCGTATGCGACCGTCATTTCTCAGATCATCAGCGCTGTATTAACCACAATTTTTGTCAGGCGCCTGGGGCTGATCCGGTTTAAGGCGGACTACTTCTCCATTGATAAGCGTTTTATCAAATCGATGATGAAAATTGCCCTGCCCTTCTGTTTGCAGCTCGTGCTTGTTACTGTCTCTTTTGCTTTTGTAAATTCACTGATCAATGAGCTCGGTACGTCCGCCTCTGCCGCTGCCGGTGCGGTTTCCAAGCTTGGCAATTTTGCGACGCTGCCTCCTCAGTCTGTTATGTCCGCATTGATGGCACTGACTGCTCAAAATCTGGGTGCAAACAACATCCCTAATATCAAGCAGGGATTTCGCACAGGTGCAGGCGTCGGTATCGGTGTGACCGTGATTATCTGTTGTATTATCTGGGCAGTTCCCGGCAAGCTTATTGGCATGATGACGCCGGACAATACGGTTGCAGAGGTTGGTGCGGTGTTCTTCCGCTGGGTGGCGGTATCCTACATTTTCGAAAGCGTTCTGTTCGTGCTTTACGGCATCCTGATGGGTGCCGGCTATACAAATATAACTCTCCTGTGCGGGGTGTTGTCATCCCTGGTATTGCGGTATACGCTGGCCTGGACATTTATTCGGTTTACAAACTGGGGTTTCTCCGGAATCGGCGTTGCCTATTCTCTGGCAGCCCTGGGGGCTATGCTGGTGGCAGTCGCGTTTTATTGGTCCGGTCGATGGACAAAACCGAGGGTCAAGGTTTGAGGGGGTCGCGGGGATCATTTCAATCATTGGAGCCGGGCATAGTATATTGACATTACTAAAGTATATGCAATAAGCACGTAAAACCATTTACCTCCGAATTTATGCGTGCGAATCGGTGCTAAATTAAGGACCAGAAGCAGCACCATTACAATATAGATAATAACGGAAAATATCTGATGCGAAAAAAACCTTTCGAAGATGAATAAAAAGGACAGGATAATTACATTATTGTCCAAAGCCAGTCCTTTGTACGTATTTTTATCGATCATTCCAAACACATTAAAATAGCTTAATCTAACGGCGCCTCCGACCAATATGAGAAATGCTCCCGGTAAAAAATACGGGCTGAAATTTGCATAGCTTGTTAAAAATATCGCAGGCAAAACGCTGAAACTGACAATATCGATAAGAGTATCCAGCTGCGCGCCGATAGCCCGGTGGTACTCGGTACGATTCTTAAGGCTTCGGGCTATCATCCCGTCCGCCCAGTCGAAGAGCACTGACCAAAGAACTGCGATCAATGCATAATAATATTCTCCTGTGATAGAAAAGTATATTCCGATCGAGGAGCTTAAGAGACCTGTGAGAGAGCAAATGTTAGACGGATCCTTCAGAAAATAAACCATCGTATATTCTGAACAGTGTTTTTGTTCTCTTTTGATCATATATAAAAACCTCCTTGGCGCTAATGCTTTGATAGGAAGATTTTGTTCCGTTAGTTTCACCAAGTATATTATGAAGTGCGGTTACCAACAGGTTATTTTCCTCCCTGGTTTTAACTGCAACTCTTATATATTGACCGTCGATCCCATTTTTAGCTGACAAGTTTTTTATCAGTATGTTGTATTCGTTCAGCAGGGTTTCGGACAGTTCTTCTGATGAGCAGCCGCAAAGTAATTCGCACATTACAAAATTGGCCTGTGTAGGTATAACCCTGAGATTCGGTACGTCTCTTAATTTCTTCACGAATTCTTCTCTGACAGATTTAAACTTCTCAAGTGCCGATCGATAATCGCTGCTGTATTTTTCACAAATCTGAAGGTAAAATTCGGCGATTGAATTTATATTCCATATAGCTATATCTTTTTTTATAAAACCGATCAGTCCCTCATCACCGCTTGCGACAATCCCAAGTCGTAAGCCGGGAACTCCGAACGATTTTGAAATACTCTTTACAACGGTCAGATGCTTGTTATTCTGAAGAATTGTCTCAGAAAGAAGGGTTTGTGAGTCTGGTGTATCTGCAAAATCCACGAATGATTCATCCACTATCAGTCTGATATCTTTTCGCTTCGCCCATGCCGACAGTCTCAGTATATCAGGCTTATTTATGAAATTGCCGGAAGGGTTATCAGGGTTTACAAGCAGAAGCGCTTTAATATCGGAGTCCTCATAATAATCCATTAAATCTTCACATGTATATGAAAAATCCTTGTTTTTCGGATGGTAATGAACAATATGGTTTTCGGTCAGACGGTTCGGATACTCTTCGAAAGTCGGAACAATGATTCCGATATTGCCGTTGATTGTTTTCATCAGTGATTTGATGAGTTCCGACGCACCGTTACCGGGACAAATATGTTCTTTTTTGATTCCGTAGTATTTCCCCGCTATCAAACTGTTCACTTCAATTCCGGACGGATAGTTACCGATCAGCATGTCAATGTTTGATTTGATCTCTTCAATCATTTTCGTGGGAGGATAAAATGGATTAACAAGATAGCAGAAATCTGTCAGTCCGGGATATCTCCAGTACCCTCCGTATCTGTTCCGGATTTTGTCAAGTCTTTTTTGGGAAAATATAGATTCTGCTATATCCAGATCCTGCACATCATCAATTTCATACCACGGTTCATCTTTAAGAACCTCTACCTTTATCGGGGCTTTTTCAATTAAACTCAGAACCTTAAGTACTTGTTCGTAGTATTCGTTGATGCCCCTGGAATCGATGTACGCTTTAAGGAAGGGAACATAATACAACTCGGAGAATTGCTTGCTGAATTTATAGATATTTACGGTTTTATAGTATTGTTTTACGTTTTTATAATCAAATTCCCTTTTTTCTATAAATCTTATTATGTTATTCTGACCGTCTGTCGTGACAACGGTTCCATCCATCCAATTCTCATATTTTGCTACCAATGCCAGATTAGGATATGTATTGTTGATAATTTTTCTCAGAACGCTGTCGCAAAATATCAAATCCGATTCCAGCAACAAAGTATCATCTCTTAACAGGTAGTTTCGAGCCAGGTACAGTGAATAAATGTTATTCGTTGATGAGTAAGCATTATTCATAACAAACGAAATAGGCGTTTTGATGCCAAGGCCGTTGATAAACGAAATAAGATTCTCGGCCTTGTATCCGACAACGATTATAATTTCTGTCAGATTCAGCTCGTCAAGGTGAAAGAGCATCCTCTCAATCAACGTTTTTCCGGCGACTTTGACCATACATTTAGCAGAGTCTCTGGTCAGCTCTTTTAGTCTTTTTCCCATCCCCGCCGCCAATATTAAAGCCTGCATAATATCACCTCACATAGTTTTTCATATGATTCCAGGGGGAGAACATAGTTTGTATTAGTCATAGAGAAAGAAAAGGGCGCGATGCAAAACGGAAATATTTGCGACGCGTTTTTACACCCGGCGCGGCGAAAACATGAGCGGGTAAAGCTGCTCAGATAAGCATCGCGGCAAACCATGTAGCAAAACGGGTTGTAGATACCGCCGGCCCTAACTGCGGAGCATTCGGTTTCATCCCGTCGATAAAGACCGTGCCGCGGTCTGTCTCGCCGATCTCCTCCGTATACCGCAATTCGGGTGCTCAGCGGCCGCAACGGGTCGTTTTCCGTAACATTATTTCGGTATTCAGTGTCATTACAGGATGACCGTAACGCTCTGTCAGGTATACCGGCCTTGTGTTTTGTGTCTTCATAACACTCGGTTTCAGCGTAAAAACAAATCGGTCAGCCCTTTCGGGCTGACCGATTCATGGTTTTTCATCAAGGTTCGTTTTGCAACGCGCCATTTCAATGCGTATAGATGATAAAGCCGGTCAAAGTATCGCTTCATAACAAAAAAAGAGTTCGTCCTTATTGAAAAGCCCAAACAGGATACATCCCAAAAGTAGTTCCCTTATTTTTTTATCAGCGCTGTACGTTAACTGCCATTACCCTTTATAACTCGCAATAATCAGCACTCAAATCCATGGAGTGCTAAACTACTAATTTTTTACCATATGTTTTTGGCCTTGTCAATATACAATTTCATTTTGACTCTGCGTTGTCAATTGAAATGACCCATATATAATGATTTTCATTTAACAATATGTGGCATATCGGTTTTTTAAGCACAAGGTGAAGAGGATCGAGGGTTTTAAGCGGATTAAGGAAAATGAACCGGAAATGCCCTGTAATACCGGATTATGGAATTCTAATTCTTTTACCCTTTACATCAATACCACGCACTCAACGCGGCTCGGGTTGATGGAATTGATGTCTGTGAACCGTTTTTTAGCATCTGTACGTGGGAACATGTCAATGGCTTTTGTACCGGCTGCCATCAAAATCAACCACCGGCAACCATATGATTCAGC
>JAAYAR010000159.1 GCA_012719235.1 Clostridiales bacterium
CGAGAGCTCATAACGGCCCCGGGTTATGAGCTCTCGGTTTTTATGTCTCTGTTTCGGATTTTAAGCCCGAGTGTTATCTGTCATCCTGATCTATCTCCGGCTCCGGCGCGGGGGCGCAGTCGCGGAGCATGTGGCAGCACAGCGTGAGGTACTCCCGCGCCATAGTGTCGTCGAGGCTCATGCCGAGCAGGTCCTCGAGCTTTTTGATGCGGTATATCAGCGAATTTCTGTGTATATACAGCTTTTTTGCGGCCTCGGAGAGGTTGCCGTTGTTTTCAAGGAACTCGGTCAGCGTCCTGAAGTATTCGCCGCCCTCGTCAGACCCCATCAGTTCCGTGAGCTCCGGGATGATCCAGGCCCGCCATTGGGGCATACGCTTCAGCTCCTGGGTGAGGGCGCAGAACGCGACGTCGCGGAAGTAGCATATCTCCCCCTCGCCCCGGGACAGAGTGACGGCGTACCGCGCCTGTTTGCAGGCGTCCTCCAGCATCTCGATGTCCGAAAACGGCAGGCTCACGCCGCACCTGTACTTCGACCGGACAAGCAGCGCCCGGATGCGGTCGACGCCGATGAGGGGGTTGCCCGCGGGCTGCGACTCGATAATCACGATGTTGTCGCCCAGCACGAACGCCCTGAAATTCGGAAATGTCTGAAAGTAATCGGCGAACCATTCCTTCGTGTCGTCGTAGGTATCCGTCCTCGGGATGAGCAGGTACATCACGGTGCGCACCCCGTCCTCCAGATAGAGGAACGTCTTCAGCGCGCTCGTCTGCGCCGCCGAGAGCTGCACGCCGCGCAGGGCGTCCGCTATCCAGGCTATCTCGAGAAAGCTTGTGCCGGTCTTGTGTTTCATAGCCGCGACAAGCTCCGCGTATATGCCGGCGACGAATTTGGCCACCTGATAAACGGCGGGGCTGACGACGTCCTCGTACCGGTACAGCACGAAGTGACCCCACAGTTCGCCCTTGTGATGTATGTTCACTCGCACCGGCGTGCGCACTTTGTAGCCCGGCCTGTCTTTAAAATCCACGTCCGCCCATATTCGGCTCCTGTCCACCGCCTTGACCGAACCCGAGATCTTGTTGTAGCTCTCTTTCGTCATGGCCATGGCGTTTTTGAAGAGGTCCCAGCCCTCGTACACGTCTTTGTCCGTGTACTGGTCCGTCACGGCGTACAGCCTGCGGTTCTTATGGCCGAAAAACATGGGGCAGCGGAAATGTTCGTGGGCGATATCCATTATCGTCCGGAAAGCGTCGTTGTCGTGCATCGCCTCGCACATGCGCCGCTCCCAGGAGTAGAACTTCTCGAATATGGAGATGACGAGGTTGACGACGTTCTCAAACGGCACAGCTTCCACGACGAGGTACTCCTGCCCGTGCATTAGAAGGGTCGCGCCTCTGGCGGTGCTCAGAAAACCGACGTCTCGGCAAATATAAAGGAGGTCGGGCTCGGCGGCCGCGCCGTCCGAGAGTATCCTGTAGCCTTTTATCGTCATCGCGCCCTCGGTGACGCAGGCCCGGGAGCAAAGCTCGCCAAGCTCGTCGCGCACTATCCACAGACTCAGCTTCATATCTTTGCCCTCCCGGTCATTCCGGTTCGCCGTCCGGCTCTGTTTCACCGGCGTCCTTCGCGGGCCTGAGTTTTGAGAAATACGGAGTCTTCTCCACGGCCCAGCCGCCGGAGACGAACGTCCTGCCTCTCAACAAGCCCATGCTCTTTCCGTAAAAGGCGATATCGATGGCGAGAGCGCCCTCGGATATCGTCTCGAAGTATTTCAGATACTGCCTGTAAACGGGGTGGCTGTGGGGTTTGATAAGAAAATAGAAATACGCTCCCGCGA
Source organism: Clostridiales bacterium (assembly GCA_012719235.1). Taxonomy (GTDB): domain Bacteria; phylum Bacillota; class Clostridia; order Oscillospirales; family Oscillospiraceae; genus JAAYAR01. The sequence goes on from JAAYAR010000159.1 coordinate 1,841, forward strand.
TTAGGAGCGACGGCACGGCGAGCGCAATTGCCCAGAAAAGATACTCTCCCCCGAGCCTGACGCACCACCTGATCGAATCGGCCCACAGGTACACGATCACAGCCGCGGTGATAAGCAGGCTGCGCATATCGTGCCTGTACATCTGTATCGAGAAGGCGGTCCGGCGCTTCATCTTGTTGTTTTCGATTCCGAACATACGCATGTTTCCGTTCGTCAGTGATCGGGTCGCGCTCCTGGAACACCTGAATTATATCGTCTTTCTCTGACGAATGCAACAAGGCGCCCGGCGGGTGATACGCTGTGGAGCAGAATACCGCACGCGGGCCTTCTCCCGGAGAAGAAGGTGCTTGAGCGCAGTGAGGCGGATGAGGCGGCACTGATGGATTAACACCTCATCCGGTCGGCTTCGCCGCACACCTTCCCCTCAAAGAGGAAGGCTATATGCCGCAGAGACGAGTTCTTTCCCTGTCCATGAAAATGAGCGTTATTATATGACACGCTAAAAGTCCGGGCAGCCCGGAGGCCGCCCGGTTTTTTGTGTTTTACGCGCCCGGGTCAGGGTTCCCCGTACTCAGGGGGGTACTCCCTTTCGCAGGACGTATATATGAACAGGTTGTCCTGCCCCCTGACGAGCCTGAACGTGACGGTGATGCGTCCGCCGTTTGTGAAGACCTCGTCGTAATCGTCGCGCAGCAGCATCGCCTTTATCGCTTCGATGGCCGTCCGGGGATTCTCCGGCATCTCCATGATCCCCAGCTCATCCATGACGGCCCTCATGTTGGGAGAAACGTCCTCATAGCTGTCCATGAAGTCGAGCTCGTAGAACGAGACGATATCGAAGGAGGCCGTGAATGTGTCGCCCGCTCTGGATATCCGGGTCAGCCTGAAGAACTCGGCACCCATGTAGTCCCACCCGACGGGCACGTACTTCTCCCCGTCGAACGTCATATACTCCGAGTCCCCGTGCTCGTATTCGATGTCGCCCAGATAACGCCTGAGCGTAGTCTCGAACTCCTCTTTTGTGACGTAGCCGCGGTAATCGGTCGTATTCTCGATGGCCATATTGAATACGTAAAACGAGAGGTCGTCCCGGCTCAGGGACGCGGCGTCCCTGAATTGCGGCAGGAACCGCAGCTCGAAATGGTGCTCCGTGTAGTAGTCGAGAAACAGCCCTACGAGCTCCCTGTCGGCAGCGAGGTCATCCTTCATGAGCGCCTGCATGAGGGGGCCGCCCTCCGTTCCCGGTGATCCGGACGGGGAGGGGGGTACGCTCTCACCCGGTCCGGGCGTCGCGCTGCCGGGCGCGCCCGTGGGGGACTCCGACACGACCGGCGCCGAGGGGGTTGCGGTCGGGGAGGGGGGAACCGTGTTTTCGGGCGGGGGAGCGCCGCAGGCGGCGAGGACCGCAAGGCAGACCGCCGCCGATATGACAGCCGCGATTTTTTTCATACTGGCACCTCTTTTCACTTCATTCGGTAAAGCCGCCCCGGCGATCCGTTCCGCCCGCGCATTCGCTCAGTCCCGGGCCGGGGATCTGCGTATATATTGTCCCACAAGGCCCCGGTTATTACAAGAGTAGCGTCATCAAAGCCTTATTATCAGGTTCGCTCGTGTTATCGCCAATGTTGTCTGATTTACCTCATAGGTGAATTATTTATTGACATATGTGAAAGACGCTGCTATAATCAAATTAACCTATGAGGTAAATAAATGGTTGAGGAGGAGCGGATCGTTGGAGATAGAATACTCAAGTAGAACCATCGAAAAAGTGTGTACCGACGCTTCCGCCGCGACAAGAAAATACGGCCCGGAAATGGCCGAGAAGATCAGTATGCGAATCGACCAGCTCCGCTCTGCCGACACGGTCGAACAAATGATCCGGTTCAATGTCGGGCGATGTCACCCCCTCCGAATGAATCGGAAAAACCAGTATGCGGTAGACTTGATCCATCCCTATCGGCTGGTCTTTGAGAAGAGAGGGAATGAGATTCAAATCGTGAATATTATTGAAATAGTTGACTATCATTAAATCGTTAACCATGTATGAAAGGAGCAAATACCGTGACTAGGAGCCGAAGTTATATAGCAGTTCCGCCCGGTGCCACAATAAAAGAGCAGCTTGAGTACCGCAGCATGAGCCAGAAAGAGTTTGCTTCCCGCATGGGTATGTCGGAAAAGCATATCAGCCGCTTAATCAACGGCGAGGTCCAGTTAACAACTGATGTGGCAAATAGGCTTGAGATGGTTCTAGGACTGCCCGCAAGGTTCTGGAACAATCTTGAAGCAATATACAGAGATAAACTTGCAAAGGCTGAGGCAGAGAACTCAATGGATGCCGATGCACAGATCGTAAAAAAACTTCCGTACAAAGAGATGGCCGACAACGGGTGGGTTCCCGCGGCGAGGCAGATAAATGAAAAGGTCATAGAGATGAGAAAGTTTTTTGAAGTAGTGGAACTCAGCCGGTTGTCAGATAGAAAATTGCTTCCGAAAATCGCCTGCAGAAGACTGGCGGTCACAGAGAAAGCCGACTATGCGTTGATTGCCTGGGCTCAGAAGGCCAAACTCGAAGCTCGCGACATCGCGGTGTCGCCCATTAACCTTGAGAAGCTGACTGAGTACCTGCCTCAAATCAGAAAGATGACCACAATGGACCCAAGTGCGTTTTGTTCGGCGCTTGCTGGAACATTAGCTGACTGCGGTATCGCAATCGTTTTTTTGCCTCACATCGGCGGATCGTTTTTGCACGGAGCCACGTTTTATGACAAGAATAAGATCGTTGTCGGCTTGACTGTGCGGGGAAAGGATGCGGACAGATTCTGGTTCAGTTTGTTCCATGAGATGGGACATATCCTGCTCGGCCATCTTAATCAGAATGGCACTACGGAAGAAGACGAGCAAAAAGCGGATGAGTTTGCGAAAGAAACGCTCATTCCCTCTGAGCTATTTGCAAAATTTGCGGCTGGAAACAGCTTTGGTGAGGCCGATATCGTCAGATTCGCCGATCAGATCGGGATAGACCCGGGAATCGTAGTGGGCCGTCTGCAGAAGGACGGGTATATCAAGTTCAGCTGGCACAACGATTTAAAAACCCAATACACGATTTCGGCGTAAATGTTGCCGATGAACAGCACCCGCTCGTTACAGAGCAGGGTGCGTTTCTTTTGCGTGTCTTACGTGAGTGTCCCCCATGGACTAGGGGCTTTTCGTATTGACACAGGGGGGGTTCGATGATAGACTATGGGTAGTTAACGGTCGTTAAGTTGCGGGTTGAGCGGGCGGCGGCAGCCGTGCGCACCCGGTCCCGGAGGTCGGGTAGGGGCATCCCGTGAGCACAGGCGGCCGCTTGAGCGCAAGGCAGAAAAGGCCGCGGCGGCACGGCGCCCGCAGCCGTGACGGCCCGAATTTTTGTACGGAGGTAATGCAGATGACTGAAGGAGCGCTGGAAGGTGTAAGGATCATTGATATCACGCAGTTTCAGTCAGGCACGGTGTGCACCATGACGCTTGCCTGGCTGGGGGCGGAAGTCATAAAGGTGGAGAGGCCGAAGACGGGTGAGCTGAACCGGTACTCGAATCTCGAGCCGGGCATCGACAGCTACAGTTTCATTACGTGCAACGCCAACAAGAAATCCGTAACGCTGAACGTAAAGACGCCCGAGGGGAAGGAGATCCTCTGGAAGCTGCTCGAATGCGCCGACGTGTTCATAGAGAACATGGCCCCCGGCGCGATAGACCGCCTCGGCTTCGACTACGACACTGTGCACGAGCGGTGCCCGCAGATCATATACGCCCAGATAAAGGGCTTCGGCCTCGACGGGCCGTGGGCGGATTTCCCCGCCTTTGACCCGATCGCTCAGGCCACGGGGGGCTCCACGAGCATAAACGGCTACCCCGACGGACCGCCGCTGCAGCCCGGCGTGGACCTCGCCGACAGCGGCGCGGGATATATGATGGCGCTCGCCATCACGGCTGCCCTCTACAGGCGCAAGAAAACGGGCGTCGGCCAGCGCATAGAGGTGGCGATGCAGGATACCGTCATAGCGTTCATCCGCGGAGTGTGGGAGCAGCAGCTGCGAAACGGCAAGCCCGCCTCGCGCGTCGGGAACGACATGCCCTTAGAGAACGTCGCGCCCGCCAACATGTACCCCTGCAAGCCGGGCGGCAAGGACGACTACGTGCACATATATACTGCCAGATCGCCGGGCAGCAAGCAGTTTGAGCTGCTGATGAAGAAGATAGGCCGCCCCGACATACTCGAGGACCCGCGCTTTGCAACGCCCCAGTCCAGGTACCTGTACAAGGACGAGCTGGACGAGATAATCAGCGCGTGGACGAGGCAGAGGACGAAGATCGAGGCGATGGAGGAGCTGTGCAAAGAGGGCATCCCAGCCGGGGCAAACCTCAACACTGAGGACATAACGAACGACCCGTACCTCAGAAAACGCGGCATCATAACCGAGATCCATCATCCCCAGAGGGGCAGCGTATTCATGCCGTACCACCCGATGAAGATGGAGGGTACGGTGCCGGCCAAGTCGGCGCCCCTGCTCGGGGAGCACAACACCGAGATATATCACGATCTTCTGGGCTTGCCCGAGGATTATCTGGACGCCCTTACACAAAAAGGCGTGATATAGCGCCGGTCTATCGGGAAAAGGAACTGAGCGTATGAGAAAGATGATCTTGAACATAAACGGTGTCGACAGGATCCTCGTGGTCGACCCCGAAAAGGACACTCTGGCGGGAGTGCTGCGCCGCATCGGGCTTACGAGCGTCAAGATAGGCTGCGGTACGGGGCAGTGCGGTTCCTGCACCGTCCTGCTCGACGGTGTACCTGTCAGGTCCTGCGTCAGAAAAATGAAGACCGTTCCGGAATACTCAAAGATCGGGACCGTGGAGGGGCTGGGCACGGCCGAAAAGCCGCACCCGCTGCAGCTCGCGTGGATCGCGCTCGGCGGCGTGCAGTGCGGTTTCTGCTCCCCCGGCTTCATAATGTCCGCCAAGGGGCTGCTTGACAGCAACCCGAGCCCGACGCGGGAGCAGGTGCGGGAGTGGTTCCGCAGGCACCGCAACGCATGCCGCTGCACGGGGTACAAGCCGATAGTCGACGCCGTGATGGCGGCGGCCGCCGTGCTGCGCGGCGAAGAGAGCGAGGAGAGCCTGAAGTTTAAAATGCCGGAGGACGGGAAGATATACGGGACGTATTTTCCGCGCCCGAACGCCCTCGCCAAGGTGACGGGCGCCTGCGACTACGGCGACGATATAAACGAGAAGCTGCCCGCGGGGGCGCTGCACCTCGCGCCGGTGTTCGCGGGCATCAGCCACGGGATCATAACCGGGATCGATACGAGCGAGGCGGAGAAGATGCCGGGCGTGAAAAAGATAATCACGAGCGCCGACGTCAAAGGGAACAACCGCCTGATGGTGCCGGTCGGCAAAGCGCGCAGCCTGGCAGTCGGAAACGAGCAGCCGATCCTCGCCGAGACAAAGGTCTTCAGGTACGGCGACGTGTGCGCCCTAGTCGCCGCCGACACCCGCGAACAGGCGCGCGCGGCGGCGAAAGCCGTCGTGGTGCACTGCGAGAGGCTGCCCGAGTATCTCGACCTCCCGGACGCCGCGGCCGACGGGGCGGTGCAGATCCAGCCCGGTATACCTAACGTATTCTACGAACAGCCCGTGTTCTTCGGAGAGGACACCGGGGAGCCTATGGGCGAGGCAGAGATCGTCCTGCGCGACAGTTACCGCACGCAGCGCGAGCCCCACCTCACAATCGAGCCTGAGTGCGCTATGGCATACGTGGACGAGGACGGCTGCCTGACTATACATTATAAATCGCAGTTTATTTATATGGTAAAGAGCGCTATCGCCGACGGTATAGGCCTGCCGCAGGACAAGATACGCGTTATCGACAACCCGGCGGGGGGGAGCTTCGGATACACGATGTCGCCCGCTTACCCCGCCCTTCTTGCGGTGGCCGCCCTCGCGACGGGCAAGTGCTGCGCTATGACGCTCTCTTACGAGGAGCATCAGCACTTCTCGGGCAAGCGCGCCCCCTCGTACACGAATATACGCATGGGCGCGGACGGCTCGGGCCGCCTGCGGGCCCTCGAGTACGAGATAGCCTTCGACGTGGGCCCCTACCCGTTCCTCGTGTCGAGCCTCATCGACAAGGTGCCCACGTTCATGGGCTGCCCCTACTATATACCGAACGTGAAGGGCCTGGCCAAGGCGGTGTTCACGAACCACGCCTTCCAGACGGCCTACCGCAGCTACGGCGTCGTGCAGATAAACTTCGCTACGGAGCAGATGATGGACTCCCTGGCGGAGGCCGCCGGCATCGACCCCCTCGAATTCAGGTATATAAACGCCCTGAGGCCCGGCCAGCTGCTCGCGAACGGCTGCGGTATGGACAGCTACCCGATCCCCGGGATGCTCGAGAGGCTGCGCCCGAAATACAGGGCGGCCCTTGAGCGCGCGAAGCGGGATTCGACAGATACCCACAAAAAAGGGGTCGGGGTCTGCTGCAGCCTGTTCAAGGCCTCGGCGGGCGCGAACGACCGGAGCGAGGTCCGCCTCGAGCTGAACCCGGACGGGACGGTGACCCATTTCAACAGCTGGGAGGACATGGGACAGGGCGCCGACGTGGGCACGCTGATACACACGTATGAGGCGCTCCGCCCCCTTGGCCTGAGGCCCGAACAGATCAGGCTCGTGCAGAACGACACGAAGACCTGCCCGAACTCCGGGCCCGCAGCCGGGAGCCGCTCCCACTTCATTAACGGCCAGGCCACGCTGGACGCCGCGAAAAAACTGCTCGACGCCATGCGCAAGCCGGACGGCACCTACCGCACGTACGACGAGATGGTGGCGGAGGGCATCCCCGTACAGTACACGGGCCTCTATTCCTCGGCCGGCATGCCCGGCATCTCGACCGTGGACCCGAACACGGGCTACGGCAGGGACTGCGTCATGTACGCCTACGCCGTGATGATGGCCGAGGTCACCGTGGAGATCGCTGCGGGGAAAGTTAAAGTCGACAGGTTCACCTGCATCTCCGACGTGGGCCGGGTCGGCTCGCGCCAGGCCGTGGAGGGCCAGGCCTACAGCGGCATCATGCACGGCATCGGCACGGCGCTCTCCGAGGACTATCAGGACCTCAAAAAGCATGCCACGCTGCTCGGCGCGGGGTTCCCGTTCATCGACAGCATACCCGACGACATAGAGATAGAATTTATGGACAGCTACCGCGAGGGCGGCCCCCACGGGTCATCCGGGTGCGCCGAGTCGTTCCAGTCCGGCCCCCACTCCGCGGTCATAAGCGCCATCCGCTCGGCCTGCGGCGCGCGCATACGCGACCTGCCCGCGACGCCTGACAAAGTGCTCGCGGCGCTGCGCGACCCTGAAGGGAACCGCGAGCCCGCCGCGCCCTGGTATCTCGGCTGCGACTGGCAGGAGAGGATGGAGTATCTGAAGGAGAACCCGGTATAGGTTCCCTGCAACGGCGCGAAGGAGGCTGCACGTGGACGTTGACGCGATACTTGCCCTGGGGCGGCGCTGTTTTGAAGAGGACAGCCCGGCCTGCAGCGCCGCATGCCCTCTTAACATCGACGTTCGTACGTTTTTAAAGTATATCGCGTCCGGCAAATGGAACTCGGCATACCGCCTTTTTAAAAAAGAGGGAGTCTTCCCCGAACTGCTCTCGCGCCTTTGCGGCGCGCCCTGCCGGGACGCGTGCGTCCTGGGCGGGATCTGCGGCGGCATAGAGCTGCCGCTGCTCGAGAGGGCCGTGTGCGACTACGCGACGGACAAAAAGCCCCCCGTTTACGCCGTGAGCAGGAAGGAGGCCCCCGTAGCGGTCGTCGGGGCGGGCCTTGCCGGCCTGACGGCCGCTCTGCAGCTCGCTGCCGCCGGGTATAACGTCACCGTCTATGAAAAACAAGGCAGGCCGGGCGGCAGGCTGTGGGAGACGGACGAGGCCGTGCTGCCCCGCGATATACTTGAAAAAGAACTGAATAACGCCGCCGCGGCGCGGGGGGTCACTCTGCGCTGCGGCG
>JAAYAR010000160.1 GCA_012719235.1 Clostridiales bacterium
AAATATTTCGTGAGGATCGAATATATCTCCGAGTTCTCGCGCACCGCGATCCACGCCATCCCGTTCGCGCCGCAGCTCCGGGCCTTCTGAGTCAGCAGTTCGATGTCGCTGCGGGGCATTGCCGAGCCGCCGGGTATGCACAGGGCCCTGACGACGCCTCCGCTGTCTATGACCTGTCTGAAGACCTTGAAGCCGCAATCGCGCAGTTCGTCCGTCAGGTCGGTTATAGGCAGGTCGAATCGCAGGTCAGGCTTGTCGCTGCCGTACGTGTCCATCGCCTGCGCCCAGGTCAGCCGCGGAAATTCATAATCGACGGAGCGATCCATCACGTCTTTGAAGATGCTCTTGAACATTTTTTCAAGGTGCCGCAGCACGTCCTCCTGTCCGGCAAAAGCCATCTCCATATCCACCTGGGTGAATTCGGGCTGCCGGTCTGCTCTGAGGTCCTCGTCGCGGAAACAGCGGGCGACCTGGTAGTATCTGTCTATTCCGCCGACCATAAGCAGCTGCTTGAATATCTGGGGCGACTGGGGCAGAGCGTAGAACGCCCCCTGATGGACGCGGCTGGGCACGAGATAGTCGCGCGCTCCCTCAGGTGTGGATTTCGTCAGCATGGGTGTCTCGACATACAGGAAGCCCTCCGAGTCCAGAAAATCCTGCGCCGCTTTCTGCACCCTGTGGCGAAAACGCAGATTGCGCTGCATCTCGGGCCTCCGCAGGTCGAGATATCGGTATTCGAGGCGTAGTTCTTCGCGCGCAGGCCGGCCCTCCAGCGAGAAGGGGAGAGGAGCCGCCCTGGACAGGAGTTCAACGCTGCTCGCTCGGAGTTCTATGTTGCCTGTGGCGATCTTTGGGTTAACCGTTTCCTCGTCACGCAGGCATAAAACGCCTTGAACGGCAATGACCGACTGGGCGCTCAGGCGCTCTGCTGTCGAAAACCCTTCAACGTCTATATTGCTGCGATTGAAAACGACCTGTAAAACGCCCGTATAGTCGTACAGGTCGATAAAGAGCACACCGCCCATGTCGCGTTTCGTACCGACCCATCCGCAGGCGCGGACGGTCTCTCCCAGCCTCTCTTTACCGAACTTTCCGCAGTATTCGTCCTTATACATAATATCTCCTCCAAAGCTGCCCTCAGCAGCAAAAGATCTGTACTGCATGATAAACGAAAAAGCTTTCCGCCCCATGCATCATCGATACAAAGGGGCGAAAAGCTTTAATGCTTTGCGCGGTACCACCCTACTTGACGGAAACCCGCCATCTCTACGGCACTGACATGCCCTGCCGCTGTAACGCGCGGTTCGCGGCCGAGTCTAATCGCATGACTGCTTTCTTTCGGCGGCTCGGGGGTGTTCTTCAACCGGGTTTCGTGCGCCGCGCTTTCACCGTCCGCGGCTCGCTTTGGCATCCTGCCCGGGCTACTCTGCCCGTCATCACTGTTCATTCATATTAAGTTAGGCGTAATATACCATTACGGTTGCTTTTTGTCAAGCAACATGCACAGTAATTTTTGCGCCGTCCAGTGAGATTCGCTCAATCCTATGCAGCGGAGCGGCTACGCCGTCTCCACGCTCGCGTCCTCCTGAAGGTTGAGGTCGATAACTGCCTGTTCCCTCATCTTATATTTAAGTATCTTGCCCGCGGCGTTCATCGGGAAACTGTCGACGAAAGATACGTAACGCGGCACTTTATGCCTGGCCATGCTCGAGCGGACGTAATCTTTTATCTCGTCCTCTGTGATTATTTCTCCGGCTTTCGGTATTATGCAGGCCATGATCTCCTCGCCGTAACTGCGGTCCGGCACGCCTATGACCTGGACGTCGGAAACTTTCGGATGGGTATAGAGGAACTCCTCGATCTCCTTGGGGTATATATTCTCGCCGCCGCGGATTATCATGTCCTTTATCCTGCCGGTGATCTTGTAATTCCCGTGTTCGTCGACACGGGCGAGGTCGCCTGTGTGCAGCCAGCCGTTTTCATCTATCGCGGCTGCCGTCGCCTGAGGCATCTTGTAGTAGCCTTTCATCACGTTGTAGCCGCGGGCGAGGAACTCGCCGTCGGTGTTGACCGGCAGATCTTCACCGGTTACGGGGTCCGCGATACGGCATTCAACGCCGAACATAGCCGAGCCCACAGTGTTCACGCGCACGTCCGTCGAGTCTGTCGTGCGGCTCATGGTGCAGCCCGGAGAGGCTTCGGTCTGGCCGTAGGTGATGCAGATCTCGCTCATATTCATCTTCACAAGAACGTCCTGCATAACTTTTATCGGGCATGGACTTCCGGCCATTATGCCGGTGCGGAGATTGCTGAAGTCGGTTTTGTCGAAGTCCGGGTGGTTTAGCATGGCGATAAACATCGTCGGGACTCCGTTGATAGCTGTGATCTTCTCTTTCCGGACACACTCAAGCGCTTTAGCCGGGGAGAAAGCCGATATGGGGGACATCGTGGAGCCGTGGGTCACGCAGGCGATCATTGAAAGGACCATTCCGAAGCAGTGGAACATGGGGACGTGAATGAGCATCTCGTCGGCTGTCGAGAGGTCCAGATTGTCCCCGATTGATTTGCCGTTGTTGATGACGTTATAATGCGTGAGCATGACGCCCTTCGGGAACCCCGTCGTCCCCGAGGTATACTGCATATTGCATACGTCATCCTTGCGGATGCCGGCCGCCCGGCGGTAAACCTCCACGTCGGAGACTTTTTCCGCGTATTTAAGGCTCTCCTCCCAGGTGAGGCATCCGGGAACGGTCGTCCCGACCGTTATGATGTTGCGCAGGAAGGGGAGTTTCTTGAGGTACAGCGGGCCGCCAGAGGGCCTGTTTTCAAGCTCGGGACATATCTTAAGTATGACGTCGGAGTACACGGTGTCCTTATAGCCCTGCGACATAACGAGAGTATGCGTATCGGACTGGCGCAGCAGGTATTCGAGTTCGTGACTTTTATATGCCGTGTTGACAGTGACAAGAACGGCTCCGATGCGCGTGGCAGCCCAGAACGTAATAAACCATTCGGGGATATTGAGGGCCCATACAGCCACATGGTCGCCCGGCTTGACCCCCAGGCCGATCAGCGCGCGTGCGAAAAGATCGACGTCGTCGCGGAACTGCGAATATGTCCGCGTGTAGTCCTGTTCGATAAAGCGAAAAGCGTACTGGTCGGGAAATTCCGTTGCTACGCGGTCGAGCAGCTGCGGGAATGTAAGATCGATAAGTTTGTCTTTCGGCCAGATGTATACGCCGGTGCGCGCCCTGTTTTCGAAAAGGGTACTCTCCTGTGCCTGAGAGCCGAGCAGCGACGCCATGAAATTTGAATAGTGAGGGAAGACGATACCCGCGTCGCTGAGGTTTGGCGCATAGCTCTTCAGCCATTCGAGCGTGACGTAACCCTCGTAGTTGATGGACCGCAGAGCGCCCAGAAACTGCGCGATCGGCAGATCGCCTTCACCGATTATCTGATAGGAGATCTTCCCGTCCTCAACTATCGAGTCCTTGATGTGCGTGTATTTAATATACGCACCAAGGTTCTGAACGGTCTCTTCGGGGGATTCGTTGCAGAAGCGGTAGGGGTGGTGCATATCCCAGAGAGCGCCGATGCTGTCGCTCGGAACGGAGCCCAGAAGCTCGGCAAGCCGCTTCGTATTGCTGTATACGCCGTTTGTTTCCACAAGCAGCGTCACACCCGCCTGCTCGGCATACGGTACGACAGCCCGCAGTGTTTCGCTCACGACCGTGTCGTCCACCTCTCCGCGAATCTCCGGATGCTCATCGCCGAGCACGCGCACATATTTGCAGTTCAGCTTAGAGGCAAGATCTATGTATTCTTTAAGCTCCGATATGGTCTCCCGGGTCTTCTCCGGATAGCAGAGCGGGCATCCGGAGGACAGACAGGAGATTTCAAGATGCAGGCTCCTGAGCTGCTTTGCCGTGGCGGACACATTTTCGGGCAGGAAAGGTTTGCCGCGCAGTGAGAAAATGGTACGTCCCAGACCGCGAACTTCGATGCCTTGAAAACCAAAGTCCTTTGCCATCGCCAGAATATCAGGCCAGTCAAAATCGGGGCATCCGAGTGTTGAAAACGCTAACTTCATATTTATCCTCCCGCTATACTCCTTTACTCCGTCCGGCCCGGATAACCCCGGGCGGTTCTGCGGCCAAACGGCCGTATACGTGTCGAACGTATCTGTATTGTGGAATTATAATGTCATTATTCAATATTTGCAACATACAGTTTTAATGTTTTTTCGCACATATCAACAGCTATGCCCGGAGCAAAAAAATGTGAAACGGCCTTGACAAAGAATATTTATGCAAATATAATTACACGCAAGTACGGATTAGTATGATCCGTGCCGAACAGGAATTATCATCCCGATAATTGCGATGATGGAGAAAGGTCCGGCCTAAACTTATTCAGAGAGCCTCCGGACGGTGCGAGGAGGTATAAGCGGTGCGGACAGATCACTCCTGAGCACGGACCCAAAAGGCAACGAGTAGGCGTCCGCGTATGGCTGCGTTAAAGCCGGGAGCTTGATTGAGCTTCATAAGTGGGCATTACAGCCAAATTGGGTGGTACCGCGGGTCTCGATCCGTCCCATATCAGGGACGGGTCTTTTATTTTTTATATAGGAGGTATGAGCGATGAACCCTAACTTTGAAGACATCGCAGAGAGAATCCGGACACTTCGCGAGATAACCGGATACACGACGGAAGAGATGGCGGTAGCCACCGGCGTGAGTGTCAGCGAGTACGAGGCGCTGGAGCAGACTTCAAACGACTATTCGTTCACGTTCCTGTACAGGTGCGCCGAGAAATTCGGAGTGGACATTATCGAACTGATAACCGGGGAGACGCCGAAACTGACCGGTTACACCGTGGTGCGCGCAAATCAGGGTCTTCGCATCAAGCGCAATGAGCAGTTTGAGTATTATCACCTGGCGGCCACGTTTAAAAACAAGCTGGCCGAACCCTTTAAGGTCATAGCCCCGTACCGTCCCGAGGAACACTCGCGCCCCATCGAACTTCACAGTCACGAAGGCCAGGAGTTTGATTTCATTCTCAAGGGTGTATTGAGATTCGCTTACGGTACGCATATGGAGGATCTCTATCCGGGGGATTCGGTGTATTACGACTCTTCAAAAGGACACGGCATGATCGCAATGGGCGGAGAAGAGTGTGTATTTCTAGCGGTAGTTATGAAGGAGCCTGATTGATGATGAGAAACATTAACCAGAAATATGCAAAAGAGCGCTACGGCCCCGACGGGATCCTCTGGGATTATAAGCCGCAGTGCCCCGACGACTTCAATTTCGCATACGACGTTGTCGACGATATAGCGATAAACGACCCGGAGCGGCGCGCCATGGTCTGGCTCAGCCGCGACAAAGTGGTTCGCACGTTCACCTTTGCCCGGATGAGGGAGTGGTCAAACCGCACAGCGAACTACTTCGCTTCGCTGGGGATCAAAAAAGGGGACGCCGTGCTCGTCTCGCTGAAACGCCACTACCAGTTCTGGTACACGATTCTGGCGCTGCATAAGCTGGGCGCGATAGCCGTGCCTGTCACGTTCATGCTTACGAAACACGATTTTGAATACCGCATCAACTCCTCCTCCGCTTCGGCGATCGTCTGTACCGCCGACGGTGATACGGCGCAGGCGCTGGATGATGCGCTGCCCGAATCGCCCAGTATGAAACTGAGGATCCTTGTGGGCGGGAAGAGAGACGGGTGGCATGACTTCGACTCCGAGATGCCCCTCTTCGGAACGGAGTTCGAGCGCGTACCGACGCTCGCCCGCGACCCCATGCTCATATTCTTCTCTTCCGGGACGTCCGGTTACCCGAAAATGGTGCTGCACGACCATACGTACCCGGTCGGGCATCTGCTCACGGCAAAACACTGGCAAAAAGTCAACCCCGATGGGCTGCATCTTACCATAGCCGATACCGGCTGGGGCAAGGCCGTCTGGGGCAAGCTGTACGGTCAGTGGCTCATGGAGGCCGGTGTCTTCATATACGACTTCGATAAATTCGACGCCGCCGACATACTGTCCGTTGTTTCTCAGTACAAGATAACGACACTGTGCTGCCCGCCGACGATGTTCCGCATGTTCCTGAACGAGGGTGTGGAGAAGTACGACCTGAGCAGCCTTGAATACGTTACAATAGCGGGGGAGGCCCTGAATCCGGACACGTTCGAACAATGGAGGAAAGCGACCGGCCTGAAGCTTATGGAAGGATTCGGTCAGACCGAGACCACGGTCACTGTGCTCAATATCGCGGGTATGACTCCGAAGCCCGGCTCGATGGGAAAGCCTTCACCGCAGTACCAGGTCCAGATCGTCGATGAAGAGGGAATGCGCTGCCTGCCGGGCGAGACGGGAGAGATCGTCATCAGCTGCAACCCCTACCCGATGGGGCTTATGTCCTGCTATTACAAAGACGAGAATCGCACGGCCGAGGTTATCAAAGACGGCTGGTATCACACCGGAGACACGGCATGGATGGATGAGGACGGCTATTTCTGGTATGTGGGGCGTATGGACGATATCATCAAGTCTTCCGGTTACCGCATAGGACCCTTCGAGATCGAGAGCGTTCTGATAACCCACCCGAGCGTTCTGGAGTGCGCCGTGACGGGCGTGCCCGACCCCGTGCGCGGCCAGATCGTTAAGGCGACGGTTGTACTGGTGCCCGGGGTCGAGCCGTCCGAGGAACTGAAAAAGGAACTGCAGGATTACGTGAAGAAGGAGACCTCCCCTTACAAATACCCGCGTGTCATCGAGTTCATAAAAGAACTCCCCCGTACGATAAACGGCAAGATCAGGCGCGTCGCAATCAGGAAAGGCGACGAATAAGAACGGGCGGGTCCCGACGAAAACAGAATATGCAGAACAAAACCGCCGCAGCCGCAAAACAAGTGGCCGCGGCGGTTTTTTGCGCATTCCGACCGGATTTTTCCTAAAAAAGTGAACATATTTCACAATAAGACGATTTGTATTCAAAAAATATTGTATTATTAACCAAAAAAGACGAAAAATTTCTCTCACGGGTTCACAAAATAATGTATTATCGAACAAATTATGCCCCGAAAATTATGTTTGTAATACAACATATAGCGAAATATCAAAGATTGTGGGGAATAATGTCGAACTACAAATGTCCATATTGACAAAAGTGGAGCGTGATGATAGAATGAGCGCGCTTTTCAAAAGTAACAATTAATGACAAAGCGTTACGAATGCTTTTTATAGTACAACCATATAATGGTAACAGAGGTGTGGCCGGGCAAATTATGATATTACTATCGGTAATATATTTGGAGGGGCGGTCTGTTGATAATTAAGATCAGAGCCTTGATAAAAAAACTGAAGCGCGAGGGCAAGAGGATCACGGCTATGATGTGCATGCTGGCAACAGGCCTCGGCACGATCATTCCCGGCATGGCCCTGACGGTAGGCGCGGATACCAGTGAAGAGCAGACTGTGTTCGAGCCGGAGCAGGCGGAAGTGATCACGCAAAAGGTGACGCGGCTCAGCTTCGACCGGGTATCGGACGCGTACGCCGGCGCAGAAGATGAAAAAGCAACGGTAATTAAGAAGCAATACAGCGGCATATTCTATGAGACGCAGGATCTGTCATATAATACTGTCTATCTGGACAGCGATTATCTTCCGCTCGGGGCACGTCAGACAGTATTTGCGGGGGCCGAGGGCATTATAGAATATGAAAAGGCACAGATGCAGGGAGAGGACGGCGCGATAGAGGTCATTCTTGAAGCAAAAGTGATTCAGCCGGCAAAAAGCGCCGTAACGCTTGTCGGTACCGGGGCTTCCGCGATGGCGGCCTACGCTGTCCCTTTCGAAGCAGAAAGCGTGGATCTTGACAATGGCACTATGACTGTCAGAACGGGCGAGCAGGCGATAGATGTTCTCGGCGTGATATCATGTAAGGCGACCGCATATTGCGCATGTACGCTCTGCTGCGGCCCGGGAGCAAGAGGCATAACAAGTACGGGTACCCGGGCAAGGGTCGGGTCTATCGCGGTCGATCCGTCAGTCATTCCGTATGGCACCAAAATGTTCATCGTCTCAGATGACGGATATTACCGTTACGGATATGCTGTCGCGGAAGACAGCGGAGGCGCGATCAGGGGCAACAAAATCGACCTGTTCTTCAATACCCATTCAGAGGCGGTCAACTTCGGCCGCAGGAACTGTACGGTCTATATACTTGCCCCCTGACAAGACATGTACGGAACTTTGCCGCACCGTGTAAAACGCAGCGGCCGGGGAGTTCCGGCATTCCGCCCTGCGGGACGTGAGCAGGCGCGATGTTTTCAGATCGGATTATACCATAAGCGCGGCAGATCGCACGCGTTTGTGGTATAATCTTTATTGTCATTTTTATCAACGGAAAGCATTCGCGAAAGCAAGCGAATGCGGGAGGACATATGGATCTGTGCAGCAAAACCGATCTGTCTGACCTGCTGTCCCGACACGGCTTCACTTTCTCGAAAGCACTGGGGCAGAATTTTCTCATATCGCGGCCGGTCATACGAAAGATCATATCATCATCCGGAATAGGACCGGGCGACGGAGTCCTTGAGATCGGCCCCGGCGCGGGCTGCCTGACGGCTGAGCTCGCCGATTCGGCAAGCGCCGTTGTCGCGGTGGAACTTGACGAGAGGCTGCTGCCGGTGCTGGATGAGACACTTCATGGAAGAAACAACGTGACGGTGCTCCGTGAAGATGCGATGAAACTCGACATAAACAAAACGGTCGGGACTTTTTTCGAAGGTCTGCGCCCGGTGGTTTGCGCGAATCTGCCGTACAGCATAACGACACCACTGATAATAAGGCTGCTTGAGAGCGAATGCTTCGACTCATTGACACTGATGGTGCAAAAAGAGGTGGCGCAGAGGCTGACAGCCATTCCGGGCGACCCGGAATGCGGGGCGATAACCGTGTTTACGCAGTTTTACACACAAGCCGAAATGCTGTTCACCGTGCCTGCATCGTGTTTTTGGCCGGCGCCGAAAGTGGACTCCGCGATCATTCATCTGAAGACCAGGAGCGAGAGGGTCGTATCGAAGGAGAGTGAACCCGTATTCTTCAGAACCGTCCGTGCCGCATTTTCCCAGCGCCGCAAGACGCTTCTGAACTCGCTCAGTTCGGGTTTCGGATCACTCGGCAAAGAGCAGATCGCGGATGTCATATCACAGCTCGGCTACGACCCGCGCGTGCGCGGAGAAAAGCTCGGAACGGAAGATTTTGCGCGGTTGTCGCAGGCTCTGGGGGAACTGCTTTGAAAACCGGACCGCGGAGGATGCGTTGCGCGCATAAACGGGCCTCTTCTTCGGGAAAATAATCCGGAAGGAGTGGGACTGTATGAAAATGACAAATGAAGAGTATACGCGCTTCGTAAAAGAGCGCTCGCCGAAATCAAAGCTTGGCGGAAATATGCTCAGGGCGTTCATATCCGGCGGGATCATATGCTGTGCAGGGCAGGCATTTGTTTATATGTACTCCGCCATGGACTTCCCTCAGAAACAGGCGTCCACCGCAGCATCGGTGACCCTTGTGTTTATCAGCGTGCTGCTCACGGCGCTCGGCATATATGAAAAACTTGCTAAATTCGGCGGAGCGGGCACTCTTGTTCCGATAACCGGCTTTGCAAACTCCGTTGCGGCGCCCGCTCTGGAATACAAGTCCGAAGGGTATATCACCGGTATGGCGGTAAAACTGTTCTCCATCGCCGGGCCTGTTCTTGTATTCGGAATCTCCGCAAGCGTGATATACGGGATAATTCTTGCCGTTTTCGGTTAAGCATTCCCGGCTCAGCCTGGTCTCCGCGGCATATGCGGGCTGAGCCGGGGATTAAAAAAACATATTGACTCTACCGCTGCGTCATAGTGTACTTTATTTCCGGGGTGGTGATATGAAGCTTTCGATCAGCCAGGCCGCGGGCCTTTTCGGGCTCAGCGCACGGGCGCTCCGTTACTATGACGAGATCGGCCTGCTGAAACCGTCAGAGACCGCAGGGTCCGGTTACAGGTATTATGATGAAACGGCAGTGCAGGCACTGCAGCAGATCGCTTTCTACAGGGAGCTCGGGTTTTCGCTGAAGGATATCGCAGATATAATGTCAAGTCCGGATTTCGACAGACAGGCAGCGCTGAGGCAGCACCTTGAGCTTCTGAAACTAAAGAAGCGGCAGCTTGAAACTCTGATCGAACTGGTCGATCAGACGCTTAAGGGGGAGATCAATATGGAACAGGACAAAGTCACCGCGGCTGACATTGAGGCCGCAAAGAAAAAGTATGCCGCGGAGGCGGCGCAAAAATGGGGCAAGACAGATGCCTGGGCGGAGAGCCGGAGGCGGCACAGCACGTACGACACGGAAAAGGAGATCCGGATCGAGCTGGAAGCGCAGGAGATCATGCGCGCTTTTGCATCGAACATAGGCAAAGACCCGGCGTGCGACGAGGTCAGGGCTCTTGTCGAGCGCTGGAAGGAGCATATATCAAAATATCATTACGACTGCAGCAACGAGATCCTCTCGTGCCTCGGCAGCATGTACGTGTCCGACGAGAGATTTGCCCGGGCTCTGGACGGATACGCGAAAGGGAACGCTCAATTTATCAGCGATGCGATCGCATCCTACATAAAATCATCTGAAGTTGAGGAATGAAGAGCGAAAAGGCCGAAAAATAACATTATTTGCCGATGATTGCACTTGCGGCCTCAAGCGGCATATGATATGCTGAGTAAGTAATCGAGATTGCGGCTTTGAACCCACGTTTTGCAGGTCACGGTTTTGTTGATTTGCAGGGCGCGGGTTTTTTGCTTCTATTCCGGTGAGAATAATGCATGGAGGTGCTGCATGAATAACGGAACGGTAAAATGGTTCAATTCAGAAAAAGGTTTTGGTTTTATCGCAAACGATAACGGGGGAGACGATGTGTTTGTTCACTTTTCGGCTATAAACTCAGTCGGGCATAGGAGCCTGAACGAAGGTCAGAAAGTAACTTTTGACATCGAACGGGACCCGAAAAACCGCAACAGGTTCAGAGCGGTGAACGTAAACCTCGCCTGAGCGGCAATTCGCTGCATACGTTTGTCATATCGCGCAGGACCCGTAAGCCGGGGCGGCAGGGGTTCCGCGCTACTTGCTGAGCTTAACTGTATGCACAGAAAACCCGTGCATTTGCAAACCGATGCAAGTGCGCGGGTTTTTGATAAACAGCGGTTTATCTGACAGGCAGATCAATGAACCCTTTGGCTGTGAGCGCTTTTACACTGTCAAAACCGCAGGCCGCCGCGAGATCCGCACCTTTATCAAAGCCGTGCAGCAAGGTCGCAGCGCTGTGCGCGTCGCTTGTCAGTATAACGCTCCCACCAAGCCTGCTGATCTCACGGAGGATCCACGGTGCGGGATACGGAGTTGTGCGGTAGCCGCGCGAAATGCCCCCGGTATTGATCTCGAAGACCGCTCCGTTATTCACAAGTTTACGCAGACAGTTAATAGCCGGTCCCCTGTAGCGAGGGTCGTTCTCGTCAAACCTCCGGAATTCCCCGTTGAATTTCGTCACGATATCAAAATGGCCGACGATGTCGCAGCCTGTGCGCTCGCAGATGCCCGAGAGCTTATCGTAATATGCGGCGCAATAGGAGTAATAACAGCCTCCGAAATGGCGGTTTACGGCATCGTCTACTTCCTCCGGAACGTTATCGACCGAACAGAAATCGCCGTCCGGCATCAACTGGTGCACGCTCCCGATAATAAAGTCAAGATCGCGCCCCCATTCGGGAGAGGAGTCGTAATCGAGTTCCAGGCCGCAGAGGATCTCCAGCCGTCCCGCATATTTTTCACGCGCCGCGGCAACATCCTCTTTGTAACTTTGAAAAGCCTCGGGAGTCATAGCCCAGCCCGAGCCCGCCGGGTGGTCGAGCGGAGAATGGCCGCTGAAACCCAGCGTGGTCATACCGAGACTGACAGCCCCGGCCGCCATCTCCTCGACTGTATTTTCGCCGTCGCAGTACAGGGTGTGGGTGTGGACGTTAGACAGAACCTTCACTGTACCATTTTCTCCTGTTTTATCTTTCGGTCGATAACGTGCCGGTTCGCCAGTTCACCCCTGATATCGTCGGGTGTTATGCCGGAGTGCGCCATCAGGACCAGAACGTGGTAGGCAAGGTCCGCTATTTCATAGACAGTTTCGGTCTTGTCGCCCGATTTTCCGGCGATTATGACCTCGGCCGACTCCTCGCCTATCTTTTTCAGTATCTTGTCAATTCCTTTTTGAAACAAATACGTCGTGTATGAGCCCTCCGGGAGCCGCGTTTTGCGCTCAAGCAGCAAAGCGTAGAGATCGTCAACAGTCAGTAAATTCTCCTGCTCGCCGCACTTCATGACCTCATTGTGAAAGCACGATCCGGCCCCCGTATGGCAGGCGGGGCCGTCTTTTTTCACCGATATCGTCAGGCAGTCAAGGTCGCAGTCGGCAAAAACAGACACGATGTGCTGACGGTTTCCGCTGGTTTCGCCTTTTCGCCACAACTGCTGTCTGGAACGGCTCCAAAAACAGGTCGTACCCTCACTCAGGGAGGCAGCCAGGCTCTCCCTGTTCATATAGGCCATCATCAGCACGTCTTTTGTTTCGGCGTCTGTGATTATCGCGGGGATAAGGCCGTTTGAGTCGAATTTCAGGTCATCGATCTTTATCATATCAACCTCACGTTTATACCGTTTGCGGCCAGTTCACGCTTCAGAGCTCGGATCTCAACTTCTCCGAAGTGGAATATCGAAGCGGCAAGCCCGGCGTCGACGCCGGGGACCTCTTTGAACAGCGTTACGAAATCACCGATCCCGCCGGCTCCCCCCGACGCAACCACGGGCACACTGACCGCATCGCACACCGCACGAAGCATATCAAGGTCGAAGCCGTCTTTGGTACCGTCGGTATCAATGGAATTGAGCACTATTTCGCCCGCGCCGAGGGCGACGCCCTTCTTTATCCAAGCCACGGCTTCCATGCCGGTGTCGTCGCGGCCGCCTCTTGCAAATACGCGAAATTCTCCGTTCAGGCGTTTAACGTCGACGGACAACACTACGCACTGGCTGCCGTACTTTTTAGCAGCATCTAATATCAGGTCCGGGTCCTTTATTGCGCCGGAGTTCACGCTGACTTTATCGGCGCCGCATTTGAGCACGCGGTCAAAATCGTCGACGGTGTTTATAGCACCGCCCACTGTGAGAGGTATGAATACCCCTGACGCGACTTCGGTCAGCGTGTCCGTAAACAGCCTGCGGCCCTCTGCAGAGGCTGTGATGTCATAAAATACAAGCTCGTCCGCTCCGCCGTCGCTGTAGTACTTCGCAAGCTCCACGGGGGAGGACACGTCGGCGAGCCCCAGAAAGTTTGTGCCTTTGACTACCCTGCCGTCCTTGACATCCAGACAGGGAATGATCCGTTTCGTTATCATCTTGCTGCCTCGATCGCGGCCCTGAGGTCCAGTGCTCCGGTGTAATATGCCGTACCGACTATCGCTCCGTAAAGGCCCATATCGCGCAGGGAGCGCACGTCGTCAAGTGAGGATATCCCGCCGGACGCTATGATCTTTATGCTGAATCTCTCCCGCAGCTCTTTATAGAGCTCCCTGTTTGTGCCGCTCATCGCCCCGTCTTTTGACACGTCTGTACAAATGACCGTCTCGACTCCCGACAGAAGGATCTTTTCAAAAAAAATATCATATCTGATACCGGAACTGTTTGTCCAGCCCTCGGTGGCGACATACCCGCCTTTTATATCCGCTCCGACGGCTATTTTGCCGCCGTACTTCAAGACGGCTTTTTTAAGAAGTGTCTCATCCTTTGCGGCAGCCGTCCCGAGAATTACCCGCCCGACGCCGGAGGCGATATAGCGGTCGATGGTCTCCATACTGCGTATGCCTCCTCCGGTCTGGACAAACAGTCCCGACTCCCGGCTTATTCGCAGCACGGTCTCGGCGTTTCGCGGCGAGCCGCTTTTGGCCCCTTCGAGGTCCACTACGTGAACGCATTCCGCCCCGCAGTCTTTGAACTCCCGGGCTGTACCGGCCGGGTCGTCCCGGTATACCGTCATTCTTTCGTAGTCGCCCGCCACCAGGCGGACGGCTTTACCCCTGTACAGGTCAATGGCAGGAAAAATGATCATATTGAATTTCCTTTATTATGGTTTCGAATGCTTCGGCGCACGATCTACAGTCCGCAGAAAGCCCTGAGTATCGAAAGCCCGACAAATCCGCTCTTTTCCGGGTGGAACTGACACCCCGCTATGTTTTCCGACGATACGGCGGCTGTGAGGTCGGCGCCGTACTCGGCTGTAGCGATCACGCTGCTGTCGCAGCCCGACGCATAATAGGAGTGGACGAAGTAGACCGCGTCAAATTCATTGATGTGGCGAAAAAGGGGGTGCTGTCCATTAGTGAACCGCAGGAAATTCCATCCCATGTGCGGAACTTTCAGGCCTTCCGGTACGGCGCCTTTTATGGGCACGATCTCGCCCTTCAGAAGGCCGAGGCCCTCATGCTCGCCGAATTCATAACTCTTTTCAAAGAGCAGCTGCATACCCAGACATATACCGAGCAGAGGTTTGCCGCGGGCCGCCTCCGTTCTGACGACTTCATCGAGCGAGCTTTGGCGCAGTTTGAGGGCGGCGTCGCCGAATGCTCCGACGCCGGGAAGTATTATGCGGTCACACGTTCTCAGCTTCTCCGGATCCCCGGTGATGACGGCGTCAGCTCCGATCGACGACAGCGATGAGCGCAGCGAAAAGAGATTGCCCACGCCGTAATCCACGATAGCTACCATTACAGCACACCTTTTGTGGAGGGGATCTCGCCGCCCAGCGTCGCATCGACCGAGGAGGCGTCGCGCAGAGAGCGGGCAAGGGACTTAAAGATCGCCTCTATGATGTGATGCGTGTTCTCGCCCGCAAGCTGTTTTACGTGAAGAGTTACTTCCGCTTTCCTGACGAAACCGAGCAGGAACTCTTTGACGAGCTCCGTGTCGAACGTGCCGACTTTCCCGGCGGGCAGCTCGACGCTGAATGCCAGAAACGCGCGCCCGCTTATATCGACTGCTGTCATAACGAGAGATTCATCCATCGGAATGACAGAGTGCCCGTAGCGGTTTATTCCCGACTTATCGCCGAGTGCCGTCGAAAACGCCGCGCCCAGGCAGATGCCCACGTCTTCCACGCTGTGGTGGTCGTCCACCGCGGTATCGCCGCGGCACTCGACCGTGAGGTCGAATCGTCCGTGGCGGGAAAAAAGCGAGAGCATATGGTCAAGAAAGCCCACACCAGTTTTTGTGTCGCAGACGCCCGAACCGTCAAGGTTTATTGCCACTTTCACGTCGGTTTCGGACGTTTTTCTGGCAGCGGTACCTGTTCTCACGATCGCACCTCCAATATGCTGCGTATTTCCGAAAGGAAAGTATCCATCTGAGCGGCGGTCCCTATCGATATCCGTATAAAATCCCGGACACGCTCGCCGCCGAAATGGCGCACGAGGATACCTCTTGATTTGAGTTCAAGGTAGAGCTCCTCACCGTCGATTCTGTCGGACGACGCAAAGATAAAGTTTGCGCGGGAAGGCAGAACGTGAAAACCGAGTCCGGCAAGCTCCGCGGCCGTAGATTCACGGGTAATTGCGACAGTATTGCAGTTTCCCATATAATACTCGTTGTCTGCGATGGCCGCAATACCCGCGGCCTGCGTCATCGAATTGACGTTGTAGGGATTTATCGAGTATTTTATCGCGTTAAGATCGCCGATAAGCCCGGCGCTGCCGATGGCGAAGCCAAGCCTCGCGCCTGCCATGGAGCGCGATTTCGAAAACGTCTGCAATACAAGAAGATTATCATACTTTTTTATCAGCGGGACGCAGCTTTCGGCGCCGAAGTCCACGTAAGCTTCGTCGATGACCACAACGTTATCCGGATTCGAGCGCACGATCTTTTCAATACTCTCCGGGGCCAGTGCCATTCCGGTGGGAGCGTTGGGGTTTGCTATGAAGATCGTTTCATCGATACCGACAAAACCGGCCACGTCGACAGTATAATCATCTTTGAGCGGAATCAGGTGTTCGGGGACGTTGTTCAGCCGTGACAGTACGGGGTAAAAACCGTAGGTCACATCGGGATAAGCGACGGGGCGTCCCGGGCTGCAAAAAGCGAGAAAAGCGAAACAGAGGCCCTCGTCGCTGCCGTTGAGCGGGAGCACGTTTTCTTTTTCGACACCGTAAAGGGCTGCGGCGGCTTCGCACAGGGCGTTACATGCCGGGTCACAATAGAGGTTAAGACCCGCGGCGCCGCCCGACGCGGCACGGATGACGCCGGGCGATGGCTGAAAAGGGGATTCGTTCGTGTTCAGCTTTATATACTCGGAGCCTCGGGGCTGCTCGCCGGGGACGTACGGCGTCAGGGCTTTGTGCCATGAACTGAGATACCGGCTCATAGGCTGCCCTCCTCAAAGCGTATCGACACGCTCCTGGCGTGCGCGTGCAGGCCTTCAATGCCGGCAAACCTTGTGACGGCGTCCTTCGCCTCGCATAGCGCGTCGCGGGTGTAATATGTGAACTGGGTCTTTTTCACGAAATCGTCGACCGACAGTGGGCTTGAGTAGCGCGCGCTCCCGCTTGTGGGCAGCGTATGGTTCGGGCCCGCATAGTAATCGCCCAGCACCTCCGGACAGTATCGTCCGAGGAAAACCGACCCGGCGTTGCGGACGGAATCCAGATAGTCGAACGGGTTGTCGAGGCACAGCTCCAGGTGTTCCGGCGCTATCTCGTTGGCGATCTCCAGAGCGGCACGGATGCTCGGGGTTAGAACGATCATCCCGCACCCGTCAACGGAGGCGCGCGCGATTTCGGACCGCGGCAGCAGAGGGATCTGGTTTTCAAGCTCCTGTCTGACGGACCGGGCAAGCGAAACGCTGTCTGTCACGAGTATCGCACGCGCATTGACGTCGTGCTCCGCCTGCGAAAGCATGTCGGCCGCTATGTGCGCGGGATTTGACGCCGCATCCGCGATTATAAGTATCTCGCTGGGCCCTGCGATGATGTCTATGCCCACGACGCCGAAAAGCTGCCTTTTGGCCTCGGTAAAGTATGCGTTGCCGGGTCCGAATATTTTGTCCGCTTTCGGTACGCTGGCGGTGCCGAAGGCCATGGCGGCCGCCGCCTGTGCGCCTCCGATTTTGAAGATGCGCCTTATGCCCATCAACCCGGCCGCGGCGAGGATGAGGGGATTGACTGTGCCCCCCGATGCCGGAGTGGCAATGAATATCTCTTTGCACCCCGCGATCTTTGCCGGAATACAGTTCATCAGCACTGTGGACGGGTATGCGGCAGTCCCGCCCGGTATATACAGGCCGACTTTTTCGATCGGCGTTATTTTCTGTCCGAGAACGACACCGTTTCGCTCGTTAACAATAAAGTTCGTCCGGACCTGCTTTCTGTGGTACGCCTCGATGTTTTCCGCCGCCGATCTCATTGTTTCGATTATGCCGAGGTCGACGCACGATTCGGCCGCATCGATCTCGTCCTGCGTGACCTCGAGGGAGTCAAGCCTGGCTTTATCAAACTTCTCGCAATAGCGAAAAAGAGCACTGTCGCCGTTATTCTTCACGTCCTCTATGATCGCGGCGACCGTTTCTTCTACGCCGCTGATGCCGAGAGTCCTGTTCATGATCGTTTCTTTATTTGATTGAAACTCCAGTATGCGGATCACGGATCATTACCTCACTTGCGCCCGGAGGCTGTCTTTTATCTGTTCAAGCTTTTTATTCTTGAATTTGAAGCTGGCTTTATTCGCGATCAGACGGGCGCTTATCGGTACGATCACAGATAGGACTTCCAGGTCATTTTCGCGCAGCGTCGTGCCCGTCTCGAATATATCCACTATCACGTCGCTGAGCCCGAGAAGCGGCGCAAGCTCGATCGATCCGTTGAGTCTTATAATGTCGATATCCCGGCCGAGAGAGCTGTAGTAGCTGCGGGCTATGTTGACGAATTTGGTCGCTACGCGAAGGGTCTTTCTTTTGTCGTCCCTGAAATTTCGCGGCGCGGCAGCCACGATGCTGCAGTTGCCTGTTTTCAGATCCAGCAGTTCGTAGACGTCCGGGCCGAGTTCCAGCAGTGTGTCCTTTCCCGCAACGCCGATATCGGCAGCTCCCCGCTCTACATATATAGGCACGTCGGAGGGTTTTACCCAGAAATAGCGTACTCCGTGAAGGTCGTTTTCAAAGAGAAGTTTTCTGCTCGTCTCTTTGATGGAGGGGCTCGGGAAACCGGCCTTTTCGAACATCTCGTACACGTTGTCCCCGAGCCTGCCTTTCGGAAGCGCTACATTAACGGTCTGATCCAAGCTCTGTCACCTCATTTCCGCTCAGTCTGAACAGCCGCCTGAAGCGCAGCTCTTTCGGAACGGCCTTTTGCACCCGCACCGTGAGACCCCGGGAAACGAAGTCCTGGGCGGCCCGGTTGAGCGTTTCCACACGGGCGTCATCGGAATAAAGAAGCAAAATGTCGACGTCATATCCGTTGTTTTGAGACAACAATCCTTCAAGCAGGTCGAGATAGACCGCAAATCCGATCGCGCCGGACTTTTTGCCCATTTTATGCATAAGTTTGTCGTAACGGCCTCCCGAAAGGACTCCGGAGGGGATGCCGTCGATATAACCGGTGAAAAGCAGGCCGTTATAGTAGCGCATACTGCTGGCGACGGAAAAATCGAACATGACGTTCCTGTCATATCCGAGGTTTTTCAGTACTGAGCATACCTGCTCAAGTTCCGTAAAGGATGAGCTCATAGCCTCGTTCAATATCACGGGCCGCAGCTCGTCAAGCACTCTTTCCATCGGGCCGTAAGCCTGAACCAGCGTAAGCAGCCGCTCCAGCATGTCGTCAGCGAGACCTGCGGCTCCGCAAATGACTTCGATGCCGTGGCGGTTTTTACCGCGGATGCAGTCGAGCAATTCGCGTTTACATGATTCGGAAATATCGATACACTCCAGCAGACCGGCCACAAATCCCATGTGAGATACGTCCAGTATATAGCTCTTGCTTATTGAATAAAGGCTCCTGGCGGCCAGAAGGAGCACTTCGCAGCTGTGATACGTGTCGATCTCTCCGATGCATTCGACACCGGCCTGCCGTATCTCCCTGATCGCGTTTAATGTGCCTGCGGTGCGGTATACCTGCTCGTCATAGTAGACCTTCTGCAGCAGGCCGGGTATCTCCTCCGAGTTTTTGACGATCGACAAAGTAACGTCGGGTTTCAGGGCCATGAGCTTGCCGTCTGCATCGTTAAACGTGATAATGCTGTCGCTCGCGAGAAAGTCTTTGTTGAGAGCGTAAAGCTCGTATTCTTCAAACTTGCTCATCTTGTAGGGCATATATCCGTATTGCCTGTAAAGCGATCTGAGCTTAAAAGCGGCGACCTCTCCGCCCGTCAGGACGCTTTGATCAAGTTCCATCACACACCTCGGAAAGCTTTTTCGGAATAACGCTTTAACATACTAACGCGCTGCATCGATAAAGTCAATAGTGATCCAAGGAAATGCAGGGATTTTGGAGAATGACTCAAAATATGCATGAAACCACATAAAGTTTTTGACGTTTTTGCCGCCGTTATGTCAGCAGGTATGCGGCGGCAGCGTTTTTTGGCGGGAAAAAGCGGAGCCGAATTACCGCTGATCCTGTCTCGATCGCCTGTGCGGCTGTTCGCAGGCATGTTTTTACCGGCCTCTGCGGTTTATGCAGAAGCCGGTGGAATGACCGGGAACTCAGTATCCGAGATCCTCGTTTATGATTATGACCTCCATTTTATCCATGCCCATCGGGCGGCCGCAGGTGATAAGGATCTCTTTACAGATGCGCTGCGGGCTGCTGCAGTCGTGGCACTTCAGTTCCCCCGACGCGCAGGGAGTCTTCAGGCCGAAGCGCCTGGCGTTTAAAGGTGAGGCCACGTTTCGGGCGCGCCACACAGCTTTTTCGAGCGATTCGCATATCTTATTTTTCCCGATAATGTAATAGACCTCTTTTGAATTATACATCGTGCCCGTAAGGCGGTTGCATCTGCCGTCGATATTGACGATCTCACCGGTCTCACTTATAGCGTTTGCGCTGCTGAGATAGACTTCGGCGTTGTAGGCTTCGTTGCGCGCCGAATCGGCGTCTTCGGATTTCCAGTGCCAGGCGACCTTGTTGTTTTCGATCAGCTTTTCATAGAGCCCCATAGACTCGATGGTTTTGCTGCCGCCGATCCCGATAGTGCGGCCGTTTAAAATCCGCAGAAGATACGACGCGGCTTCTTCGCCGGTCTCAAAATACTCGCACGATATCCCTCTGGTCTCGAGATTGCTCTTGATTTTTTCAATATCCATAGCATTCCTGAGTTATCGCGAAATAACCCAACCGCCTTTCCGAAAAGATATGATATACATAATAGAGTATATTTGCGTTCGGGCAATATGTAAAGCGTTTAGATAAAAGGAGACTATGCGACACAAGGCCGAAAAATACGACAGAAGCTTAAGTTGCTTTTTTATTATCTTCACTGTAGAATATACACTGTACCGAAATCATGGTCAGATATGATTTTATGCGAAAGGAGTTCGCGGGGTGTCTGAAAAAAAAGAAATGCTGTTTATTATCAATCCTGTCGCCGGCCGGGGCAAGGCTTCGGACAGCCGGGATAAACTCCTGGAGTTGTTCACGCAGGCCGGCTATAACGTCAGGGTTTTCACAACAAATAAATCCGGTGAAGCGAAGCATATAGCCGCTCAGGAGGGCGGGCTCTGTGACATAGCTGTCTGCAGCGGGGGAGACGGAACATTTCATGAGATGCTCAGCGGAATAATGACGCTTGAAGACCGGCCGGTAATTGGATATATCCCGACAGGAACAACAAACGATTTCGCCAGCAACATGGGGATACCAAAAGATCCCATTCGCGCTGCCCGGATAATTATCGAAGGTGAACCGTTCCAATGCGATATCGGGGCTTTCAACGATGAGTATTTTTCATATACCGCGGCGTTCGGCGCTTTTACGAACGTCCCGTACACGACGCCGCAGGATCTGAAGAACTCGATAGGAAAAACGGCATATGTGCTTGAAGTGGTGAAAAACCTGCAGAAACTGCAATCCTACCGTGTGCAGATCAGGTGCAACGAGTGGGCATTCGACGATGAGTTCATCTTCGGCGTTGTGGCGAACAGTTTGTCGATCGCCGGTATAAAAGGGCTGATGGGGAGGACCGTCGAAATGGACGACGGCCTGATGGAAGCGATGTTTATCCGCAAACCGCCCAATGCGGTAGTCCTCGGAGACGTTGCGCAGCGCGTATTGAGCGGAAAACCGTACCACGAGTATATTATCTCGTTCAAAGCCAGGGAGATCGAGATAGAGAGTTCAAAAATGCCCTGGACACTGGACGGCGAATACGGCGGGATGCCCGATAAGGTCGTCATTAAGGATCTGCCGCGGGCCGTGACAATCATGCGCGCTAATCAGTCGTAAAAAGTGAAACTATCAGCGCCGTTATAACGACAGGCGCTGAGTTTTTTTATGCGCGTATATGCATTAGATATTTTCATCGACGGCAAAATATGATAGAATGCGCTTATCATACTAAATTACTGGGAATAAGGATGGAAGTATGTTATGGCCGACAAGGAGCTAATGGATTATATCGAAACAAAAGAAAACGCGCGGGAGGGAGCCGGGACGCGCAGGGCATATTCCTGGGAGACTCCGCCTGAACCCATCAGCGAAGAGTTGATCACCGAAACGGTCAAAGCCGACGTAGTGATCGTCGGGGGCGGTATCTCCGGTCTCGGAACAGGCGCGCGCTGCACCGAAAAAGGGCTTAGCGTTATCGTGCTTGAAAAGTACAAAGGTCTCGTTGCCCGAGGCGCACATATCGCGTCGCTCAACTCTCCCGTTATGCGTGAAAAAGGAGTTTTCATCGACAAACAGAAATTCGCCCGTGAATGGATGCGCATAAGCGGAAGCCGTGTTAACGAGGAGTTCCTGTGGCTCTATATAAATAAGAGTGAGGAGGCTCTCCAGTGGCTGGTCGATCTCGGCGGGGAGGACGTTACCGCACTGCTGTACGGCGGTTACTACAAAGGTCCGGATTTCACGGAATATCCGGGCACTCACGTCATCGTCAGAAAACCCGGAAGCACGAAATACAAGTACGGCGGCGGAGCCATGCTCATGTGCGAAATACTCCAGAACGTTATCCTTGAAGGCGGCAATAAAATAATCCGCAATACGCGCGCGGAGCAGCTTGAAAAGGATGGTTCGGGCCGGGTAGTTTCAGTTATTGCCAAAGGTGAAGACGGCAAATACAGGAGGTTTGCCGGCAGCAGGGCGGTCGTACTGGCGACCGGCGACATCGGCGGGAACCCCGAGATGGTCGAGGCGTTTGCTCCGCTCGGTCTGAAAGCGGGGCGCAACGGATATTATCCTCCGGGGCTGAACACAGGCGACGGCCACAAGATGGCTTATTGGGCCGGGGGCGTTTTTGAGCCCGCATCATGGGCGCTGTCTCTGCACCTGATAGGTTATTCCCTGTACGATTTCTTTTTCCTGCACGTTAACCGCAGGGGAAAGCGCTTTATGAACGAGGATACCTGGGTCCAGGCAAAGGCTATCAGAACGCTGATGCAGCCGGAGGGCGAGTGGGCGTTTTCGGTGTTCGATTCAAAGTGGTTCAGGGAAGTCGGTGAAAGGATCAGTATTTCAGGAGGCCAGTTCACGGAGCCTCTCGGTTTCCTTTACGGCCAGAGCTGGTTCTCGGAAGCGAACGACGTTGAGAAGACGATAGAGCGCTACGTGCAAAAAGGTACGTGTTTCAAATGTGACACGATAGAGGAACTGGGGCAGAAGATGGGTGTGCCTGTTGACGTGTTCAAGGCCACGGTCGACCGCTATAACGAGCTCTACAGGCTCGGCCGGGATCTGGATTTCGGAAAGCGCAGCGAACTTCTCACAAGTATAGACAAGCCCCCTTACTACGCACTCAAATACGGTCCCGCGCTGCTCACCGTTTTCGGCGGTATGGTTACGGATATAGACATGCGTATTCTTGACAAGGATTCAAATCCGATACCGGGGCTTTATGCCGTGGGAAATATCGGCGGAGGTTTCCACGGGGTCGATTACCCTCTGCTGCTGAACGGAAATTCCCATTGCCGCTGCCTGGTTCAGGCGCACGCCGCCACGGATGCGATAGCAGGCGGAGAGTAAAAAACTCTCCTGCTCCCGCGATACGGATGTGATATCGCCAGCACGCACCCGCTATGGAACAGGTTTCACAGTGATCGCAACAGGCGGGACTGCCTGTGAAAAAAGATGCAGCGCCGGAAAACCGGCGCTGCATCAGTATCGCGTGAAGGTTATGATATTGCGTTACGAATACTGCGGACGGAAGAAAACCAGCCCGCGAAGAACCGTCGGATGAGGAGGTGTCAGTTCTTTAGCTTTGTCTGCGTTTCGTAACTGGACCCTGTGGGCATAGCTTCCTTGATTTTTATGCTGAATCTGTTGAATCCGGCGATCGCGTGGTCTATCTCTATGGAGTAATCAAGCTCGATCTCGCCTCCGTGCGCGTCGAGTTTCGTGCGCATGCGGTTAACGCCTACGCCGACCATAAGCGATCCCACGTCGGTCTGATACAGCGAATAGTTACGTTTCCCCTCCTGAAACAATATCTGGGAATTGACGGCTCCCTCACGGGAGAGGAAAACGCGGCCTTTATCGATTTGTATAGTCGTATTTGTCGGTCTGTTTTCACTGTCCGATTCTGTGTCCACATAGGACAGTTTGGAGTGGCCTTCGCTGTACGTATAGGTGCCCGTGGTAATAAGCTCCGTTACCTCGGGATAGGAGTGTTCATACTGCTGTATGCCTCTGATTGAAACAATGACGTCCTTTGGATCCATTCCGGTCACCTCGCTTCACTGAAATTTCGGTCGCTGTAATCACGCTTTCTAATGCCGAACAATGCCCTAAGCAAAATGTCCCGGCGGCGTTCGGTCCGATCACAGCAGCACAATGCAGAGTGGCCTCATTGATGCTTAAATTATACAACGCGGTTGGAGAGAGCACAAGATACCGTCGGATGTTTAACAAAATGTTTACAGCGATCAGTAGGATGAGATATCCACCTGCTCTATCTCGTCGGACACCGAGCAGCCAAGAAAAACGGATGCGATCGAAGAAAAGTTGCCGGGATCGTCGCTGACAAAGAACCTGCACCCGCCACGGGAATTCTCGTCGCAGAGCATATCCTCGCGTCTGAGCAGCGATGCGGCGTTCACGGCGCACGCTTCGCCGGCATCCACAAGCTTTACGCACGGCCCCATTACGCCGGATATAACGTCCCGGAGCAGGGGATAATGTGTGCAGCCCAGGATGAGCGTGTCGATGTCACGCTGCGCAAGCGGCTTCAGATAATCAGACGCTATTGCTTCCACCGCGACGTCGCCGGCGCTGTATCGCCCGTTCTCGACGAGCGGCACAAAGAGAGGACAGGCGGCGCTGAAAACCTGCGCGTCGGGCGCCAGAGCGGAGATGAGCCTTTCATACGCCCCGCTCTTTATTGTGGCTGTCGTACCGATAACGCCTATGCGGCCGTTTTTTGTTTCTTCTATTGCTCTTCTGACGCTCGACTCCACGACGCCGACTATGGGTATGTCGACCTCGTTGGCCACAATGTCGAGCGCGTTGGCACTCATCGTACCGCATGCGGCAACGATGAGCTTCAGATCAAAAGTGAGCAGGAAGCGAATGTCCTGACGGGTATATCGCACTATCGTCTCGCGCGAGCGCCCGCCGTACGGCACTCGGCCGGTGTCGCCGAAATAGATGATAGGCTGTGTGGGCATCACGCGCATTAACTCCCGCACAGCCGTAATACCGCCGAGACCGGAGTCGAAGACACCTATCGGCCTGTTATCCATTACGCCCGGCCTCCATCGCGGCCTCGATAAGACGGCTGACAAGCTCCTTCTTACCTATGCCGCCCAGTTCGAACAGGTTAGGGTACATGGAGATGGATGTGAAGCCCGGTATCGTGTTTATCTCGTTGAAGACGACCTCGCCCGAGTCCGTCAGAAAGAAGTCGACTCTCGACATCCCCGTGCAGCCCGCCGCTTTGAAGACACGCAGGGCCAGATCGCGGATCTCGTTGCTTTTTTCCTCCGGTATCGGCGCCGGCATGAGCAGCTCGGCGCTGTCGTTCAGGTATTTGGATTCATAGTCGTAGAACTCCGAGCGGGTGACTATCTCGCCGCAGGCGGAAGCCAGAGGTTCCCGGTTGCCGAGCACGGCGACCTCGATCTCGCGGCCCTTGACGCATTCCTCGATCAGTACGCCGCAGTCGTAGCGGAGAGCGAGCTTCACTGCAGGAAAAAGACCTTCGCGGTCTTTTACCTTGGATATGCCGATGGACGACCCGGTCTTGCAGGGCTTGACAAAAACAGGGTACGGAAATGGGAGGTTATCCGCAAGCATTTCCAGGTCGGTCGAATCATCGTTGCCGGAGAAGCGGACGTAAGCGGCCTGGCGGACACCTTCGGCCGCTGCGATAAGCTTTGTTATGTACTTATCCATGGTGCAGACACATGCCTGCATACCGCAGCCCACGCAGGGGATCTTCGCAAGTTGCGCCAGCCCCTGGATAGAGCCGTCTTCGCCGTTAACTCCGTGTAAAACAGGGAAAACGCAGTCAAGTTTCTGTGTATAGAAATTCTTTCCTGCAATAGTGACAAGGCCGAAATTTCCGTCGGGTGAAAGAAACGCCGGCTTGTTGCCCGGATTAAACTCCCACGTTCCCTCGGTCAGTTCCCAGTTTTCACCCGTGTGGAGAAACCATCGCCCGTCTTTACGGATCCCGACGGGGAAAACGCGATATTTTTCGGTATCGATATTATCAAGCACCGTCCTGGCGGAGAGCAAAGACACCTCGTGCTCGGAAGAGACGCCGCCGAACAGTACGCACACATTTTTCTTTGCAGGTTTTTTCTCGGGTCTCAACACTGCTGCACCGATCCTTTCCATGCTGCATGATCCTGGATCCCGTTACCCGGGTTGCGCCGGGGCGGGATCCGGCTGGAACAGATTCAGCCATATGCGGCCCGTCATATCGTACGTAAGGGGACAGGGGGTCACAGCTGCGGAAGTTTAACGTCTGTCCCGACCGCCGGAGAATTTATATAATAATAACGGAAATGCATATGCAAAACAAGCATATTCTGTTTTGATCGGAGGTTTTCCAGAAAGTCAGAATACTAATGATCTGTTAACAAAAAACCAGTAGAAATTCGTGACGAAAAGTTATATAATATTAAGAATGAAATATTGCAGCCTGCCTTAACGGGGGGGATTATCGAACATGAAAATCGAGCTGACAAAAAAACAATTCAGGCGCCTTCTTGATATGGTATATATCGGCAACTGGGTCTTAAACTCGACCCGGGGAGAAGACCGGTTTAAAGACTATGACGATGTTGAGAGTTTGCTGTTTTCTTTCTGCGAAGAGGCCGGAATGGCCGCGCTGTACGAGAACACGGGAGGAGTTGCGGCTCCTTCAAAGGCTTTCGTAGAGGGCGGTATCCATGACGCGATCATGGATTATGAGGACGCCGTCTTTTATGAGATCCTGGCTGAGGAACTCGCCCGCCGCGATATGTCCCGCGAAGCGCTCCCGCAGGATGACTATGACGAGCTGATGGACCGTATGAACGATTATATTGCTGAGTTTGAGCAGAACGGAACGGAGAATCTCTGCATCGACGTGTGAGGCATCCGGTATCTGCATTACTCGTCTGTTATAATGCGCTTTGATTCCGGGCTGCAATCGACAGGCCGGTTACGGGAATGATATGTACCGTATCGTCCGAATTTTAAAAAAATAAAAATTTAACTTGAAATACCTCGGCATGTGTGGTAATATCTTTCAGCATTACACACACAGATGGACGTGCGGTCTTGTGTCTTTTTGACAATGTCAAAAAGTTATAACGGCGGATGAAACTGTGGAGGGTAAAAACAAGAACAGGAGGAACACTAAATGGCAGTAGTATCAATGAAACAGCTTCTGGAGGCAGGCGTGCACTTTGGCCATCAGACGCGCCGCTGGAATCCCAAGATGGCACAGTATATTTATACTGAGCGCAACGGCATCTACATCATCGATCTGCAGAAAACGGTAAAAAAACTTGAGGAAGCCTACAACTTCGTGCGCGACGTATCCGCCGAGGGCGGTGCAGTCCTTTTCGTCGGGACAAAAAAGCAGGCGCAGGACGCGATTCGCGAGGAGTCCGAGCGCGTTGGTATGTATTACGTCAACGCCCGGTGGCTGGGCGGTATGCTCACAAACTTCAAAACAATGCGAGGCAGAGTCGAGCGACTTGCTCAGCTGCGCAAGATGGAAGAAGACGGCACGTTCCAGATGCTGCCGAAAAAAGAAGTCATCAAGCTGACAGGTGAGATAAACAAGCTTGAAAAGTATCTCGGCGGGGTCAAGGAGATGCGCAAGCTCCCTAAAGCCTTATTCATTGTTGACCCGCGCAAAGAGAGGATCGCGATCGCCGAAGCCAGGAAGCTCGGCATCCCCATTGTCGCAATTGTTGACACAAACTGCGATCCCGATGAGATCGATTATGTAATTCCCGGTAATGACGATGCGATCCGTGCTATTCGTCTGATCTGCACGACAATGGCCAATGCCGTAACAGAAGGTCGTCAGGGCTTTGAATATGAAGAGACAGCCCAGGCCGAAGCCGAACAGGAACAGGAATCGGCTGATGCCCAGGAAAAAACAGACGAATAACAGGAACGGAGGGAAATAAGTGAACTTTACCGCAAAAGATGTACAGGCTCTGCGCGAGATGACCGGCGTAGGCATGATGAACTGCAAAGAGGCGCTCGTCGCTTCCGACGGAGACATTAACAAGGCAGTCGAGTATCTCCGCGAGAAGGGCCTCGCCGCAGCTACAAAGAAAGCCGGCCGCGTGGCCGCCGAAGGCGCTGTGTGCGCCGTAGTGAAAAACGGAGTCGGAGCAATAGTTGAGGTCAACTGTGAGACCGACTTTGCCGCAAAGAACGAAAAATTCCTCAGCTTTGTTGAGGACGTAGCCGGTGTCGTCGCCGACCGGGATCCCGCCGACCTTGACGCCCTTCTGGCAATGCCGTACCCAGGCAGCACCCAGACAGTTGACGCGGCATTGAAAGACAACGTTCTCGTTATCGGAGAGAATCTCAAGATCCGCCGTTTTGCCCGCTACAGCAGCGGCGTCTCCGTCCCGTATATCCATATGGGAGGAAAGATCGGTGTGCTCGTGAATCTTGAGGTATCGGAAGGACTTGCGGATAACCCTGCTCTGCTCGCGCTGGGCAAGGATCTGGCAATGCAGACTGCCGCAATGCGCCCGTCATATCTCGACAGCGCGTCTGTACCGCAGGACGTGGTCGCAAAAGAGCAGGAGATCGCCCGCGCACA
The DNA here is from genome assembly GCA_012719235.1 of Clostridiales bacterium. Classification (GTDB taxonomy): domain Bacteria; phylum Bacillota; class Clostridia; order Oscillospirales; family Oscillospiraceae; genus JAAYAR01. The sequence continues at coordinate 28,563 of JAAYAR010000160.1, forward strand.
GGCAATTCAGGAGGGAAAACCCGAAAAAGCGCTGGACTCCATAGTTAAGGGCCGCATAAATAAGTATTACGAGGACAACTGCCTTTTGAACCAGCCTTTTGTGAAAGAAAACAAGATGAGCGTTGCCCAGCATGTCGCGTCCGTAGCGAAAGAACTCGGCGGCAACATAACCGTTAAGGCTTTCACAAGATTCGAAAGAGGCGAAGGCATAGAGAAGAAAGAAGATAACTTCGCGGCAGAAGTTGCGAGCATGGTGAAATAATTAATATACAGTACGGAGGAAAATAACATGGCACAGATCACGAAAGACACAATAATCGGCGATGTTCTTGACATCGCGCCGGACAGCGCTCCGCTGTTTATGTCAATCGGAATGCACTGCCTCGGATGCCCCGCTTCCAGAAACGAGACGATCGAGGAAGCCTGCGCCGTTCACGGAGTCGACCTCGAGGGCTTTCTTGAAAAGCTCAGCGCATACTCAAACAAGTAGTTCAGCATTGGCCGTCTCCGAAAGAGACGGCCTCACTTTTTTGACAACACGGAGGATCGATGAGACCCGCTCTTTCAAAAAGGCTGAGATCTGTGTATGAATGCGTGAAACCGGGAGGCGCGGCCGACATCGGCACCGACCACGGCTACCTTGCGGCTGCGCTTGCGCTTGACGGGCTCCATGACCCCGTCATCGCTGCGGACGCCGCGTTTTTGCCTCTTCGGAAGGCGCGCGCCTATGCGCGCTCACTGGGGCTTGAAGGGAAGATAAGTTTCCGCCTGGGAGACGGTCTAAGCGTCCTGCATGAAGGAGAAGTCCGCACCGCGATCATAGCCGGACTCGGAGGGGAGTCTGTTTCTGAGATCATCCGCGCGGACATCGCCGGGAGTCTTGAACTGGTCCTGCAGCCCATGTCGCGTCCGGACATTCTCAGGCGCGCGCTCTTTGAGGAAGGTTTCGAAATAACATCCGAGCGCCTTACGCTTGATAACGGACGGATCTTCTGTACGATAACGGCGAGGG
>JAAYAR010000161.1 GCA_012719235.1 Clostridiales bacterium
CACGGCGGACAGCCGCCGGACCGAGATGAGCGGCGATCATACCCGAGCGGGTATAGTATTAAAATTGCAAACAGCAATAATACCCGATAGGGTATAATTGCATATTTCACATACAGAGTGCACCACATCGGGTATATTAAAAAAAACAATACGTCAGGTCCCGATCATCTGTATAGTTTTACTGCACGCCTGACGGCGGAATGAGGGGAATGCGAAATGCCGGGTGCGGAAGAGAAGATAAGGGAGCGCCTTTTTGAGCTTCGGGACACAAAATACAGGGACTTCAGCATAAAGCTGACGCCGACGGTCGACCCGAAGACCGTTATCGGCGTCAGGATACCTCTGCTTCGAAAGCTCGCTAAAGAACTCGCGCATACGCCTGAGGCAGAGGAGTTTATGAAACTTCTGCCCCACGGGTATTTTGAGGAGAACAACCTGCACGGCCTGCTGATCGAGACCATACGCGACTATGACGAGACGATCCTCGCGCTGGAGACTTTCCTGCCCTGCATAGACAACTGGGCGACCTGTGACGTGATATCGCCGAAGGCCGTCAAAAAGCATCTGCCGGAGTTTTACGAAAAGATAAAGGAGTGGCTGCGCTCAGACCGCGTTTACACCGTCCGCTTCGGCGTCGAAATGCTGCTGAACCTCTATCTGGACGGCGCCTTCCTGCCGGAGATGCCGGCTCTCGTCGCGGCTGTCAGTTCCGGGGAGTACTACGTCAGAATGGTCGTCGCCTGGTACTTCGCCGAAGCCCTTGCAAAGCAGCCGGCCACCGCGATGCCTTTTTTCGAGGAGCGGCGGCTCGATAAATGGACGCACAACAAGGCCATACAGAAAGCGATCGAGAGCTATCGCATCGGCGGCGATATGAAGGCGTATCTTCGCACGCTGAAAGTGAAATGAACTTTCCGGTCTTTTTCGTTCCGGAATCTGATTCTGCCGGCAAGTATTAAATATGAAGAACAGACAAAAAGGCTTTGCTTTTCCGGAAAGCAGAGCCTTTCTCAGGCGGCTTGATCAGGTCTGCATCATCCGGCAGTCAGTTCGCTGAAAGCAGATCGATCAGAACCCGCATATCGGATATTTGTATCGGCACGGAGTCGGGGCTGCCGGGGCATACGAATATTCTTTATAAGGTGATTTATTCATAGGTGAAAAGCTCCTGCAGCAACCATTAAGCGGCCGAACGGTTTTTTACATTGCTTCTTCGTCTTATTAATGATAGATTTTTCCTCAGGAACAAACAACAGTGAATTACCGCAGGGGGACCGGATATGGAAGAGAAGAAATACTGGTCGATTGAAAGCTCAGACGGGCGTCCGGCCCTGTGTTGGGACTGTACCGTTAACGGTGACGATCATTCCGATTTTATAGAAATGAGCGGTCTTTATTCTTCGTTCATCGTAAAATACGGTATTGAGAGCGGTAAAGCGGTCTTTGGGCGCCAGATCGTATTCCCGATGCTGAGAATATTCCCCAACGACACCTTCGGTTCGTATCGGCTGGAGATCGACAACAACACGGTACCTGAAATTCATGCAAACGGCAGACCCGTTTCGGAAACTGCCCGCAGCTTCAGATTAAACGGTACCGTGGAATGTAATTCCGTTTACGAAGAAAGCGGCTGCAGACTCGGGATCGAACGTGTTTTTTTCCCGACTGTCGATAAACAGGCAGTATGTGAAATGGTCACCGTATACAACAGAGGTGCGGACGATATCACGATATCGCTTTCCGGAAATACAGATCGCAAGCTTGACGGTGTTGTCGGACCCATGGGCGCGATCTCCGCAATGATCCATGCAAACGTCATAACCGACGGGCTTACGGCAGAAAACGCCGCGGCAGTGCTGCATCCCGACCGCAAAGCCGTCGTATCAATTGTATACAGCGGCAGGCTTGCAATGCAAAATGACCCCGCAGACGGTATCGATATCGAAAAAGAATATGTAAAACGCCTTGACAGAGTGGCGGACCTTATGTCCGCGGCGGCGCTCGATACGGGAAACGAACTGTTCGACACAATGTTCGCCTTTTGTAAAGTAAGGGCAGGGGAGAGCATTTTCCGTACAAGAAACGGCGATATCCACAGTCCCGGAGGCGGTGTATACTATGCGGCGGTATGGTGTAACGACCAGGCGGAATATGCCGGTCCGTGGCAGGCGTATACCGGCGACGAGCTCCAGATCAAAGCCGGTTATAACGGCTACGCATGGTACTTTCCTTTTATGGATGATTCTTTTGATGATCCGATACCGTCGTCTGTTATTGCCGAGGGCACAGATTTTTGGAACGGCGCGGGCGACAGGGGTGATGCGGCCATGTATTTATACGGCGCATCCCGTTATGCTCTCACCTGCGGAAATCTCGGCGGCAGCAGGGAACTCTGGAATGCGATACTGTGGTGCGCGGGTTACTGCCTTTCAAGGAAGAACGAATCCGGTGTAATTTTGTCCGATTCCGATGAACTTGAGGGCCGTTTGCCCTCCGGCAAGGCCAATCTCTGCACAAACATGTTGACATTAGGCGGTCTGAGGTATGCGTCAAGGATCGCGGCTGCAATTGGTGATACCGCTAATGCCGCCCGGTTTCTCGGGGAAGCAAGAGCACTTGAAATTGCATGTGAGAAATACTTTGCCGCCAATATCCGGGGATTCGATACCTACAGATATTACGAGGGAAACACCACACTTCGCTCATGGATATGTATGCCGCTGTGCGTCGACGTTTACGATCACGCAGACGGCACTGTCGATGCAATCACGTCCGCGTACCTGATGAGTGACGCCGGACAGCTCTCGGAGGAGGGGGCCGAAATCGCGTGGGATCGTTCAACGCTGTACGGGATCCGCGGAATGTTCCGGGCCGGCAAAAACAGCGCTGCATGGAGTTATCTGCAGGATTACTGCAGCCGGCGTCTGATAGGAAGACACGTTCCTTATCCCGTTGAAGCATGGCCGGAAGGCGGTATGCGTCATCTCAGCGCCGAATCCGCACTGTTCTGTCAGATCGTCACCGAAGGCATTCTCGCTATCGACCCTCATTCGTTCGGTTCTTTTTCTTTTGTCCCAAAACTTCCCGACGGAATGGAGCATCTCGTTCTTTCAAATATCCACGCGTTCGGTCAAACGTTTTCAATAACCGTCGACCACGACGGCTGGTCAGTCAAAACCGCATCCGGGAAAACGTACTCGGGTACTTCAACGGAAAGGCAGACAATAGAGTTCTGAAATCAGAAAGTTCAGTATTATCCCGCCAACGGATGGTTCGATACAAAGGCGGTGCGGACATAGACCGGGGGCTGCGTCAATTTTAGTTTTGCGCAGCCCCTTTTGTGTTAATTGCGAAAAAAGTTACTATAATAAATGTCTGGTTTTGTCCGACCCGGCGCTCAGCCTGCCGGGAGATGCTTTAAAAGACCGGACCTTACAAGCCAGATACCGGCAACGAGAAGAAAGCCCGGGACCGCGATGAGTGTCATTCTTGTAAGGACCTTTTTCA
>JAAYAR010000020.1 GCA_012719235.1 Clostridiales bacterium
AGTAAAGATTTCCTATAAGACTGCAAACAAAAATGCGAGAACCCTTGACACTCCGACAAATTAATGCCGAGCGTGTCCGTTGCGGCGCCAATACATCGACTTTCTTCAGTGGCCGGTGTTATCTATCACCGCCGTCTTTTGAACCATTACCGGATTTGCCTTTATTTCGTCCATGGTCTCATCAAAATCCGACCCCAGGAAATAAGGGCCCGGTTTATACTCTATCCCCTCCGCCTTGGCACGCAGTGCCGCTTTGATCCTGGCCGGGGTGGCGGGGATCTCATAAATCCTTACTCCGACGGCATTATAGATCGCGTTGAGAATTGCGACATGCGGACTGCTTTGAAAACACTCGGAAGCTCCGCCCGAGCCAAACGGTCCGTACTCTCTCGGTGTCTCGATGTACTCAAATACACAATCATCCGGCATCTGATTACATTGTAACGTACCGCACCCCAGCATGGTCTCATACTTTTTATCCATGTCGGAATAGTCCTCATGCAGTGCAAATCCGATGGCGTGTTCCAGACCTCCGATCGCCTGCCCTTCCAGAGTGAGCCGATTGCCGATCACACCGACGTCCGAAACACTCCGCACCGCGATCACGTCGACTTTGCCAGTCTCGGGGTCTACCTCCACTTTAGCTAAACTCAGGTGATGATTCTGATCCTGGCAGGAGTCCCCTTCACCGGTATTGGGATCGTTAGCCTCGCGGAGTCCGACGGATGTCCATACCCCTTTATATAAGGTGGGAATTCCTTCCGCGACCATCTCATCGTATGTGCGGTAAGTGCCGTCTGGTTTACGCATGGCTTTCAGAAGCTGGTTTGCGGCGGCTATGTGAGCGTTTCCGGACGCATAATGACTGCGGCTGCCCGCCGAGCCGCCATGTTTGGGCACTTTGCCCGTATCGTCTTTCACCAGTCTGATCTGTTCGGGTTTCAGCCCAAGCGGCTCCAAAGCCTTGCAAGCATGAGCCACAGCACCTGCGTCCGATCCTTGGCCGACCTCCTGCCAGCAGTTATAGTCCGTAACGGTACCGTCGGCGTTAAGTTCCAGCCATACTTCACAGGTATCCGAATCGCCGCTGACATGATAGCCGCCGAGCGCGATCCCCACACCGCGTTTCTTCCCCGGCGAGGACGGTTCCTGCTTGGCCCATTCCAGTGCTTCCAGGTAATGGGGGCGCAAACGGTCAAGCATCTCCACGACGGAGTAAACGTGATACGGACGGCTGTTATTGGTTGTATCCCCGGGGCGGGCGGCATTGATATAGCGAAACTCGAACGGATCGATCCCGGCTTTCTCGGCCAGCATATCAATGAGCTGTTCACTTGAGGTGTAAGCCTGAGGCGAGCCGAATGACCGGTATGGGATAGCGTAGGAATTATTGCTGTATGCCGCGCGCGCCAGCCCGCGCAGATTGGGAACATATAAGCCGTAGCACGGGAAGCGGATATATTTATTCTCAAGCAGCCCGCCCGTCTCCTGGTAGGCGCCGTGATCAAGGCCGCAGTCAAATTCGACAGCCAGAAGTATCCCGTTTTTATCACAGGCCATTCGGGAATTGCAGTAACTGGGGGCACGCTTTCCCGTAAACAACTGATGTTCCGCGTAAGACATTGTCAATGTCACCGGCCGACCGAGCGCCAGCGCCGCCATCCCGACCAGAGCTGGCGCATCGGCCGACATAGCCAATCCGAACGAACCTCCGCTCGGGTTGTTGATCATCCGGATCTTTTCAACAGGGACGCCGAGAGCGCTGCTAAGTGAGGCAAGCGGAGCGTGCAAAGACTGATGTCTGCAATGAATTGACAGCACACCTCCCTCTTCAATATAAGCCTGCATGGTGATCGGCTCGAGCGGAAGATGGGGCTGGCGGCTGGAATAGAAGCTCCCTTCAACGACAAAATCGGCCTTCTCAAAGATCTCCCGGGTATCTTGTCCCTTGAAAACCGGAACGCGGAGAAACTCATTTTCCGATTCTTCATGAACTCTTACGGCGTCCGGTAGAACCGCTTCAAGATAGTTCGAAACATAGGGCAGGGGCTCGATATCGACTCTGACATATTTTGCTGCCGCTCGAGCGTTTTCTCTCGTGTCCGCCGCGACGATCGCAATGACATCACCTTTTCGGTAAACTTTCTTGTCGCAAATAACGGGTCTTATCGGAAAACCCGCTTTGCTTCGCGGATGAGGGCATGGCATCCCGATATTATTGGTGCCTTTGACGTCCTTCGCGGTAAGGACCTTGACCACACCGGGCATTCTTTCCGCTTCGTCAAAATCGATATTTCGTATTATCCCGTGCGGTGTATTGGCGAGAACGACTGCCAGATGAAGCGTTTCCTCGGTCATTTTTTGAGCCAGGTCATCACCGTAATCGGTCACGCCCAGAACTCTTCCAAGCGCATATGGCCGGGGGTTGGCAGTGCCGTAAACGCGTCCGTCTTCAGGGAGCTGAAACTCCAGATCTTTCATTGTCATTTCGCCGCGCATGACCCTGGCGGCCGCCATGACCGCATCGACAAGAGGTTTATAGCCCGTGCAGCGGCAGATGTTTTTATTCTTTGTGAACCAATCGCGTACCTGCTCTCTTGTAGGATTCAGGTTTTCATTCAGCAGGCCTTTGGCGGACATTATGAACCCGGGCGTACAAAAACCGCATTGCACACCTCCATGCACGATCCAGGCGAGCTGCAGCGGATGAAGGTTTGCGGCGGTCCCCAAACCTTCGATCGTTTCGATCCTGGAAAATTCCGGGACACTTTTCATTTTTTTAATGCAGGAGCGGACCGGTTTACCGTCCAGCAGCACCGTGCAGGCCCCGCACTGCCCGGTACCGCAGCCCACCTTGACGCCGGTAAAGCCGATCCTCCGCAGTAGATCGGAGAGCGTATCTTTCTCGGGATCGCAAAGCAGCATGCGGTCCACACCGTTAATATTATACATGAATTTTTTCATACCCATATGGCTTCCCTACCTCCGCATCTGTCGTCTGTCTTTTCGGATTCCGTAATTTCATTCTTTCCTGTAATCTTCATCACCGCAACTATCATACCAAAAAAGCCCGCTGACAGCGAGCTTTTTTGACTGTCTGAGGCGTATACGCTCATCGTATCCGCACTGAGACTGTGAAATGTAAGTGTTCTTACCTTCCTGCCTTTGTCAGCGTCGCCCCTGTGATCTTCTTTATAAAGTACGGGGATTTGGGTGGATTGCTGGTGAAACTCTTGTAAGAACCCATGCAGAAAAGTCCGAGAGTCTGGCCGCCCAGAGGTCCTGCCACGAAAATCGCCAGTTTGTAGGTGTTGAATACAGGAACAGAGCCGCCGGGTTTGCAGTCGTCGACGGACAAACAGGGCATCTCGCCGCTTTCAGCCAGCTTCAACATTTTCTTCTGCAAATCAATGCTTAAGTTTTCCCATGGCCACCTGCGGTAATTGCCAATATACCTTGTAAGGGATTCCCTGGTAAAACCTGCGGCGGCCAACTGGCGCGCCTGTCCGGGATAGAGGATCAATGCATACGTGCGGTGACCGATCCAATCCTTCGCGCCCATGTCGTCGTAGAAGTTGATAGCGTTGATGTTATGTACAGGTTTGATCTTTGACTCCAGCGTTCCCTGAGCCCTTTCGGCAATTCTGTCCAGATCCTTTTGCAGGCCATATGTCCATACCGATCCGGATGGCATGTGAGTTATTTCCGGCCACCAGTAGCCGTCTACGTGCATGATCTCCTCTATTGTGACCGTGCTGTCCTCGGCGCTGTATCCCATCGATACGTGAAACGGCTCCCAAGGGCTGTCTTCTTCATTTTCACAGAAAGTGAGGTTGCAATACCTTGACGGCTGGCCGGTCATCCCGGCGTCAATATCAAAATCGAGCCAGCCGAGATTGATGGCGCACAGGCTGACGGCCCGGCCTATCGTGCTGTTAGCCCGGGTGCCGGGTCCCAGATACCCTGTTTTGCAGTTCATCCCGATTTCTTTTGCAATCGGGCCGCCCACCGCGATAAGCAATTGTGAGGAAGTGACGGTGCATAGAGGGTGAAACGCGTCGAAATCGGGGTCGCAGAGCATTTCGACAGCTGTAATGATAACAGGCAAATACTCGGGTTTCGCCCCGGCCATAACCGCATTGATCGCAATCTTCTCAATTGTGACGATTCCGTGCGTGGGCGTCATCTCGCCGGGTATGACCTCGTCGGGCTCGCGGCTTGTTCCGGTGAGCATTTCTTTCACCGCTTCCGGTGTGGGAGGGGCGACCGACATCCCGTCAGTAAACTTTTTTTCTATAAAGTACGTCAGAAATTTCTTGTACGCCTCGGAGTAATCTGCGCCTTCAAACCGCAGGCCGCTGATATCGTACTCATACTTTTTCGGGTTCTTCTCTTCCTCCGTCAGCGGGTCAGTCAGGGAGCGTATGACGTCATCGACCGAATTTTCGGCGAGCCTGATAAACTCATCGACTTCTTCCTCGGCGAACCATTTTTCGCAGGGCAGCACCAATGCCCTTATGGGTACCCCGGCCGACATCGCGTGTCGGTAGGTCTGGCCGATACAGGTTGCCGTAGTTAGGATAACGCCAGGCGTGCCGTATTTCTCCCATTCGATACTAGCTTCCGAATTGAATCCGGCGGTGTTTTTAACGCCGTATATATAGGCGTCGTACTCGCGAAGAGATTTGATCTTCGTAAAAGGGCCTGTCCTCCCTTCAAGGCGGGTAAATGTTGCGGTTGGGTATCTTTCCTGCAGAAGCTTTGTGAGATGGTCCAGATAAATGCGGGCATCGGGTTTGATCTGCAGTATCGCTATGCGTTTCCCTTCAAGCGTATCCAGGCGGGGCGGCAGCGGATGAGGTTCTTCGATCCTGATATGACTGCGGGGATTGCGAACTTCCAAAACCACATTTCCTCTCATTATCAGCAGCCCTTTCATATATTATGCTTGTTTTATGATACTGTACGAGGAAAGTACTCCTATCTTCCGGCCTTTGTAAGAGTCGCTCCCGTTATCTTCTTTATATAGAACGGAGACTTGGGGGGATTGCCGGTGCTGCCCTTGTAAGTACCCATATAAGTCAGTCCGAGAGTCTGGCCGTTCATAGGTCCTGACACGAAGATTGCCAGCTTGTCGGTATCGAACACGGGGACAGTGCCGCCGGGTTTGCAGTCGTCGACGGACAAGCCGGGCAGGTCGCCGCTCTTGGCCAACTTCAGCATGTTTTCCTTCACTTCTTCGGTGAGGCTCTCCCACGGCAGCCTGCGGTAATCACGGATATATTTCATAAGGGATTCTCTGGTGTATCCGGCCGCAGCCAACTGGCGCGCCTGCCCCGGGTATAGAATCAGAGCGTATTTTCGGCCGCCGAACCATTCCTTAAGGCCCACTTTATCGAAGAATTTTACGGCGTTGATGTTATGAACGGGATTGAGTTTTCCCTCGATCGTAGTTTTTACTCCGACCGCTTTTTCGGCGATCCTGTCCAGATCTGCCTGCAGGCCATATGTCCACACAGATCCGGAAGGCATATAAGCAGCGGGATCCGCCCACCAGTAGCCGTCGACGAGTAAGATCTCCTCGATCATGACCGTGCTGTCTTCGGGGCTGTATCCCATCGATACCTGGAACGGCTCCCAGGGACTATCATCTACATTTTCACACATTGTGAGATTGCAGTACCTTGACGGCTGGCCGGTCATTCCTGCGTCGATATCAAAATCAAGCCAGCCGAGATTGATCACGCACAGACTTACGGCCCGGCCTATCGTGCTGTTGGCCCGGGTACCGGGTCCCAAATACCCTGTTCTGCAGTTCATGCCGATCTCTTTAGCTATTGGTCCTCCAACCATGATCAGCAGCTGCGGTGAAGTGATGGTAGCTAAGGGGTGGAATGCGTCGAAATCAGGGTCACAGAGCATTTCGACAGCAGTAATGATAACAGGCAGATACTCGGGTTTCGCACCTGCCATAACAGCGTTGATCGCGATCTTCTCAATGGTAACGATACCGCGTGCGGGAGTCATTTCGCCGGCTATGACCTCGTCCGGTCTGCGGCTCGTACCTGTGAGCATTTTTTCTACCGCCTCCGGCGTCGGAGGAGCAACAGACATTCCGTCGGTAAACTTGTTCTCTATGAAATATGTCTGAAATTTCTCATAAGCTTCGGAGTAATTTTCGCCCTCAAAGCGAAGGTCACTGATATCGTACTCAAAAGGTTTCGGGTTCCTCTCTTCTTCCGTCAGCGGGTCTGTCAACGAGTGAATGATGCCGTCGATGGAGTTTTCGGCGAGCTTGATAAACTCATCGACTTCCTGCTCGCCAAACCATTTTTCGCAGGGCAGCACTAATGTCCTTATTGGTATGCCGGCTGTTCTCGCATGCCGGTAAGTCTGACCGATTGTGGCAGTGGTGCACAGCAGAACACCGGGCGTACCGTCTTTTTCCCATACGACGCTGGACTCTGCGTTAAATGCGGCGGTATTTTTAACGCCGTACACAAAAACGTCGTAGTCACGAAGCGACGTTATGGTCGTATACGGAGCCATCTTCCCGTCAAGGTAATCGAACGTGGCAGTCGGATATCTTTCCTGCAGAAGCCTTCTGACATGCTCCAGGAATATGCGGGCGTCGGGTTTCAGCTGCACTATCGCTATGCGTTTCCCTTCCAGAGTCGTTGGGCGGGGCACAAGACCCTGTACTTTTTCGAGTTTCA
>JAAYAR010000162.1 GCA_012719235.1 Clostridiales bacterium
GGCCGACGCTCGAATATGAGTTCAAATCGGACAGGAAACTCATATTGAAAGAAAACGGCCATGACGGTATCGAGTGTACTTACGGCGCGCTCTCGCTGAAAGAGATGACCCTGTTTTCCCACATGGTTCCCGGAACAAAAAAGGGGTACACTGTGATCGTGAACCGGAAAACAGCTGTCGTCACCGTGTTCGAGATGTGGTTTATCGACTATGAGGGAGTCGCGATCGATACAACAAAAACATACTGCGAAGTGGGCGACGCGAGCAAGATAGCGCCTTATATAAATCGCGAGGTACAGCGCCAATCCTACTTCGGATATTATGAGGAGCCGGGAAAAGCTCCGCCCGAAAAGCGCGATAAACTGTCGCTGCAGCTCGAAAACAGCATGATAGAGTGGTTTGAGGACAGGGGCAAACACAGGCTGACCACCTATACTTCCACGGTTTATACGACACTTGTGGAGCTTGATACGCCTGACGGGGGCGACGTGCTCACGTTTGCCGCCGATATACTGCAAATAAGCGACTCGCAGTATATCCACTGTTTCGGTGAGGTCGAGTATTCCGGGAGGCTGTCCGTGGAACTTGTGGACCTTTTCAGCATGAAGAAGATAGGCGTGTGCATGGGTATAGACGAGGAGGATCAGTTTGAACACACGCTTTATACGGGACGCGGAAACTATCTCGGCAGATACGCCGCTTTCTTTGATTTCAACGACAGGGGCGAATCGTATTCTGATTTCATAAAAAGAAGGATCGATTTTTCAGTCAAAGGAGCACGTTGTACTTATCGCCCCAGCATAATGGCGAAAAAGCCGACTGTTGAGGAGATCACGGAGGCATCAAAGAACCCGGAGATATTCGATTCGGGAAAACTGCAGGAGGCGGTCATGGGCTCTTCCCACGTGCTTGAAGACACCGATTACTGCGTGGGAAAAGAGCTCGTGTTCCGCGGGGACGACGACTATGTGGTCGAGCTCCGCTTCAAAACGGTAACGGAGCTTGAATACCGCATAAACGGCGAGAGCGAGTGGCATGCGGAACAGTACCGGGCGTCGGAACTCGACGAGGATTTCGTAGTCCTGGGTCTCTACCTCACGGGGTCAAATCCTCCGGCGAGCATGAGCTTCGCATTTGACTTCAAAAACGGCTGCGCGACCTGTATCTCCGCGAAAATGGGCTCAAAATATGATCTGCATGACCCCGTTCCGAGCTATCATTTCGGTGTGATCGAACTCGAGGGCCTGACGCCGCTGCGCATATTCCGCCACGGCTTCACGGATGAGCTGCTGGGTAGGGCTTTTACCCAGACCTACTCCGATCAGATGAGCTCGATACATATCTACAACGCTCCTCACTCCTACTCATGGACGATAATCAACAACGCCGCTCCGGGAACGCCCGCCAATCGCGCCGGCGGATACGTCTGGAGTTCCCCCTGCGAGTATCTCAAGTTCCGTGACGACGTATACGCCATGGTGTGGGTAGAGCAGAAATGGTCTGGCGGCATGTGCGCGCTGTTCCGCAACCTGCGGACCGGGCGCGACTGCGGTTATGGTTTCGGGCTCACCTATGACGCCAAAACGGTCCGCATGCATAAAACGGGCGCTTTATCGCGCGACGCGGGTTGTATCGACCTGAAAAGAGTTTATTCACTCAGAAATTATAACGTAAAGTCATAGCATTAATCCCGGTCCCGGCATACATGTGTATTTTGGCGCAAGAACGGTGATCAGGCAGGATTGGGACTTGAGCTTAGCCGAAAGGACTCTCACTAAGTGTGATAAGGTGCAGTAATGAATAAACGGGGACCCGGCTCAAAAAGCCGGGTCCCACCGCGTTCAATAGCGCGCTCAGTTTTTGCTCCAGAACGATCTCAGGGCTTCTTCAAGGCTCCGGGTATCCCTGACCGCCTTGATATCCTGCCAGTGGGCGGGGAAGAGCCTCGCGTAATCCCGCCGCCCGAACCGCTCGTCGATGAGGAGGACGGCGCCCGAGTCGGTCTCGCAGCGGATGACGCGGCCCGCGGCCTGAAGCACCTTGTTCATGCCGGGGTACATGTAAGCATACTCGAAACCCATGCCGTTCTTTTTGTCAAAATAGTCCTTTATAATGTCCTGCTGCACACTCATCTGCGGCAGGCCTACGCTTACGACAGCGGCGCCGATAAGTCTTGAGCCTTTCAGGTCGATCCCCTCGGAAAATACGCCGCCGAGAACGCAGAAGGCGACGAGTGTCTGCGCAGGCTGTTCTACAAACCCGGAAAGGAACGACTCGCGCTCCTCCTCGCCCATGGCGCTCTCCTGCGCGACAGCCCTGATCTGAGGGAATTTTTCGGAAAAGCAGGAGAAGACGTCTGTCATATATTTGTATGAAGGAAAATATACTATATAGTTGCCCGTTTTTTGCGAGACGAAGGCTCCGATGAGCTCGGCTATCGGGGCGACGCTCTGCTCGCGGCGCTTGAAAAGCGTCGACACCCTGTCGGCGGATAAAAGGCACAGGCGGTCTTTGTCAAACGGCGAACCCAGCTCGAGAAGCTTGTCGCCGTCCCCGCCGCCCAGGATGTTGCGAAAGTACGTTAGGGGGGTCAGCGTGGCTGAGAACATTACGGCCGACCTTCCTCGCCCGAGCGCTTCACTCAGGAGCCGGGACGGGTCCAGACAAAAAAGCTTGACTGAGACATCGCCGCCGTGCGTCTCCGTATACGTGATGTACCTGTCGTCATACAGGTCAGAGACAGCCGCGAAGTTCACAGCATCAAAATAGAGCTGCAAAAACTGATTGTTATCGCCGAGGGAGCTGTTTTCCTTAAGCATCCTCTCGCATACGGCCGTGAACTCCCGAATGCTGACGATTAGCTTATCCGGGATATCGGCTGATATAAATGCGCCTTTTTCGCCGCAGCTTTTCCGCAGCTCGATCATGCGCTTATTGATGGAGTTCAGGGCTTTGTCAAGAGCCCGGTCGGCGCCTTTGAAACGTTTTTTTACGTCGAAGAACCTCGTTTTTTTCAGCTCCGAAGAGAACATCTCCCGCGACCTGTCCGCGAGGTTGTGGGCCTCGTCTATAAGAAAAGTATAGTCTGCGGTGCCGTCGGCGAAAAAACGCCGGAGGTGTGCCCGGGGGTCGAAGACGTAATTGTAGTCGCAGATGACGCAGTCGGCCCAGAGCGAGATGTCAAGGGACAATTCAAAGGGGCATACGGTATGCTTCAGCGCGTACTCCTCCACGATGTCTCTGGTGAACGCATCGCAGCTCGTTATCGCGTCGTACACGGCATCGTTTGCGCGGTCAAAGTAGCCCTTTGCGTAAGGGCAGATCTCAGGCCTGCAGACCGTCTCATCCTGAAAGCAGATCTTTTCTTTTGCGGTTAGCGTCAGGGATTTAATCCTTAGCCCGCGCTCCCTCATCAGGGTAAAGGTGTCCTCTGCGGCGCGGCGGGTCGTCGTTTTGGCCGTCAGATAGAATATCTTTGACGTTATGCCCTCGCCCATAGCCTTGATCGCGGGGAACAGTACGGAGACCGTCTTTCCGGTCCCGGTCGGCGCCTGAGCGAAAAGCTTGCTGCCTCCCGAGATCGCCCTGTAGGCGCTCACGGCCAGTTCCCTCTGGCCCTTTCGGTACTCCGCAAAGGGAAAAGGCATTGCCTTTATGGTGCTGTTTCTCAGGTCGGACCATCGGGCTGTCAGCGCGGCCCATTTTGTGTACTGCCTGAGCAGCGTCGACACAAACACCTCGAGCTCCGCGAAAGAGAAGGTCCTAAGAAACCCGGTACTGTCGCCCGTATCGACGTTGAAATAAGTGAGTCGGACAGATATCTCCCGCAGCGAGTTCTGCAGAGCGTAAATATAAGCGTAACACTGCGCCTGACCCCAGTAGGTGATATTGGAGTCCCCGTTTATCAGATAAAGTGGTAAAGACGTCGATTTTATCTCATCGATGACCGTCATGCCGCGGTCTGTGAAAACACCGTCAGCCCGGCCTTCCAGAAGATACTCGGTGTCCCCGGACGTGACGGATGCGGACAGCCTGACCTCGCTCTTGTAGTCGCCGTACAGCTCCGCGTTCTTTTTCTGAAGAGCCTTATGGATGCGCACGCCTTCATACATCCTGTCCTTCGGGGAATATCTGCTGTCGATATCCCCGGAGCGCAGGATGAATTCAACCAGTTTTCTGACAGGCAGTCTTATCGTATTGCCCATGGCTCTCCCCGAAGTAAGTAAAGATGTAGTCGACGATATACATTATAGTTGCGGCCCGGCATAAACACAACGCAAAACCGCCGCAGATCGCCGCCGAGGCTTCGGCGCGGCCCGCAAGCCGCCTTATTTTCCGAAGGGACCCGCAGAGTTTGTCCCGTAACGGAATTTGGAAATCGTGCTTGACATATAGCTGCGGGATAGTTACTATGATTATACCTTTCTTGCGCCGCTCGAAGAAGCGGTACAAAAGGTCAGGCAACAGGCGAAATGCCGGCGCCGGGCCGTTACGGCAGCGGATGTCTATTCAAGCATCTGCGGGACAGAATCATGTTCCGCAGATGCTTTTTCTATTTCGGGCGGTGATGATATGACAAGACTCCTTGTGAAGCTGTTTATCAGGGACAACGGAGATTCAAAGGATCCCGCGGTGCGCGGGCGATACGGCAGGTTCGCCGGCATCGTCGGGATAATCAGCAA
>JAAYAR010000021.1 GCA_012719235.1 Clostridiales bacterium
ACGCCTGCGGAAATATGGCGGCGGCACGCGAAAAGGGGCTTGTGCGAAGGGAAGGAAAGGATTATATTATGCAGGACGGCGACGTCGTTCTTTTCCTGTTCAATGTCTGAGTCTGACAGACAGCCGGGTGCGCGAATTCAGAGCATCGACGCTCTGAGGGGACTCTGCGTAATACTGATGGTGATACACCATTTCCTGCTTGATCTTGTGGTGATACTCGACGCACCGGAGTGGCTTTTCTATAATCCAGTATTCAACTTCCTCCACTACGTGTTTGCGGGCTGCTTCATCATGCTTTCCGGCGTGTCGTCCCGCTTTTCGCGCAGCAACATCAAAAGGGGCGCAAAAGTATTCGCGATCGCCATGCTGCTCACACTTGTCACCTGGAAGATAGATATAATTGTTTTCGGCGTGCTGCATCTGCTCGGATTCTGTATGATGTTTTACGGGCTAACTCACAGATTCTGGGATCGACTGAAGGGCGCGCCGGCTCCTTTGATATATACGGCGCTTATAGTACTGTCGGCCATAGCCGTCAACGTACTTGATCGCAGCAACGAGCTGAAATGGCTCTGGCCGTTCGGCCTGACGTACAGCGGGTTCAGCTCGGCCGATTACTTCCCCATATTCCCCTGGGTATTTGTGTTTTTACTCGGCACGTGGCTCGGGGAGCTGATCAGGGACGGCAAATTGCCCGCCCGGTTCTATACGTTCAGCGTGCCTTTTTTCCCTTCTGTAGGTCGCAAAGCACTGCTCATATACATCACGCATCAGCCGGTCCTGTATGCCGTAACGTTCGGCATAGCATACCTTTCGGGCCGGCAGGTAACTCTTTAAAACGGGAGAAAGACTATGAGATTCACGTATAAAACAAAGGGAGTTTGCTCCCGGCAGATCGAGTTCGATTTTGACGGGCTTACTGTCGACAACGTTGTTTTTTCCGGCGGCTGCCCGGGCAACACCCAGGGCCTTGCGGCCCTGACGAACGGACGGCCGGCGCAGGAAGTCATCGGACGCATAAAAGGCATACGCTGCGGTTTCAAACCCACGTCATGCCCCGATCAGCTTGCGCTCGCTTTGGAGGCGGCTATCGCCGAAGCGCAGGAGGAGCTTGAGCTCGAGGCAGTGACGAAGGCCGAGAGCGAAAGATGAGACCGCCCGGCCTCAATCGGGCCTTATCTCAAGCTCACGCAGACGGATATCGTTTTTATATACCTTGATGCAATAAAGAGTATCCGGCTTCAAAGGACCGAACGCAAAACATCCCGCCTCATCCGAAGAGACGGCGGACAACAGAGTGTGCGATTCATCAAGGAGCAATACAAGAGCATCCTGTATCGGCCTGTCTTTCGTATCGAGCACGCGGCCGTTTATCGCGCTTCGCTCGTCCGGAAAAAGATGTACGGTCGTGTAGATATTGTCACCCGCGCCGGGGCGGAAATAGAATTTTGTGTAACTCAAGGCGATCTCTCCTAACAGAAAGCGTTCTGTGCCATTATATTTCACAACCGCCCGACTGTGTTCGCGTTCCAAAGTTTTCGTCCGGGGGCCTGATCCGCGGAGGAATCCCGCAAAAGCCGCCGGAAAAGCCGCCGGAATAACAATTTGCCCTTGCTTTTTTAAACAATATGTGCTAGTATTATCTGCGCGTTCCGTGAGGCGCGCATTCTTCCACGAAAGAGGTGAAATCCATGAAACAGGGTATCCACCCCAAGTACGAAAAGACGACTATCCGCTGCGCTTGCGGCGAGGTGATTGAGACCTCTTCGACCAAGAAAGATATCAGGGTCGAGATTTGTTCAAAGTGCCATCCTTTCTACACGGGCAAGCAAAAGCTGGTTGACACCGGCGGCCGTGTTGAAAGATTCAACAAAAAATTCGGTCTGAAATAATTCGGGCGCGATCGCGTCTGCGCGTGACCGGATCGAGGCATAAATCATGCGCGATGGATGCTGTCTGTCGCGCTGTCGCCATATATGGAGGCCGCGCGGTTTAACCGCGGGGCCTCCTGTGTTCACGCATATATCAAAGAAGAGGTGCAGAATTGCCGCAGGAATTTGAATTTGAGAGCAGGAAAATATCGGAGCGCGAGAAAGCCGTTCTCGTAGGGCTTTCGTCGCCGGTCCTGGGGGAGGACGCAACGTCCGATGAGGAGTCGCTCGACGAGCTGGAAGCACTGCTTGAGACTGCGGGCGGCGTCTGCGTGGAAAAGCTTCTTCAAAGGCGCGACGCGCCGGACCCGCGAACGTTCATAGGCAAGGGCAAGGCGTCCGAGGTGCGCGCTCTGGCGCGGGATACGGGCGCTGCTCTCATCGTGCTCGACAACGATCTGGCGCCGGCACAGGCCCGGGCGCTCGAGGAGGACACTGAAGTGCGCGTCATCGACCGCAGCGGCCTGATACTCGACATATTCGCGGGAAGGGCCAGAACAAAGGAGGGGAAGCTCCAGGTCGAGCTCGCGCAGTACAAGTACGTACTGCCGAGGCTTACCGGGATGTGGACGCACCTTGTGCGGCAGACAGCCTCGGGCGGAGCAGGCCCCATAGGGACCCGCGGGCCGGGGGAAACGCAGCTTGAGACCGACAGGAGGCATATACGAAGAAGGATACAGCGCCTCGAGGACGAGCTGAGCGAGATACGGCGCGCCCGCACTGTCCAGCGCAGCCTTCGCGAGCGCAACAGGGTAAAAGTCGTTGCGATGGCCGGTTACACAAACTCGGGGAAGTCCACTCTGCTCAATACCCTCACAGGCGCGGGGATCCCGGCAAACGACCGGCTTTTCGACACACTGGACCCCACGACGCGCAGACTGGTCTTACCCGGCGGCCGCGAGGTGCTGTTTTCGGACACGGTCGGCTTCATACGCAAGCTCCCGCACCACCTTATAGAGGCCTTCCGCGCGACACTGGAGGAGCTGACGTACGCGGACGTTATACTGCACATAATCGACGTTTCAGATCCGCATCACGAAAACCATGTAAAAGTGGCCGAGGAGCTGCTTCGACGCCTCGGCGCGGGATCGATACCCACTATAAAAGTATATAACAAAGCGGATAAGGCGGACTTTGATATGCCCCGTGACCCCGGCAGCGTGTGCATATCGGCATTGCGCGGGAGGAACATTGACGCGCTGCTTGACGCTATCACAAAAGCGCTCGACGCGGACAGCGAGAACGTGTCGCTGCTTCTGCCTTATTCCGTGCCTTCGCTCCTGGACAGGATATACAGGGAAGGTGTCGTTCTCGGCACGGACTACCTTGCGGAGGGGATCGCGGTCCGGGCAGTCTTTACGGCGGGCGCGCCGGAATGGGTGGAGCGGTACAGGCAGCTCAGCTGAATCGGAAGATATTCGCACGGGCTTTGCTCCGATCGATTGAAAGGGAAGTGTGATGGGAAAACAGTATATCCCGGGTGAGTACGGTCAGGCCGAATATACGGAAAAAAGGTCCCGGTTTATCGGGCAGGTATGGCGGGTAGCGAGCGAACAGGAGGCGCAGAAATATATAGCCCTTACGCGCGAGAAGTACTACGACGCGAAGCACAACGTACACGCTTTCATTCTGAAAAGCGGCGCTTCACGCTGTTCCGACGACGGTGAACCAAAAGGCACCGCCGGTATGCCCGTGCTGGAAGTATTCAGAAAGAGCGGCGTCAGCGACGTCTGTTGTGTTGTAACGCGCTATTTCGGCGGCATTTTGCTCGGAGCGGGCGGGCTGGCGCGGGCATACGGGAAGACCGCCGCTCTTGCCCTCGAAGCCGCCGGGATATATTTGATGAAAATGTGGACGGCGGTCCGCTTCCGGTGCGGTTACGCCCTTTTCGAGCTCGCAAGACAGAGTTTTATCTCGCTGGGGGGAGAAGTCAAAGAGACCTCGTTTGGTTCGGACGTTATTGTAACAGGCCTCCTGCCCGAGGGCGCGGAGAACGCGCTGACCGAGGCTTTGCTCAATCTGTCATCGGGCAGGATCGAGCCCGAGTTCATCGGGACCGCCGAGCTGCCCGTACGTGCGGGCGGCAGCGATTGACGGTGAAATAATAATGAAAAAAATAAAGGAAGTATAAACAGTTTGTCGTATATAGATAGTGTAACGGTTTAACGACCGCAGTGCCATTACCCCGGGAGGCTGAACAAATGACTGTAAGGCACATGTGTGAAGAGAGAGAAAGAAGGGAACTCTCACCCTTTGCGGCGCAGGCGAGCAATTCGAAAGGGCGAAAAAGACCTGAGGAACCGTCCCCTGTTCGTACCTGCTACCAGCGTGACACCGACCGGATAGTCCATTCAAAGGCTTTCAGACGGCTGATGCATAAGACCCAGGTGTTCCTTCAACCCGAGGGTGACCATTACAGGACGCGCATGACGCACACCTGGGAAGTATCCCGGATCGCGCGCACGATCGCGCGCGGAACACGTCTGAATGAAGACCTGGCGGAGGCGATAAGCCTCGGGCATGACCTCGGCCATACGCCTTTCGGGCACGCCGGGGAACGGGCTCTGAATTCCGTGATGCCCGGAGGTTTCAGGCACAACGAGCAGAGCCTGCGTGTTGCGGAGACGATAGAACGGGAGGGCGAGGGCCTCAACCTCTGCTATGAGGTTCTGGACGGCCTGCTCTGCCATACGGGGGAAGTCGCTCCGCAGACGCTTGAAGGACGCATTATACGCTATGCCGACAGAATAGCCTACATAAATCACGATATTGACGACGCCATCCGCGCGGGCATATTGCGCTTTGAAGATATCCCGGAGGACGTATCGGAGCTGCTCGGGAGCACGCACAGCGAACGTATAAACGCTCTTGTGACCGACGTGATACTTAACTCTCAGGACGGTACGATCGGTATGTCCGCACAGTGTGAGCAGGCTATGGCGCACTTGCGGACTTTTCTGTTCGAGCGCGTCTACATGAATCCCGTGGCAAAAGGTGAGGAGCGGAAGATAGGCCGCCTTATCGCTATGCTGTTTGAACACTACTGCGCAAATCCCTCGGAGCTTCCGCATGAGTACAGGGAAGTCGGTGAGCGTGAAGGATTGGAGCGCGCTGCCTGCGACTATATCGCGGGAATGACGGACAAATACGCGCTCTTTAAATTTGACGAGATCTTTGTCCCGAAATCGTGGACGCTGCTTGATTAACTAAAATACGAAATAAGGGTATAATAGGCGCGTTGCGGCAATTGTTCGAATTGTGCGCTATCGGGGATATTTTGCAGATAAATATATGATCCGGAGCTTCATGGAATGCGCCGGATCCAGGGGAGGTGGGCAGAGGTGGCTTTTCCCGAAGCTTTTATGGACGAGCTTATTGCCAGAAACGATATTGTTTCTGTCGTTTCGGGGTACACGGTGCTGAAAAGGCAGGGTACGAGGCATTTCGGCCTGTGTCCTTTTCACAACGAGAAGACGCCGTCTTTCACCGTAACGCCCGAAAAAGACCTGTTCTATTGTTTCGGCTGCGGCAAAGGCGGCGGGGTCGTTACTTTTATAATGGAGATAGAGGGCCTCAGTTTTTCGGACGCCGTCTATTTTCTGGCCCGCCGCTCAGGCATGACGGTGCCTGACCGGGAGGAGGACAAGACTGCGCGCATGCGCGCAAGGATACTCAGGCTCAATCTGGACGCCGCGAAATGGTACAGGGCAAACCTCGGAGGCATTCAGGGCAGGGCCGCGGCGGACTTTCTGAAAAAGCGCCGGATAACACCGAAGACGGCGGCACGCTTCGGTCTGGGTGCGGCTCCGGACAGCTGGGACTCTCTGATCAACGCCATGACACAGGCGGGGTACACAAAACAGGAGCTGATCGACGCGGGGCTTGCAGTCCCCGGCAAGAGCGGCGGACTGTACGATCGCTTCCGCAACAAGCTCATCTTCCCCGTGATCGACGTCAGGGGAGACATAATCGGTTTCGGGAGCCGTGTTCTCGATGATTCAAAGCCCAAGTACGTCAACAGCCCCGACACCATAGCCTACAGCAAGCGGCGCTCGCTGTACGGGATCCACCTGGCAAAGAACACAAAGCGGTCGGATCTGATCCTCTGCGAAGGGAATATCGACGTGCTGACAATGCATCAGGCGGGGTTTGACAACGCGGTGGCGACGATGGGGACTTCTCTGACGCAGGAGCAGATCAAGCTGATATCTCGGTATACAAAAGAACTCGTTCTGTGTTACGACAACGATGATGCGGGTATGAAGGCGACAAACCGCGCGATCGAGCTTTTGTCGGGTTCCGAGATCTCCACACGGGTGATCAGGCTTCCTCAGATCGAAAAAGACGGGATCCGGGTGAAAGTGGATGTGGACGATTTTATAAATCTGCGGGGCAGGGATGCTTTTGAGAGGCTGCTGCTCGGCAGCGAAAACAATGTGGAATACCTCCTCTCGCGTCTTCGGGAGGGGATCGATTTCAGCGACGACTCGCAGAAAGTGGCTTACCTTCGCAAGGCGGGAGAGCTTATCGCGGGCCTTGCGAGCCCTGTTGAGAGGGAGGTCTATTCCGCGAGGGAGGCGGAGGCGGCAGGCGTTCCGGCAGAGGCGATGCGCCTCGAGGTGCAGCGGTTCCGCAAGGCGCGGCTTAAGACCGCAAAATCAAAGCGCGAAAGAGAAGCTCTTTCTCCTGCGCGTACGGTCCAGCCTAAGGAGCGAGCCATCCGGTACGGCAATGTGCGCTCGGCCATAGCCGAGGAGGGCGTGATCCGGCTCATCGCGAACTATCCCGAGTTCATCGAACGGATCAGCCTGGAGCCCGGGGAGTTTTCTTCGCAGGTTCTGGAAAAGGCGTACGAGGTATTTCGCGCAGCTGTCAGGGAGGGCAGACCTCCTGGGATAAGCTGCCTGGAAGGGCAGCTGACACAGCAGGAGACCTCGCTCCTGGCCCACGTATTGAGCGAGCCTGCCGAAATTGAAAACGTTCAAAAGGCGCTCGAGGATTACATAGCGGTCATACGTTCGGAGAGAGAGAAGGAGGCCGCTGCGCATGATGAAAATGCGCTGACGGCTATACTCAGGGAATACAGAAGCAAAAAAGGCTACGGAGGATAGGGTATGGAAGAAAAGACACAGGTTGAGCAGGCTGAACATGCGCGCGAACTGGCCGAGATGCGGATCAACAGACTGCTTGAGATCGGAAAGAAGAACGGGAAACTCAGCTCAAAGGAACTGCTCGACACGCTCGAGGAGCTCGACCTTGAAACAGAACAGGTCGACAGGATCTACGATACCCTTGAAGAACTCGGAGTCGATATAGCGGGGGATGATTTTTCTCATCATGCCGACGATAGTCTGCAGATCGCGGAGGACCTCTCCGACGTTCAGGAAGAGGAGGAGATCGTCGACCCGAAGGTGCTGGCAGAGAGCTACAGCGTAGACGACCCCGTGAGGATGTACCTCAAGGAGATAGGCAGGGTCAATCTGCTCTCATCGGATGAAGAGGTCGAGCTTGCTCTGCGCATGTCCGAGGGGGACGAGGATGCGAAGCAGCACCTCGCAGAGGCAAATCTGCGCCTTGTCGTAAGCATTGCCAAGAGGTACGTAGGCCGCGGCATGCAGTTTCTGGACCTGATACAGGAGGGAAATCTGGGGCTGTTGAAGGCTGTTGAAAAGTTCGACCACACAAAGGGCTACAAATTCTCGACATATGCAACATGGTGGATCAGGCAGGCCATAACCCGCGCGATAGCGGATCAGGCCAGAACGATCCGTATTCCCGTACACATGGTTGAGACGATTAACAAGGTCATTCGCGTATCACGCCAGCTGCTGCAGGAACTTGGCCGTGAGCCCACGCCAGAGGAGACGGCCGAGGAACTGAACATGACCGTCGACAAGGTTCGCGAGATACTCAAGATCGCTCAGGAGCCCGTCTCGCTCGAAACGCCGATAGGTGAAGAGGAGGACAGCCATCTGGGGGATTTCATCCCGGACGTGGGCGCGTCGGAGCCTGCGGAGGCGGCTTCATTCACGCTTCTTAAAGAGCAGCTTGTCGACGTGCTCTCCACGCTGACCCCGCGCGAGGCGACAGTGCTGAAACTGCGCTTCGGTATAGAGGACGGCAGGGCGCGTACCCTTGAAGAGGTGGGCAAAGAATTTAACGTCACGCGCGAGCGTATAAGACAGATAGAAGCTAAGGCGCTTCGCAAGCTCCGCCATCCGAGCAGATCAAAAAAACTGAAGGATTTTCTAAACTGACAGGAGAAGACACCGATAACGGCTGAAAAACAGGCGGCGCGGCCTGTCTGCCGGCGAATGTAACGTACCGCAGCTTTAAAAATAACAGAATATAACGCAGGTTTTGCCGCCGCCCTCGGACGTAAAAGTCCGCGGGCGGCTCTTCTGTCACGGAGTGAGGGCTGCCGGAGCGTGCGGAAACGCCCGGTTTTCGGTACTGCGGATTAGACAATAATTATTAGAAATAACATGAATATGTTAATTTGCCCAAATAATTACATCTACTCCTTTGTAAATTCGAAAAAACTCCCAATTGGCAAAATGGTGCAATTATGTGTAGAATAGTGGGCGAATGCAGGATCAATGAAAGGAGTCCGTAGTGAAAAGTATCAGTGTTTCCGTTCCCGAGCTTCTGGCTAAAGTTATATCAATAGCCGGCGACAAAATGTCTTATGTTACGATTACCCTGAATGACGAAGAAATAGATCAGGGTGAAAAATATCCGCCCTTTGCTCATTTCGAAGCTATGAGTGAAGAGGGCATGACAGTCGATTATGAGAGTATCGATTCATTGGATTTTACCTGGAATGCCTGATAACCGGAAGTAATAACTGACAGGATGCGTCTTGCGCGTCCCTTTTTTTTACCATGGAATCCGACACTGCGGATCCGCGGGTGTATTAACTCGCTATGTACAATGCGCGAGACGGTGGTATAATGATTCACAGTTGCTGCCGGAACTGTCATAAGGGGCGGACCGGCGCGCATAGCCGCGAACGTCGGTTGCGGATTGAAGCAGAGTAAAACTGCGGGTCGGGAAAACGTGCTCTCCCGGCGCTTCGGATAAAACGGGAATTGAAACTGCGCCCGGAACGCGGGAGGCGAGACGGTATGAAAGGTGAAAAAGCAGCGGACCCGAGGCCGCGGAAAAAAGGAATAATGAAGCGGCTGCTGTCGCTGTTCATTGTTCTTGTCATAGTCGCCGCTGCATGCACAGCCGCTGCGTTAGCCGTAAACGGTTACATATACATTAAAACAGGAGATCGCATCGTCACGAGCGAGGGGGCGGCGGAAGGTGAATATGACTGTATTCTGGTCCTCGGGTGCGGTATAATAGGCTCCGACAGGCCCAGTCCGATGCTTAAAGACAGGCTGGACCGTTCTTTGGAGCTCTATTTTGCCGGTGTCGCGGACAAGATCATCATGAGCGGTGACCACGGCAGAGTATACTATGACGAAGTGAACGTGATGAAGAACTACGTCGTTCAGGCCGGAGTCCCGTCCTCGGACGTGTTCATGGACCATGCCGGTTTTTCCACATATGAGAGCATTTACAGAGCGCGCGACGTTTTTATGGTTAAATCCGCTGTCATCGTGACACAGACGTACCATCTTTACAGGGCTCTGTACGTAGCGCGGAGACTCGGTGTCGACGCTGTCGGTGTCAGCGCGGACACTCAGGAATATGCAGGCCGGCAATACAGGCTGGCGCGCGAGTTCCTCGCCCGGGTCAAAGACTTTATGATGTGTGTTTTTAAGCCTGAACCCACGTTCCTGGGAGACGTTGTCCCGGTCTGGGGGGACGGCGACGCGACAAACGATTGAGCTGAAAAAAGATATTACGTTTGAGAGGATGTGAAATATGCTCAGGATCGAAAACCTCACAAAAAAATACGGGAACAAAAAGGCCGTTGACGGTCTTACTCTCTCAATAGCGCCCGGTGAGATATTCGGTTTTATCGGACACAACGGTGCCGGGAAGACGACAACAATAAAGTGCTGCTGCGGCATCCTCCAGTTTGAGGAGGGCGAGATAACGATCGACGGGTATTCGATAAAGAAAGATCCCCTCGAGTGCAAAAAAATGCTGGCGTATATACCGGATAATCAGGAGCTGTACGAGTATCTTTCGGGCATCAAATATCTTAACTTCGTAGCCGATATCTTCGGCGTACCGCAGACGGAGCGGACAAGGCTCATCCGCAAATACGCGGACGAGCTGGAACTGACCGGCGATCTGGCGCAGCCGATCTCGGCATATTCGCACGGCATGAAGCAAAAACTCTCTATCATTGCCGCATGGATCCACGACCCGAAACTGATAATCATGGATGAGCCGTTCGTGGGGCTTGATCCGAAGGCATCCCACACTCTTAAAGAGATGATGCGCGTACACTGCCGGAAGGGCGGTTCCATATTCTTTTCCACGCACGTTCTCGAGGTCGTTGAGAAGCTGTGCGACAAGGTCGCGATAATCAGGAACGGACGCCTCGTTGCGAGCGGCAGAATGGAAGCCGTGAAAGGGGATGCGTCATTGGAAAAGGTGTTCCTTGAGCTGGAGGAGAACCATGCTTAAGGCGTTGATGCGCATGCGGCTTGAGGCCACGAAACACTGGCTGACATCGTCAATACGCAGCGCGGGCAGACAGGGGAGCGGATCCAGAGGGAAAGCGATCTTCATGGCGCTCATATTGCTGTACGTCGCGGGCTCTTTCGGCTTCCTGATCTACGGCTTCTTTTCGCAGCTGAGCTTACCCTACTACAATGCCGGTCTGGGATGGCTGTATTTCACCTTCTTCGCGCTGGCCGATTTCGCGCTCATTTTCGTTGGGAGCATTTTTTCTGTAAAGAGCTCGATATTTGAGCCTAAGGACAATGAGCTTCTGTTTTCGCTTCCTGTGCCGCCTTCTATGATACTTGCGAGCCGCATGTTTACCATGATCGCTCTGAACTATGTTTTCGGCCTGATAACGACTGTGCCGGCCTTGCTCGCGTGGCTGAGATTCTGCCCTTTGGCGCCCGGCGGATTGATCGCCTTTGTACTGCTTGCGATCTTCATACCGCTTCTGTCGCTCGCGATCTCTTCTTTGTTCGCGTGGTTCATTTCGATGGCGACCCGGAGGGTGAGAAGAAAATCGCTGATGACGACAGTCTTTTCGCTCATATTTCTGGCGGTATACTTCATCGCTTTTTCGCGGGCAAATACGGCTATTGCCAGACTGGCGGCGAACGGCGGTTCGATCGCCGAGAGCCTCAGCGCGGCTGCCCCCCTCTGGTGGATCGGCAACGCCGTCTCACAGGGAGATCCGGTATATCTTGTCTACGCATCTGCTCTGTGTATTATCCCGTTCGTAATCGTATGGGTCATCCTTTCCCGTACAATTACCAAATCGGTCACTACAAAGAAGGGTTCCGCAAAGATCGTGTACGTCGAGCGGGAGAGCAAAGAGACAAGTTCCTTCTCCGCGCTGTATCGCCGTGAGATGAAGAGGTTCTTCTCAAGTTCGGCCTATGTATTGAATGCCGGACTCGGCGCGATTTTTCTTGTCGCGGCAGGCGTCGCGCTGGTAATAAGAAGAGAAATGGTTCTTGAGATCGTGAAAACGATCCCGGGAGTCGAGTCATATCTTATGCCCGTATTTATCGGCGGGCTGTGCGTCATTTCGGGGATCACGATGATCTCTGCGCCAAGCGTCTCAATGGAGGGAAAGAGCATATGGATCGTCCGTTCCCTCCCCGTAACGACCCGGGATATCCTCAATTCCAAGCTGCTCGTACACGTCAGCATAGCGTGCCCCGCCTCGGCCGTGGGGGGAATAGGCGCCGCCATCGCTTCAGATACGTCGTTCGCCGGCGCCGCCTTGTGTGTCCTTATCCCGGCCGTTTACACCGTGCTCACGGCGCTTGTCGGACTTGCCGCAAATCTCCGGCATACAAATCTTGACTGGATCAGCGAGATGCAGGCGGTAAAGAACAGCATGTCGGTCATCATAACGATGGGAGCCATGCTTTTTACGGCCGCGGCGTGCGGAGGCATTTTTTACGGACTTACGTGTCTGGGCCTGCCTGTGCTTTCATGTTTGCTGATACTGCTCATTGTTATAGCAGTAATATGCAGATTTCTGTATACGTGGATAATGGGCCGCGGCGCAGCGCTGTTTGAGTCGTTGAAGGTATAATACACCGCATCCCGATCTCTCATTTCGGGTTGAAATCCGCCGGAGGTTTCAACCCGAATTTCAGTGCGGTCATCCGTTCAGAGTCACAAATAAACCGCATATTCCCGGTCCGGGGCAGCACACATTGACCCGTGCCTTCCGGGCGTGTGGCGAAATATATCCATCTGCCGGGAGAAAAGATATAAACAATGGATAATACGGAAATAGAAAAAAAGCCGTACGGCAATCTTACCGTATGGAATAAACAGTTTACGTTGACGTTTGCCGCTAACGTATTGCTTTGTTTCAGCCAGCACACGGTCAATACCCTGATAAGCACATACGCGTCTTACCTGGGGGCGGGGGCCGTCACTATCGGAATGGTCTCAGGCCTGTATTTCGGCGTCTCCGCCGCGGCAAGGCCGTTCTCGGGGCCTATAATCTCGAAGCTGGACCAGCGGAAAATCATGATATGGATATATGCCCTGGGAGTGCTCACGGGGCTGGTGTACGCATTTTCGGGCGATATCGCGATGTTTATCACGGCAAGAGTGATGCATGGTATAGAGTTCGCGTTTGTCGGATCACTTAATCTGACGCTTGCGAGCAACAGCCTGCCCAGGGAGAAACTCGGAACGGGCATCGGGATCTTCGGTCTGGGAGCAGCGGTCGCTACCGCTATAGGGCCGAGTATGGGTATCGCCATATTCAGGTGGGCGCAGGAGCTGTGGGGCAGCGACACGGGATACATGGTCGTTTTCCTCGTATCTGCCGGGTTTATGCTGTTGGGGCTTATACCCGTTTTTCTGCTTGATCCCTGCAAGCCCGGGAAAAAAGCTCTCGAGCAGATGGGGGCATGGTATAAAAATATCATCTCGGTGAAGACTCTGATCCCGGCGGGCCTGATGCTCCTGGTGTCGGCGTCATCAATACTTTTTTCAACCTATATGGTTCCGTACGCCGACTCGAAGGGGATAGAGAACATCGGGCTGTTCTTTACCGTGTACGCGGTAGTTCTGCTCGTCAGCCGCCCCCTCTGCGGAAAACTGATAGATAAGATCGGTGTCGGCAGGCTCTACTGCCCCGGGGCCATCGTCTACCTGCTGTCTTTTCTGATCGTCGCTCTCGGGAACAGCCTGCCCGCCATGCTGGTGGCAGCCGTATTTGCCGCCGTCGGATTCGGTACGCTCAATCCGGCGATAATCACGCTCTGCATGCGCTCCGTGCCGCACGCCAAGCGCGGCGTGGCGAGCAATACTCAGTATTTCGGTATCGATATCGGCTTTTTTCTGGGCCCGGTGATGGGCGGATTTGTGAATGCGTATCTCGGATATTCGAGCATGTACATTATCGGCGCGGTCCCTGTCGCGCTGTCGGGCGTTCTCTTCATGGCCACGTGGAGATCTCTGAAAAACAGGCTGTATTGAAACAGAGCGAAGAGGTCCTCCGCCGCGCGGCCTGTCCGGCTCGTTCCGATTATTCCAAAGACAGGAAAAATCTTTTGACGATTGTCCGAAGTCGTGCTATCCTGTATGAAGCGCGGCTCGGAAGAATACATGACATTGCGGCCTGGGATGGCCGCTCATTAACGGAGATGATGGCCTGTGGAAAAAATGAACAAGGGGAAAAAGGTCACTATATGGACAAGGGGATTTACATGCGCGATTCTCGCTAATCTGCTGCTGGCTTTCAGCCAGCAGACCGTGACGCCGCTCATAACGACATACGCCAAGTTTTTGGGGGCGGGCGCAGTACTCACTGGTCTGATGACAGGCCTCTATTTTGCCGTGGCGGTTGCCATACGCCCGGTCTCGGGTCCGGTGATCACAAAGATAGACAAGCGGAAAATAATGATCTTTACGTTTTCGCTCGGAGTTGCCACAAGCATCGGGTACGCTTTGTGCCGGAATATCGCCATGTTTGTTGCGATAAGGCTGATACACGGCATCCAGTTCGCGTTCGTAGGTTCGCTCAGCCTCACAATAATAGGTGACAGCGTCCCCAAAGAGAAACTCGGCATGGGTATCGGTATGCTGGGTGTCGGTATGGCGTTGTCCTCCGCCGTGGGTCCGAACATGGGTCTCGGAGTATACAACTGGGCGGTCGGCCTCTGGAGCGAGAGCGCGGGTTATACAGCGGTCTTCCTTTTGTCGGCGATAATCATCTTTCTCGCGCTGATACCGGCGCTGCTGATGCCCTCATACAAACCCGATCCGGAGACTCTCAAGGCGCTGGGTTCATGGTATAAAAATATCGTCGCCAAAGAGGCGCTCATACCCACACTGTTGATGCTGCTGTTCAACATCACGACCACTATGTTTCCCGCTTACATATTGCCGTTTTCACGCGAGAAAGGCATTGAGAATATCGGTCTGTACTTCACGGTCAACGCTATAGTACTGCTTGCGAGCCGACCGCTGAGCGGAAAGCTTATAGATAAGATCGGCATAGGGAAAGTCTACTTGCCCAGCACGGTTTTATATCTGGCGGCGATCGCGATGATTGGTTTTACGGACAAGCTCTGGGTGGTCCTCGCCGCCGGCGCCCTTCAGGCGCTGGGATTCGGCACGCTGAACCCGGCCGTCATGGCTCTCACCGTCAGGTGCGTTCCGCCGGAAAAGAGGGGCGTAGCGAGCAACACGGTGTTCATAGGTATGGACTCCGGAAACTTCCTCGGCCCGTTCCTGGGGGGAGTGGCCTATAAATACGTCGGATACTCAAATATGTTCCTGCTGGGTTCTATCCCTTTTATTCTCGCTGCGGTCGTGTTTTTCTTAAGTTGGCGCAATATGAGAGAAAGACTCTACTGAGCTGCTCAGCAAAAGCCTTCCCATTGGAGGGGAAGGTGGGCGGCAAAGCCGACCGGATGAGGTGTTAATCTTCAGCGCCGTCTTATCCGCCTCACTGCGATCAGGCATCTTCTCCTCTGGGAGAAGGCTCGTAATAAATCCTCAGAATCGGTCACGCACACGAAGCCCGATTGAGAATTCCGCACTGCGGAACGACTGCGGTCGTAATACTTTGCATTTATTGACAATTAACGGAGGAGAGGAAACGGTTCCCTCTCCTCCGTTAATTGTGTAATTGTGTCGTTATTAGGGCTTCTGTTCCGGGATCCCCCGGAGGACCCGGCTTGTCCGGCACGGGGCCGGTTATTGCCGCAGTTCAGCCTCTTTGCTTTATTTCAAAATATTTGGCAATATCGTAGCATCCGGCGTTTCTCGCGCAGGCGCCGAAAGAGGTCAGGTTCAAACGCTCCGGGCTTATTCCGAAGAAATAGCCGGCGTCGTGCATTATGCGGGGATTAAAGACAAAGGTGCCCTGGCTGCCGTTGCAGGTCTCCTCTACCCATGACATCATATAAGCGTCCTCACGGAGCTTGACGTAGATGCAGGGGGAGCTCCACATCATACCGCCGGAACCGTTTGGCAGGAAGATGGTCCAGGAATACGACTCGGGCGAACTGTACACGTGTATCGATGACATCATGTCGCTGTAAGTCCAGGTGTAAGCCTTGCCGACAAGATCCTTTGTTATCTCGTGGCGGCGAACAAGAGGAGCATTTATTCCCTCCGCCTCGACAACACCGAAGATGGCTCTGTGGCCGACTTCCCAATCCGAGCGATAGCTGCCGATCCGGGCGTCGATACACGTCGTCAGGCCGTTTGAGAAGTCGATAGCAATAGTGGGGCATCTGGCGTTGTCGCTGCAGCTGTGAAGGTGGCAGAACAGGATAAGTTTGTCCGCGGGTTCGAATGCCTCGTATTTCTCGGTATGCCACTCGGATTCACCCTCTTTGCGCCATCTGAGGAGATCGATCGAATCAACAGCGTACTCCCAGACCGGGCCGCCGTTGTCATAACGGAGGGTGAATTGTTTGCCGACCAGATAGTCCGACAATTCCATTTTGTTCGCGCCGGGCATGATGGACTCGCCGCTGAAAGGCTTGATCTCCTCGGAGAGCTTCTTCTTGACTTCATCGGCGGTCATGCTCGGATAGAGGTGGCGCGGCCTGTAGACGGGGCGCGCACCTTTGCTTTTGACGGTTTCCCCGTGGGAGCTCATGACTTCGGGAACTTTCGTGCCGTAGTCCGTCATTGACTCAAAACTTGCAATCGTGCCTGTTATCTCACCTTCGGCGGTGTACATGCGGTAATCGAGCTCATCGTGTTCGTCAAAGCCCAGGCGCACTCCGACGTTTTTTACACTGAAGAGGTCGACGACCTCGAGCACGAACGTTCCAGAATACTCGCACTCGACGCGGGAGTAGGCGTAAAGGATGTCGCTCAGCTTGACGTAGTCTGACGGGGCGGAGATAGTGATGCCCCCGCGGGGATCCGATAATTCGACGAACGTCGAGTATATTACGGAGGGGTAGAAATTCAGGATCTCGGTTCCCGTGTCGTCTTTCCAGTAAAAGCCCTTGCCCTCTACCCGGTTCGTGAACGTGTGGCGCTTTTGAGGGTCACCTTCACCGGAACAGCAGTCCACATAACCGAAATATATCTCCCTTTGGACCTCGCGATTGTCCCTGTAGCCGCAAAACCACACCTCAAAGACTGTCGCAAGCCGGGTCTTAACGTCAATTATGAGATTATAGCCCCTCATCGTACCCGGGATCATATGACTGACAAGAATCGTGTCGCGAATAACGAGGGCCGCGTATGGGCACTCGACCGCCGGCTCTCCGCCTTCCGACAGGGTAAGATTTGACTTGCACTTAAACTCGTAATCAAGAGATGGGCCGTTGTCAAGAACGATCTTCATAGCCTTTCCGCCGAGATCTGC
The DNA here is from genome assembly GCA_012719235.1 of Clostridiales bacterium. GTDB lineage: Bacteria > Bacillota > Clostridia > Oscillospirales > Oscillospiraceae > JAAYAR01. The sequence goes on from JAAYAR010000021.1 coordinate 16,894, forward strand.
GGCGGGAGACGTGGTTCTGGGGGCGGGATGCTGTCCGAGCTTGCTTGAGATATCTTCTTTTGAGAGCGCACTGTACTCATAAAAGAACATTGATTAAGCCTCCTGCACGTAATATATGATAAGAATTATAGCACCCGGCCATACACGTAGCAATACGGCGGAGAATAAAACAGCCCCGGCA
>JAAYAR010000163.1 GCA_012719235.1 Clostridiales bacterium
ATTATTTTCTGCTGCCTCGCCGCCGTTATTCACTGACGCCGCGGCGCGCTCTGTGGGGTGAGATCAATACTTGATGAACTGCGCGCCGGGATATCCGCAGATGGGGCAGCGCTCCGGCACGGCTTTTTCAATGTTGCCGCATATCGGGCACAGATAATAGAAGATCTCCTCTTCGTTGTCGAGCTCCTCGATGGCCTCCTTGTACAGCCTGGCGTGGACCTCCTCGGCAGCCATGGCAAACTTGAACGACATCACGGCCGCGTTGTTGCCCTCTTCCTCGGCTGTCTTCACGAAATCGGGGTACATATCCTTGAACTCGTGGGTCTCGCCGCTCACGGCGTCCTTGAGGTTCTCCAAGGTCGAGGACACCTTTCCCGCCACCTCAAAGTGCTTGAGCGCGTGCAGTGTCTCGGCGTCGGCAGCGGCCCTGAAGAGCTTGGCCGCGTTTTTCTTGCCGTCGGCCTCCGCTTTTTTCGCGTATGCCGTGTATTTCCTGTTGGCCTGTGATTCTCCGGCGAATGCCTCCATAAGGTTCTGAGCTGTCTTGTTGTCCATTTATTGTTTCCTCCTTCAGTATATCTGTCTTTATATCGCGGGTCCTTCAGGGGCGCGCCGCATCCTTCGCGGGACGGCCCCCCGGCGAATTTTCAGCCGCGGACCTGGCGGTCGATCATTGTTTTTCGAATTCGCTCTTGGGCGCTCCGCACAGGGGGCACGTCCAGTCATCGGGCAGGTCTTCAAAGGGCACGTCGCCGTCGTATACGTAACCGCAAACGGAGCAGACCCACTTCGCTTTCTTCTCGGGCGGTTTTCCTTTCTCCTTGAACTCCTGGAAGGCCGCCTGGGCTTTCCCCTTCATGCCGCTGTTCTGGTAGTCGCCGTAGATCAGCGGCTCGCCCTCGCCCAGCCACGCGTCGACTACGTCGCAGAAAAATACCGTGTGCGTCGACAGCTCCTTCGACTCCGTAACCTTGCAGCGCATATATGACACCGCGTTGTCAAGAACGGGGAGATCTCCCGAGCGGCTGTGGGGGACGTTCGCCCACTTGTCGGCGGTCCTGCCGGACTGGAAACCGAAATTGGCGATCACGAAAGGATCGACGTTGGTCCCGAGAACGGACACAGTGAATTCGCCGGTCTGCTTGATAGCCTCGTTTGTCTGGTTTGCCTGGATGCTGCAGAGTATCACTGTGGGCACGGGTGAACTTGTCGACTGAATGAATGCGTCGACGACGCAGCCCGCGTCCTTACCGTCGATCTTGCACCCCAAAACGTACAGCCCGTATGAGATCTTGTACAGAGCTTTTGCGTCCATTTGTGTTCTCCTCTCTATATGTGAGTGGTAATCTTCCGCCCTGCGGAGCAGATAATGAGCGTCCGGGATCAAAGCGCGATCGCGCTGTGGCCTCAACCGAGGTATAGGCGGAGCGTTTAGCGGCTATCATATTGGTAATTGTTTCTATCGATGCCGCTCTTTACCGCTTGTCCTATATAATACCACATCAAGGGCCAAATTGGGAAGTCTTTCTTCAAAGCTTTCGCACTTAGGTTTACCAAAATGTGACCCGATAAACCGCGCCCGCACCGCCCGGCAGTGTTACGCGATCACAGAGCGCGTCCGGTGGCTGCGAGTACAGATATCCCGGCCCGGGGCGCGGAGC
>JAAYAR010000164.1 GCA_012719235.1 Clostridiales bacterium
GGACGGCTGTTATAGAGCATGTCGGGGGAGAGGGGGACATCCGGCTGAGGCTGCTCGACATGGGCGTTATTCCCAAAACAGAGATAACCCTCACGAGAACAGCGCCGCTGGGCGACCCGATAGAGGTGCGACTGCGCGGCTACACGCTCACGCTGCGCAAGGAGGACGCTAAGAACGTGGAGGTCACCGTGCTATGAGATTCGCTCTTGTGGGGAACCCGAACTGCGGCAAGACCACGCTGTTCAACCAGTTCACGGGTTCAAACCAGCACGTGGGCAACTTTCCGGGCGTAACGGTCAGTATCAAGACCGGGAAGATCCGCAGCAGAGCAAACTGCACCGTCGTCGACCTGCCCGGGATATACTCCCTTCGCCCTTACGCGGCGGACGAGATCCTGGCGCGGGATTTCATCATTAACGAAAAACCCGACTGCATCATAAATATTGTTGACGCCACGAATATAGAAAGAAATCTTTATCTGACACTGCAGCTGATACATATGCAGACGCCCGTCGTGCTCGCTCTGAACATGATGGACGAGATGCGCTCAAACGGAGGGTCCGTCGACACGGCTAAGCTGTCCGAATTGCTGGGGATACCGGTCGTGCCGATCAGCGCCGCGAAAAATCAGGGCGTCGGGGAACTGGCCGAGATCGCGTACGAGACGGCCGCGAGGCACATCAGGCCGAAGATATCGGACTTCTGCCCGCCCGGCCCGGTCCACCGCTGCATCCACTCCGTCACGCATGTCGTCGAGGACCACGCCGAGAGGCAGGGCATCAGCCCGCGCTACGCGGCGCTCTGCGTAATCGAGGGGATAGAGGATATAACAAAGAGCCTCGCGCTGGACGAGAACGAATACGAGCTCTGCGAGCACAGCGTATTGGAGATGGAGAGGGAGACCGGGCTGGACAGGTACGCGGCCATCGCCGATATGCGCTATACGTATATTGAGTCGGCCTGTGCCCGTGCGGTGAAAAGGCCCGAGGAGAGCCAGGAGCATATCAGGAGCCGCAGGATAGACAATATACTCACGCACCGCACTTTCGCGATCCCCGTCTTCCTTTGTATCATGCTGGCGATATTCTACCTTACGTTTGACGTGATCGGAGCATGGCTGTCGGACCTTATGGCTTTCGGTATCGATCAGGCTGCCGCCCTTGTGGACAGAGGGCTCACGGCATACGGCATAAATCCCGTCGTGCAGAGCCTCGTTATAGACGGAGTCTTCGGCGGCGTGGGGAACGTGCTGAGCTTCCTTCCGATCATAGTCGTACTGTTTTTCTTCCTTTCGATGCTTGAAGATACGGGCTATATGGCGCGGGTGGCTTTTGTCATGGACAAGATCCTCCGGAAGATAGGTCTTTCGGGCAGGAGCATCGTGCCGCTGCTGATAGGCTTCGGGTGCACAGTGCCGGCCGTTATGGCGACGAGGACCCTCTCGAGCGACAGGGACAGGCGCATGACGATCTTCATTACGCCGTTTATGAGCTGTTCGGCAAAGATACCCGTCTACTCGATGCTCGTGGCGGCTTTCTTCCCGCGGTACCGCGGGCTTGTTATGACGGCGATGTACGTCGCAGGCATGGTGGCCGGAGTCGTGTTCGCGCTCGTATCGAAAAAATTTGTTTTTCACGGCAACCCCATCCCCTTCGTGATGGAGCTGCCGAACTACAGGATGCCCTCCATGAAAACGACGCTGCTGCTGATGTGGGAGAAGGCGGAGGATTTTTTCCACAGGGCGTTTTCGGTCATATTCGTCGCCACGATCGTGATATGGTTCCTGCAGACGTTTGACATCCGCCTTGATGTCGTCACGAACAACGAACAGAGCATCCTCGCGCGCGTTGGCGGCGCGATAGCTCCGGTCTTCGGAGCGCTCGGATTTGCGGATTGGCGCATATCTACGGCGCTCATAACCGGATTCATGGCCAAGGAGGCCGTGGTGAGCACACTGAGCGTGCTTGTAGGGAAGCTCGAGATAATAAGCCTTTTGACTCCGGTTTCGGCGGCGGCCTTTCTCGTGTTCGTGCTGCTGTACACCCCCTGCGTCGCGGCCGTGGCGGCCATAAGGCGGGAGCTTTCGTCGACATGGAAAGCGGGCTTTTTTGTCGTATTGCAGTGCGCGATAGCGTGGGTATGCGGAGCGGTCGTATACCAGGTGGGATCGCTGCTGTTTTGAGGTGAGAGCATGGGTTTTTTGGATTACGTAATAGTCGTAGGCCTGGCGGCGTTGGCCGCCGCTGCGATAGTGTCGGGGATCCGCCGCAAAAAAAGGGGCGGCGGCTGCTGCCCGGGCTGCTCGCGCTGCAGCTCATGCTGCGAGCCGGAATCCCGCGGCCCTGCATGCAAAATGTAAGGAAAAAGAGAGAAAGGGCGGCCTTCAAACGCGCGTTTGAAGGCCGCCCTTAAATATCGTTCTTTACTTGTAGACGGCTCGCTCGCCTCCGATGAGTTTGGGCCTCGTGTAGGCGCACGTCAGAACGGCCTCGCCGACCCTGCGTATGCTCAGGTGGACAGGGACCGCCACGTGTTTCAGGTGCATGCCTATCAGCGTGCCGCCTATGTCCATGCCGGCGTGCGCTTTGACGAATTCCACGACAACGGGCGAGGCCATGCGCTCGTATGCGGCGGTGGCGAAAGCGCCGCCGGCCTCGCGCCGGGGCCTGACGCACACGGGCTCAAGGCCGTAGCTCAGCGCGGCCTCCGACTCTATGACGATAGCCCTGTTGAGATGCTCGCAGCACTGGGCCGCAAGATAGATGCCCCTTGAGGTAAGAGCGGGGCAGATGCCGTCAAGCACGGCCAGAGCCGCTTCCATGTTTGAGTTATGGCCGATATGCCCGCCTGTTATCTCGCTGCTCGAGCAGCCGACCACGAATATGGAACCCGGTTTGAGTTTTGAGGCGCCGGTGGAGGTGAGCAGTTCCTCTATCGCGCTGCTCGCCTGGCGCCTGATTTCTTCGCTGTTCATTAAGATTTCCCTTTCATGTCCCCGCGGCTGCGGGAACAAAATATCTCTCGCGGCGCGTTTGGATGCGGTTTGTGTCAGAACGCGCAGTCTGAATCTCCGCTTCTGCTCGTACCAAGGAAGGCGATACCGAGGGCGCCGGGACCCGTGTGCATTCCGATGACGGGGCCTATGGGGCTGACCGAGATCCCCTCGTCGCCCAACTCGCGGCGAAGGCTTTTCGCAAGGATCCCGGCATCCTCTTCGCAGCCTCCGTGGACAATGAATATCCGCCTGTCATCAAAGGGGAGCAGCGAATCCGTGCAGCTGCGCGCCAAAGTGCGGATGGCTTCTTTGCGCCCGCGAACTTTACCCGCGCTGACAAGACAGCCGTTGTCGTCAATGCGCAGTATCGGTTTTATATTCAGAGCGTTCCCTATGAGCGCCGTCGTCGCCGAGATCCTGCCCCCGCGCTTCAGGTGGGACAGATCGTCCACAGTGAACCAATGGCACACGTTCCGCTTGACAGCGTCGGCGTATTCCACGGCCTCGGCGAGAGTGCAGCCGGACTGCCGTTTCTTTGCGACCAGATAGACGAGCAGGCCCTCACCGAGCGAGGCGCACAGGGTGTCAGTCGAGTGAACGGTCCTGTCGGGGTATCTGCCGCGCAGTTCATCGATGGCGATTATGCTCGCGCTGTTTGTCGAGCTCAGGGCGGCTGAGAGACCGATATAGAATATGTCCCGTCCGGCCTTCAGCAGCGGCTCGAACACGTCGATGAAAGTCTCCGGATTTACAGCCGCGGTGGCTCCTATCCTCCCCTCGCCGAGCATCCGGTAAAAGTCCCGCGCCGACAATTCCCGCCAGTCAAGATAGTTGTGATACGTCTTTCCTCCGAGGGTGAACACCATGGGTATCACGACGACGCCCAGTTCGCGCGCGAGTTCGTCCGGCATATCGCAGCACGAATCCGTAACAATAATGAAGTCCGACATAAAAGACCCCCCGTTCACTATATATGATATGCTCCTTTTCAGTATCTCAAAAATCCTCCGGCGGATAAACTCACGCTGCGGCTCAGCCGTATCCGAAAAAGTCTTGCAAGATATAGGTACCGGACTGCAGCGCGGCAGACCGCCGCGGATGTCCGTCATTTTGAAGCCGATCATTCTGAGGGTCTTCTATGGCTATGATCCACCCTGTCGGGATGTCGTATACTCAGGCGTCCTCCAATAATTAGCGGATTTTCAGAAATTATAACAAA
>JAAYAR010000165.1 GCA_012719235.1 Clostridiales bacterium
CTCTTGTCCTTGAACTGCGTCATGCGGCTAAGCTCGCCGAACATCGTATAACAGTTGAGGACCCACGCGAGCTCCGCGTGGGCCGCGACATGGCTCTGAATGAACAGCACGCTCTGCTCGGGGTCTATGCCGCAGGCGATATACTGGGCCAGCTGGGCGAGTGTCCGGCGGCGCAGCAGCGCGGGGTCCTGGCGGACCGTGATGGCGTGCATATCGACTATGCAGTAATAGCAGTTGTTGTCTTTCGAGAGCTGCACCCAGTTGCGTATGGCCCCCAGGTACGATCCCAGCGTCAGGTCGCCGCTGGGCTGGATCCCGCTGAATATGGTCTTCTTTTCCATAAAACTCCTCTTTCGGCTCGCGGCAGGCCTATTTCTTCAGGAAATCGCCGATGCAGCCTGCCAGAATTTCGATGCCGCGCTCGATCTGTTCAAACGAGGGGACGGTAAAATTCATGCGCACGCCCCGGTTTCGCCTGTCCTCCGCGAGGTCAAACGTCGCTCCGGGCACGCATGCCACGTTCTTTTTCAGTGCGTATTCGGTAAAATCGGAGCCTGAGAGGCCCTCGGGCATATCAAACCAGATGAACAGGCCGCCGTTCGGCTCGGTGCAGGAGATCTCGGGCGGGAAGAGCGCTCTTATGCGGCTTATCATGCAGTCGCGCTTGCGCCTGTAGAGATCGATCGCCTCGCCGATGTGGGCGTCGAGATCGTATTTTCTGATATAGGAATCGACAAACATCTGTATCGGAAGGTTCGTGTGTACGTCCGCGATCTGCTTGGCGACGACCATCTTCTTTACAAGCTCCTCCTGGGCGAGGAGGTAGCCTACGCGCAGCCCGGGAGCGATGACCTTTGAGACGGAGCCTGCGAAGATCACGCGGCCCTCCGTATCGAGGCTTTTGATGAGAGGCACGTGCGGGCCCGTATAGCGCAGTTCGAAGTAGGGGTTGTCCTCAAGAATCATAACGTCGTATCTGCACGCGAGCTCGTACAGGCGCCGGCGGCGCTCCAAAGTGAGCGTGACGCCCATCGGGTTCTGGAAATCCGGTATCGTATATATGAATCTGACGTTCTTTTCTGTCTTAAGCGCGGTTTCAAGGGCGTCCATATCCATGCCGCCGCTGTCCATCGGTATGCCGGCCAGCTTGAGGCGGTACGACCTGAACGTGTTCAGTGCTCCGATAAAGCTCGGAGACTCGCATATGACTGTGTCGCCCTCGTTGCACAGGCACTTACAGGTGAGGTCGATCACCTGCTGGCCGCCGTGGACGACTATCAGGTCGTCATAATCCCGTCCCGCGCCGTATTTTTCAAGAAGGCGCGCTCTGAGCGCTTCGCGCAGCGGAGGGAACCCTTCCGACGTCCCGTACTGGAACAGCGCGGGGCCGCTGGACTCGAAAAGCTCGGCGGCTATCGCGGCCATCTCGCGCACGGGGTACATCTCGGGCGACGGCCCGCCCGCGGCAAATGAAATAACCCCGGGTTTGGACGTGTACTTGTGCATTTCGCGTATGGTCGAGGGGTTGAGTCCGGCCATACGTTCGGATATTTTGACATTCATAACGTATCCCCTTTTTGGTTTCGGCTGCCGTTACAAGTTACCATAATCATATATACTAGCACTTATCAGGCTCAATAGCAACAACTTGACAAGCAATTGACTCAAATATAGAATATCAGAATACTTTCTTAGTTTTCCGCCGGACGGCGGGACGCCGCACTTCAGGCGCGGCGGTCAATGACGCGAAAGCGGGGTCAACATGGAAGATTATTTTGAGATGATGGAAAAAAGTATACCCCGGACAGGCGTGCGCACCAGGTTCGCGCCCAGCCCCACGGGGTATATGCACATAGGTAATCTGCGCACCGCTCTGTATGCGTACCTTATCGCGCGCCGCTCAGGCGGCACGTTCATTCTGCGCATCGAGGACACGGACCAGGCGAGGTTCGTCGGGGACGCGGAAGACGTGATAAGGAAGACGCTCGCGGAGTGCGGCCTCAACTACGATGAGGGGCCGGACGTCGGAGGGCCCGCAGGACCGTACGTCCAGTCGCAGCGGAAGGATATCTACCGCCGCTACGCCGACCTTCTCATCGAAAAGGGCTCCGCCTACCGCTGCTTCTGCACTCAGGAGGAGCTGAGCGCGAGAAAGGCCGGTTCTCTGCAGGGTTACGACGGGCACTGCTCGAGGCTCAGCGCCGAAGAGATCGGGGAGAAGTTGGACAGGGGCGTGCCGCACGTCGTCAGACAGCGCATCCCGAAGACCGGCAGCACGACGTTTCACGACGCCGTATTCGGCGAGATAACGACCCCCAACGCGGATCTTGACGACAATGTGCTGCTCAAGTCCGACGGCATGCCGACGTATAATTTCGCGAATGTCGTGGACGACCACCTGATGGGTATAACCCACGTCGTCCGCGGCACGGAGTACCTGTCGTCAACGCCGAAGTATAATCTGCTCTACAGCGCGTTCGGCTGGAGCGTGCCCGAATATATCCACTGCCCGCCGGTCATGCGCGACGCTCAGCACAAGCTCTCAAAGAGGGCGGGGGACCCCACGTTCGACGACCTGATCAGCGCAGGTTATCTAGTCCCGGCCGTGCTCAACTATGTGGCGCTCCTTGGCTGGAGCCCGGGCGGGGAGCAGGAGATCTTCTCGCTGAAACAGATGGAGGAGATCTTCGATATCTCGGGCATCTCCCGATCGCCCGCCATATTCGATATAAACAAGCTGACGTGGTTCAACTCGGAGTATATCCGCGCCATGACGCCGGAGGAGTTCAGCCGCGCGGCAGGGCCGTATATCGCGGGCGCCGTCAAAAACCCCGCGCTTGACGTGAAAAAGATAGCCGCCCTCGTTCAGGGCAGGTGCCAGGTACTGTCGGATATCCCCGGCCGGGTCGATTTCTTCGGGGAGCTGGGCGAGTATTCCCCCGAGCTCTACGTAAACAAGAAGATGAAGACCGACCGCGCGATCGCCCTCGAGGCGCTCAAATGGTCCCGGGACGCGCTCCTTGAGCTGCGGGACTGGAGCGAGGAGAGCATAAAGGACACGCTGCTCAGTCTCGCCGCGAGCAGGGGAGTGAAGAACGGCGTCGTGATGTGGCCCGTGCGCGTCGCGGTCTCCGGCAAGGAGGCGACGCCCGGCGGCGCGACCGAGCTGTGCGATATACTCGGCAGGGAGGAGAGCCTGCGCCGCATCGACAGAGGCATCGAGCTCCTCGGCGGGAAATAGCCGTGTACGCCCTGTTAAGGAATTAATTTCAAAACATAACGCGCCCCGAAAGGCAAAGAATAGAAAAGCTATACTTTGCTTTTGGAGGCGCGTTTTATATGGGGATCAAGAAGACGAAAAGACAGGTCCGGTGCGCCGCGCGCGTCGTAAGCTTCGCGCTGGCCCTCGTACTTGTCCTGGGCGGCACAGCGCTCAAGTATTTCATAAAGGCGAACAGGTATGAACGGGAGGTGGAAAACGGCTATCAGAAGGCGTTCACAGAGCTCTCGTCCAATCTGGACGCCATAAAGACGTCGCTGCACAAGAGCCTCTACGTGACCTCGCCCGCTCTGCTCAGCGCGCTGTGCACCGATATATACGCCAAAGCGTCGGCGGCGCAGATGACGCTCGAGGAGCTGCCATACTGCAATCTGCCGATAGAGAACACGTCCGGCTTCATCGCGAAAACGGGTGACTACGCTTATGCGCTCTCGAGGATGGTCAACTCGGGGCAGGCGCCGGGCGATAAGGAGTACGAGATCCTGAACTCCCTGTACAAAACCTCCGCCAAGCTGTCCGATATACTGGCGGAAACACAGGCAATGATATACAGCAGGGGATTGTTGCTCGGCATGGAGGCCGACGCGTCCGAGGAGCTGCTCAGCAAGGAGGAGGGCGACTCCGACAGCGTTAGCGGTACGATCATGACGACAGAGAACGATTTCCCCGAGCTGCCGACGCTCATATATGACGGACCTTTCAGCGAGCACATCGAAAAAAAGGAGGCCGAGCGCCTCAAAGGCAGCGAGGAGGTGACGAAGGAGGAGGCGGCGGTAAAGATCGCCGAATTCATGAGCGTAAAGAAGACCGACGTCACCTATGAGGGCGAGAACGCTTCGGCGAGGATGCCGACGTGGCGCTTCTCGTTCCCTGTGCGCGACTCGAGGCTTTACGCGCAGGTGACAAAGAGGGGCGGCGAGGTCCTCACCGTGTTCGGCCAGTTCAACACCGGGGAGGCTGCTCTGACCCGCGAGGAGGTCGAGGAGAAGGCCGGCTCTTTCCTGCGCGAGAACGGTTATGAAAACATGTCCGTCACCTATACGCAAAAGGAGGACGGGACGATGCTCGTCAACTACGCGGCGACGCAGGGCGGCGTCGTGCTCTACCCCGACCTCGTAAAAGTCAGGGTGGCGATGGACGACGGGACGATAATCGGCTTTGAGGCCTCCGGCTACCTCATGAGCCACAGGGAGCGGGATATACCTGAAGCCGCGGTCGGCGCCGCGGAGGCGGAGGGAAAAGCCAGCCCCGCCCTGAAGGTGCTCTCGAGCAGGCTGTGTATAATACCGACCGCGGGCTCCGGCGAAGTATTCTGCCGTGAGGTGAAGTGCGAAACGCGGGAGGGCGGCCACTGCCTGCTCTATATCAACGCCCTGTCGGGAGCCGAAGAGAAGCTCCTGCTCCTGATCGAGGACGAGAACGGAACTCTGACGATATAGCACGGCCGGTCAATTTGTACGTTGAAACGCTCACAGCCCCGTGTCCCGGGAGGGAGACGGGGCTGTCAGACTGTCAAAAAAGCAGGATATAATGCCCTTCCGGCCGCCGCAACGGCGAGTCGGGCAAGCTGCTCAGTCTTCGAGCATATCCTCGAGTATCCGCACGGCGCCTGCGGCGAAGCCGGGGCACCTGTTCATTATCGTGCCCTCCGTTTCGAGCGCAGCCCGCTCCTCGGGCACGCTCACGTCGCCCCCCAGCAGATCCCTGCAGTGCAGGGCCCCGAACTGCTCGGTGAACCTGCGCTCGAATTCCTCTTTCTTCTCTTTTATGGCCGCCTGTCCCTCTTCGTCGTTGTCCTCGTAAAAGCCGTATTTCAGGCCCAGCGCCATGAGTGCGCCCGTCACGCAGCCGCAGGTATCGCCGCGGCCCATGCCGCCGCCGAAGGCGGAAGCGACGCGCATGGCGGTCTGCTTGTCAATGCCCAGCTGCTCCGCCACCGAAGACAGAACGACCTGCGAGCAGTCGAAGCCTTTAAGATACATCTCCAGAGCTTTCTTTTCATCCATATCCCGTACCTCTTATAGTTAACATAATATCCGCGGACGTTACAGCGGGTCGTTTTTTATGCGCGAAAAGCGGCGGGGGTACTTCCCGGGCGTTGGGGCGATCTTCGTTATCATGACTAGTGTGCGCGCTATGCCGTCCGTCTCGTAATCGAAGAACCTCTCGAATTTTCCGCCCAGCTCCCCGACGGCGGCCGAGGCCTCGCCGAGTTCCCGTCCGGCCGATTCCGGCGTCTTCATTGCGATAAACGTGCCCCCCGGCCTGACAAAGGGCAGGCAGAGCTCGCAGAGCACGCGCAGCTGCGCGACTGCCCGTGATACGGCATAATCGAACGAGTCCCTGTTCCCGCTCTGCCGCGAGAGCTCCTCAGCCCTGCCGCAGCGGCAGTCGACGTCCTCAAGGCCCAATTTCCCGCACAGGGCGTCAAGAAAATCCACCTTCTTCTGCGCGCTGTCGAGCAGCGTCAGGCGCAGGCCGCTCTCGTATATCCTCAGCGGCAGGCCCGGAAAACCGGCCCCGGTGCCGACGTCTATCATTGATCTGCCCGCGAGCGGCACTGCTGCGGCTATCGAGAGAGAGTCAAGAAAGTGCAGAACCGCTATATCGTCCTCGCCCGTGATGGCCGTGAGGTTCACGTTTTTTCCGTACTCCTCAAGCTCACGGGCGTATGTTTCAAATAATGAGAGCTGCTCCCCGCCGAGCCGGAGACCAAGGGCCGGAGCGCCCGAAACGAGCTTTTCTCTCAGCATGGCGACGCACCGAGCCTGTTTGACATATACGACGCCGCGCGGTGCTCGAAGCCGCTCTCAAGCTCGGGCAGAACGAAGCCGGGATATCTGCGGCGGAGAGCGAGCTCCAGTATCCGGTCGCAAAGGCCCGGATTTTTAGGCAGAAGAGGGCCGTGGCTGTAGCTGCAGAATACGTTTTTATAGCGGGCGCCCTCGCCGCCGTCCTCGCCGTTGTTGCCGAAGCCGCGGACTACCGTGCCGAGCGGCCGCGCGCCCGGGCCGAGATACGTCCTGCCCGAGTGGTTTTCAAATCCCGTGACGAGAAAACCTCCGTCCTCCGGGGCGCAGCGGAACATGAAATTGCCTATCATCCGCTTTGCGCCGCCGACCGTGCAGGCGTCTATCGCGCCGATGTAGCTGCACGTGACGCCGTCATGAGTCGTATAGTATTTTCCGAGGATCTGATAGCCGCCGCAGATAGCGAGGAAAACGCGCCCGTCCTCCACGGCCTCCCGTATGGCGTCGGCCTTTTTTCCCTCGAGATCCGGCAGCAGCACCTCCTGCTCGAAGTCCTGTCCGCCGCCGATGAAAAAGAGGTCGGTATCCTTCCACTCGAGCTCGCAGCCGATGGGCACCTGCTTAATGTTCACGCCGATGCCGCGCCACGCCAGGCGCTTTTCCATACATATGACGTTGCCGCGGTCACCGTACAGGTTCAGCGTGTCGGGATAGAGGTGGCAGATGTTCAGATAAACGTCGTTCACGGTGTTCACATCCAGAATTTCTTTAGTTTGAACCTTTTTGTCATGATGCCGCGAAGATCCATCATAGCCGTGTACGTGGGCATGATATATACGGGCGAGCTCTGGGCGGCGATCTCGTCAAGAAGCTCGTTGTAATCGCGTATGACGCGAAGTTCGCCCTCGTCGAAACCCGCGTACTTCAGCCTCAGCGCCATGTCGTCGGCTCTGACGCCGCTGACCCACAGCCCCGTCAGGCGGTCTTTGCGGGCGGCGAGGTTTTCAAATTCTACGTCCCAGATCCAGGATATGTCGGTGCCGTCGGCCGCGCGGTCGTTCAGGCAGATGACAAACAGGGCGGGCCCGCTCCCGGAGCACAGGTAATTTATCACCTGGTTGCACCCCGCGGGGTTCTTAACCAGTATCATCCGGGCGCTCACACCGCCGAGAGAAAACTCCTCCATGCGGCCGAAACCGCCTTCAAAGCTGCCCAGCGCCTCGATGACGGTCCCGTCGCCGACACCGGCGCTGTGCAGGCAGGCAGCCGCGGCGCAGGCGTTATAGACGTTGTACCCTCCCGCCAGATTTATGCGGGCGGTGTATTCGGAGTCGAAAATGCTCATCACGACGGCCGTGCCCGATTCGCCCGACGACAGGATCCGCGTCACGCGTATATCCGGCTGATGCCTCTTGTTTTCACAGCTGCTGCAGCGCCATCCTCCCAGGTGGCCGAACGTGCGGTAGTCGTAGTTATAGCGGCTCTTGCAGCGGCTGCAGTAGGGGGCGTCAGAGAGGTCGCTCACCTCGCCGCGATATATCGGCACGTCGACGCCGAAGGAGATGACGGCGTTTTTCGCGTCGTCCGCAGCCGACCAGGTCAGCGAGCAGTCGGCGTTAAGACAGAGCACGGCCCCGGGTATGTTTGCAACGCTCGTCCGTATCGAGGAGAGGGTGTGGGTCACCTCACCGTAGCGGTCGAGCTGATCCCTGAAGATGTTTGTGACGGTCAGCGATACGGGCTTGATGTACAGCGTTACGAACTTGAGCGCAGCCTCGTCGCACTCTATCACGGCCCAATCGTGCCGGCTTTTTCCGCTGAGTTTCGCGTTTGAGGCAAAGCAGGTCACGATACCCGAGAGCAGATTCGCGCCGGACCTGTTCGCGAAGCAGTCAAGCCCGGCGGCGGCAAGGCCCCTCTCCACGATGCGCGAGGTGGTGGTCTTCCCGTTTGTCCCCGTTATAAGGACGGTGTTCACGCCGGACGACAGATATTTCAGAACGTCGGGGCAGATCTTCAAAGCGAGGCGGCCGGGCATGTCGGTACCGCCCCGGCCCAGCACGCGGCAGGCCAGAACGGCTATCTTGCCGAGCCAGAGCGCCGTCAAAAAACGTAATCTTTTCATGTCCGCATTATAACACACGAACGCACCGTTTACTATACGGCGAAAAAAATAGGCGGCTGCTGCCGCGATCAGGTCCCCGGCGCCGCTGGACATTGACGCGGCGCTCGTTTATACTCGGGATATATGAATCTGCATCGATCGGGAGGACTGAAATGCGATACGTATCCTGGAACGTGAACGGCCTGCGGGCCTGCATCAACAAGGGGTTTATGGATTTTTTCAGGGCCGTGGACGCGGACTGTTTCTGTATTCAGGAGACAAAGATGCAGCCGGGGCAGATGGAGCTCGAGCTTGAAGGATATTTGCAGTACTGGTGCAGCGCCGAGAAGAAAGGGTACTCGGGCACGGCCGTTTTTACGAAGGTCCGCCCTCTGGCCGTAAGGTACGGGATCGGCTCGCCGGAGCACGACAGCGAAGGGCGGGCGCTCACGCTCGACTTCGGGGACCGCTACCTCGTTACGGCGTATGCCCCCAACTCTCAGGACGGGCTGAAACGCCTGGATTACAGGATGAGGTGGGAGGATTCTTTCAGGAGTTACCTTCTGGAGCTTGATAAGGAAAAACCGGTGATCGTCTGCGGGGACCTTAACGTCGCCCACACGGAGATCGACCTGAAAAATCCCGGACCGAACAGAGGGAGCGCGGGTTTTTCGGATGAGGAGCGCGAGAAATTCTCATCACTCGTCGATTCCGGCTTCACGGATACGTTCAGGGCGCTGCACCCCGGCCTGAAGGGCGCATATACCTGGTGGTCGTACCGGTTCCGCGCCCGCGACACGAACGCGGGGTGGCGGATAGACTACTTTCTTGTGTCCGACCGCCTGTTCAGCCGCGTCAGGAGCTCCGAGATCCATTCCGATGTCTACGGTTCGGACCACTGCCCGGTGAGCCTTGAGATCCTGCCGTAAGCCGCCCCGCCCGCGATGCACAATACCCGTCTCGTCTCATATGCTGGCATGGAAGCATTTGAGAGGAGTTATGTATTTTGCGCAGGAAGTTTCCATGCAAGGACAGTATTGTCCTGAAGGATTACGGAAGCGCCCCCCTGGTGATCGGTATCGGCGGAGCGGCAAAACAAAACAATACATATCGCACTGTTTTATGGACCGGGGAACATCTGCAGCTTGTCGTTATGAGCATCGGCGTGTGCGGAGATATAGGGCTTGAAGTGCACCCGGACACAGACCAGTTTATAAGGATCGAACAGGGCAAAGGCCTTGTGATGACGGGATCCCGGAAAGACGCCGTTGCCTGCGCGGGAAAAGTCTGCGCGGGCGACGCGGTCGTGATACCCGCGGGGACGTGGCATAACCTTATAAATGCGGGCGACTGCCCGATAAAGCTCTATACGCTCTACGCGCCTCCGGAGCACCC
>JAAYAR010000022.1 GCA_012719235.1 Clostridiales bacterium
CACAGAAGAAAGAGTCGCCACGCAGACAGCTTCTCATGCAGAAAAAGAACGGATATGAAAAGCTGAGTCCGGACGATTTAAGAGCTATGGATGAATACTGCTCGGCTTATATCGACATTATGAATCGGGCTAAGACCGAGCGCGAGTTCGTGAAGGAAACGATCCGTCTTGCGGAATCTTCCGGATTCAGACCTCTCGAGCGCGGAACCAAACTGGAGCCCGGGGACAGGATATACCGCTCTGTCCGCGGTAAAGGCCTGTGCCTTGCGGTCATCGGACGCGAGCCGATGGAACAGGGGACCCGGATCGTCGCGGCGCACATCGACAGCCCGCGCCTTGACCTCAAGCCCAACCCTCTGAGCGAGGAGGGAGGGATGGTCTACTTCAAGACCCACTACTACGGCGGCATCAAGAAATATCAGTGGGTCACGATACCCCTTGAGCTGCACGGCGTGGTCGTACTGAAGAGCGGAGAAACTGTTGAGATAAATATCGGCGCTCAGCCCGGGGATCCCGTTTTTACGATCACGGACCTCCTGCCGCACCTCGGTGCCGATCAGATGAAAAAAACGATGGCGGAGGGCATCACCGGAGAAGCTCTGCGCGTGTTGCTGGGCAGCCGCCCGGATCCCGATGACGAGGGCGATAACAGAGTCAAGATCATGACTCTCGGCATCCTTAACGAGATATACGGCATTCGGGAGGAAGACTTCCTGTCCGCGGAGCTGAGTCTGGTGCCGGGGTTCAGGGCGGGAGAGCTCGGTTTTGACAGGTCGCTGCTGGCTGCATACGGGCACGACGACAGGGTCTGTTCTTTCGCCGGGTTTAAGGCGCTCACGGAGCTTGACGTGCCCGATAAGACGGCTGTATGCATTCTCACAGACAAGGAAGAGATCGGCTCCTGCGGCGTATCCGGGGCTCAGAGCGAGGCGTACGACACGTTCTTTGACGACCTGTGCCGGCAGGACGGATCCTGTCTGAGGGTTTGTTATGAGAACTCTTTCTGCCTGTCGTGCGACGTCACAAACGCGCATGACCCGCTCTATGCGGATGTGGACGAGATGCAGAACACGACCGAGATAAACTACGGTGTCGGCATATGCAAATACACGGGCGCAAGGGGCAAATCCGGCGCTTCCGATGCCTCGGCCGAGGTGATGGGGAGACTGCGCGCGGCATTCGAGCGCGACGGTATCATCTGGCAGTCTTCCGATATGGGGAAAGTGGATAAAGGGGGCGGAGGGACTGTCGCCGTGTTTTTTGCCAACCGCGACATCGATACGGTGGACGCGGGGGTCCCCGTGTTATCCATGCACGCCCCCTACGAGGTCGTTTCAAAACTGGATACGTATATGACCTACAAGGCGGCAAAGGCGATATATAAGGGTGTTTGACCCGGTCAGACCCATTGAACGCGCATATATGAAAGCCGCGTCCGGAGCGGCGAAAAGGAGAGGGGAACCATGTCCCCTCTCCTTGCGCTTTATTCCGGCTATAACTATTATGTACGCTCCGCGGCCGGTCTGCCGGGGCGGGCTCCCCGGAACTTTATTGTCCGTTAAGCGGGGGCGCGACCGCGGCGCCTGTGCGTATTCAATCGTGCTTGCCTGACTTTGTCAAGATCCCGCCAAGGAAAAGATCTATCATTTCGGACATCCTGTCTTTCAGGCTGAATGAAGCGTTCGCGACGCACCAGGCGTAGCAGACACCGCGAAGCATGACGAATATGTTCTCCACAAGGGAAGCCGCGGAGTGATCCGAGCGGATAACACCGTCCTGCTGGCCTTTTTCGATAATGCTGTGCAGGACCTCCTGCATCGGGCGGCGTTTTGAAAACCAGGTGTTCTCGGGGTTAAACAGCACGCGCATGACGTCAAGCCCCGTGTCGGTGTTCAGCTGGGCGTAGCGCAGAGCGAAAGTCCTCAGTTGTTCCTCACACGTTTTGCCTTCAAGCTGTCTGGCGACGTCGACACGGAACAGCTCGTCTGCCGAGTGGTAAATATCCTGCAGGATATCTCCCTTGGAGCTGAAGTAATTATAGAATGTACCGACCGATACCTTTGCCCTGTCGCAGACAGAGCGGATCGTTGTGCCCTGAAATCCGTTTTCCGACATCTGCGACATCGCTTCTTTATATATACGCTCCCTTGTCAGGGCTGATTTTTTGTATGTTCTTTTACCGGGCTTTACCGCACTGCGGCCTTCATCTGCCATTATCATGCTCCTTTCGGCGTTGACGATAATAATGATAGCAAAAAACACCCTGTGATGCAAGCCGCTCAGAGAAAAAATTTGAGGCGTTCAAAAATGCTCGCCGGTGTGCGAGGATCACGACGACTTGTCCGCCAACGCCTGTATCGCGTATCCGGCGATCATCAGCCCCGCGCAGGAGGGGACCCAGGAGACGCTTGCGGGCACGCTGCGCCGTCCGGTGGCCGGCGCCTGAAGCGGCAGCGGAACAGCCGGCGTCTCCGTGCTCCAGAGCACGGTGTGATGCAGGATGCCCCTGGTGCGCAGTTCCCTGCGTATGACCCGGGCAAGCGGATCGAGCTCGGTTTTTGAGATATCTCCGATGCGAAGCAGAGCGGGGTTTGTCCTGTTGCCTGTGCCGGTCGAGGATATGATCGGGATCCCTCGTTCCAGAGACTGCTCGATAAGATCGATCTTGCCGGTGACGATATCGATAGCGTCTACTATATAGTCATATCCGCCGTCAAAGAATGCTTCGCGTGTCGTCTTGTCATATCTGAGGCACAGCGGGCGCACCCGGACTTCCGGGTTTATATCAAGAGCGCGCGCAGCGAGGACGTCGGCCTTATACATGCCGAGTGTGGAGTGGAGCGCACAGAGCTGCCGGTTCAGATTTGTATAGGATACCCTGTCAAAATCACAGAGCGTGATCTTGCCTGCCCCTGAGCGAACCAGGGCCTCGGCAGCGTAGCTTCCGACACCGCCGAGGCCGATAACAGCCACGTGAGAGCGCCGCAGGTTCTCCATCGCGGCGCTGTCAAGCAGCATATGTGTTCTCAGGAATTGACCGTCATCAAAACCCATAGCTTAATAATCCGCGAACAGAAGGCCCATCTTGTTGGGCTTGATCTCATAGTCTGATGAAACTTCTTCAAACCAGGCCTGATAGTCGCGCTGTTTCAGTGCGCTCTCGGCGGTCTTTTCCCAAACGACACCGTCATAGGAGTCAAAATACAGCAGGTAATAACCGTCGGTGCCTTTTATGAGTTCTATGTCGCCCTCGGTGTGTTCCGTTTCGGACTCGTACAGCCATTCATAGACGTAGTAGTCCATTGAGCCCGGCGTCGCGTACTGATAAAGGCCTCCGTT
This sequence comes from Clostridiales bacterium, assembly GCA_012719235.1. Lineage (GTDB taxonomy): Bacteria > Bacillota > Clostridia > Oscillospirales > Oscillospiraceae > JAAYAR01. The sequence goes on from JAAYAR010000022.1 coordinate 3,340, forward strand.
GTCTTTTGTCGAAGTGTCATTTGAGTAAGTTGCCGCGTAACCGATGAAATCGTCGAGCGTGAAGTCCTCGAGCTGTGTCATATCGTAGAGTGTCCTGGCCGTCTCTTCGGCCTTGTCCCACTCCTCCTGGGTCCAGTCGGCTGTCTTTTCGGTATTCGGGGAGAAGTATATCTGGTGATATGTCGTATACTGATATTCGTTGCGGCCGTAGTCGACGAACATCACGACATAGTATCCTGTAGTGCCGTCAAAACAGGAGACGTCGCCGTAGGTGCGTTCCGGATCCGTGATAAACTCTGAAAGATAGGTCTCCAGATCGCTCTCGGATTTAAAGCGATTGAGGGTGAAATCCGGGTCGTTTTCATATTTCGATTTAAACTCGTCTTTGACATACTCGCTGCAAAGATCGATATAGAGGGCCTCCCTTTCGGCGGGGTCATCGATTTTTTCAAGGCGGGATACCATCTCTTCGGCCTTATCCAAAGACTCCTGGAGCTGGACTTCCTTGTCGACCTCGCTGTCGGGATCAAAGCCGCTTATAAACAGCGAACGGTATGTGTATTTGTCAAAGGAGGACGGGTCTTCCTGATAGTATGCTTCAAGGTCGTCAATGTCATAAGTGAAGGAGTCAACGACCTGCTCGCCGTACTGGGTGGACAGGTAATTGCGCTCAAGCAGCTTGCGGTAGGCATCGATCGTCAGGCCTTTGCCGAAGAGCGTTCTCAGGTATTGAGTAGCGGTCATTTGCTGGGTGACTGCGTATTGTTCCAATGACTTTATGTTTGTATCGATCGCCGTTTTGTTATCTTCGGTCAGTTCCATGCCGGATTGCCGGGCGAGGGTCGCCTGGACATATTCCTGCTGCATTGTTTTTACGGCCTGGTCATAGAAATAATCCGCCCAGGACTGTGTCTCGTCAAGAAATGACGGCTGCTTATGAAGGTCTTTCGTTGCGTCAAGCCCGTACTGCGCGGCGTAATCGCCCATATTCATGACTGTGTTTCGGAACGCGTTGTTATAGTAATAGTTAAGTTCGGTGACTTTTGCCTTATAATCCCCGATAGAAACAGCGGTCAACGATCTTTGCAGAATACCTGAATTAAAGATCAACAGCACGACGAAGATAACGACAATGGCTATCGCGCCGATCTCAAGGGCGAGCGAGCCGGCCTTTGCCTTTCTCTGTCTGCGCTTTTCAAGTTCCTTTTGTTTCGGATTCGATTCGCTTGCGCTCTGTTCCCTGCGCCGTCTTTTTTCTCTTGAAGCGCTCATTTACATCAATCCTCTCGGTCATATGTATGGGGAGAAGCCGCGCAAAGACGCGCGGCGGATTCGAAAAGTCAGCCGAAGGACATCCTCCGGGGCAATAACGGGATTATAACTTATTAACCTGCATTCTGCAAGTGATTATTTTCGGGCGCCGTCAGCCTGTCGGACGCTGCCCGGGATCGGCGGCAAAAAGGGCATATGAATACCCCGCCGAAGCCGTGTACACTCAGTTATAACCTGCACACAGATAGCAGGTGGGTCTCCTGCTTACCGCTTTACTGCTTCCAACTTCCGGCAAGAGCCGGGAGGCCTGCAAACCACGGTAAGGACCGGAATCCCATATAACGAAATGTGGGTTTAAAAAAGCGCATCACGAACCCGGCAGGGTATTTTTCGGATTTAGTTTCATCAGACCAGGGAGGTGTCCGCACATGAGTCGTCATCCTCAAATAGTCTGTCCATAAACAGATTATATACTTCGTTAAGCTCCTCGTCCGTATCCGGTGTCGAGAGGATCTCTTCCCCGTCTTCAATGAGGACCTTCATTATTATCAGCTCGTCTTCCGAGCTGTCTTCTTCCGCCTGACCATCCTTGGCTTCGATCAGCGCGTAATAGGTGAAACCGTTGTGTTCCAGCGAATCGAGCAGTTCTAACTCGTATTCGTTCCCTTCGTCGTCGACTATGGAAAGGAAGTCGCTGCCGAAATCTTCACTCAATGTTTTTGCTCCCGTCTTTATATTCTATTTATATTAATAAGGGTACCGAGATAGAACAGGTCATCGCCTTTCGCCAAGTTGATTGTACTATATCGACCGCCGTTTTTCAAGGGATTTTTGAGCCGTCCGACATCTGCCTCAGCTGCCGTAATCCTCCAGAAGACTCAGGACCTGTTCCATCGTGTCGGCCCTCACGCCCTCGAGGAGCGCATTCCGATCGACCTCGCGCAGACTCATTACAGATATCTGTGTGCGCATGACAGTCTCGCCGGAGGCTGTATAGACGCAGATTACGCCGCCGGATGAGCGCAGGATATACTCCGCCGCGGAAGCGGCGTTCACGGCACTTCCGGCCTGTTCCGTTATCCCGGCCGGGTCGGGGCGCGGTGCCGCGGCGAAATCAACACGGTCTTCCGTGCGGCCGTTAACAGTATATAACGCAGCCGCAAAAAGGCATATCGCCGCCGCAGCCAAAGTGCACAGGACGGCGGATCTTATAATGATCGCCAGCTTTGCCGGGGCATTCATGGTGTTCACCGCTTTCAAAATAATCGCTTTGTATCAATTATTCCACCGGCGCGGCGATTGTAAACATTTTTCGAACCGATGAAAAAGTGGATGCGCGTGATTGACTTGTATGATAAAATACTTGAAACTAGGTTTTGCGCCCATCGGCAGGCCGGCGCCTTTCCCTGTCGGGGCCGCCCGGTGCGGCGCCCGATACGGTCAAATGTGTTTGCCCGGGACCTATAAGGACATAATTACTGATTACAACAACAAAACGCGGCGCATGCCGTCGCAATACGGGAATAACGGGCCGTCCGGGGATCACGACCGGGTCGGCCGTTTGAAGCGAGGGGTAGTTCAATGTATCTTGCCGGCATTTACAGAGTTGTCCGGGGCGTATTCCGCATTGTTTTTACCGGACTCTCCTGGGCAGCGCGCACTTTGGGCACGCTGCTGCTGCTGCTTATTACGACCCTGCTTTTTTTGGCCTTCATTTTCGCCATATACGTAAAATACACGCTGGAACCGAATCTCGGCCTTGACCTGAGCAATTTCGGTCCTGCAGAGAGCTCCAAGATAGTATGCATCGACTCCGCAACGGGTGAGGAGATCGAATTACAGACCATATATGCGTCGGAAAACCGCATATGGGTCAGTTATGACAATCTCCCGCAGTATCTGAAAGACGCCGCGATAGTTATAGAGGATAAACGTTTCGAGCGCCACCAGGGAGTTGACTGGCACCGCACCGGGGGAGCATTCGTGACGATGTTTCTGGGTATGCGAAACACTTTCGGCGGGTCGACGATCACACAGCAGCTCATAAAGAATCTGACAATGGAAGACCAGGTGACGGTCCGGCGAAAGCTGACGGAGATATTCAACGCGCTTGAGTTTGAAAGGCATTACACAAAAGAGACGATCCTTGAGTGGTATCTGAATACGATCTTTTTCGGCGAGTCATGCTACGGTGCCGAAACGGCCGCATACAAATATTTCGGCAAGGGTGTTTCGGAGCTGTCCCTGGCTGAATGTGCCTCCCTGATCGGCATCACGAACAACCCTTCGTTGTTTGATCCCTATATCAGCGAAAAGACCCGCCAGAACAACAAGGAAAGGCAGGAGGAGATACTGCGCCAGATGTATCTGGAGGGCAAGATCGACAAGGCGCAGTATGAGAGGGCGAAGAACGAGAAACTCGTTTTCCATAGCGCCGATAATGAAGACGATGAAAAACAGGTCTATTCCTGGTTCATAGACCAGGTCATATATGACGTCACAAGCGATCTTGCGAAAAAGATGGGCATCACGTATGATGCCGCGGGGCTTATGCTTTCTACCGGCGGATTCACCGTGTACGCGACGATCGATCTGGAGATCCAGGCTATCGCGGATGAGGTCTATATGAATCTCGGCAACCTGCCGGGCTATACAAGCGTATACAACCAGCAGCTCCAGTCGGCCATATCGATCATCGAACCGTCAACCGGCAACGTTGTGGCGATGGTCGGAGGCATGGGGGAAAAGGAGCAGAGCCTTATCTGGAACAGGGCGACTCAGACAAAGCGCTCTCCGGGCTCCGCGATCAAGCCCATTACAGTCTACGCGCCCGCGATCGAGGAGAGGCTGATAACCCCCGCGACCGTGTTTGACGATACGCCGCATATTTTCAACAGTCCCGATTCGTCGAGCGGCCTGTACCCGAAAAACCAGAACAACAGCTACCGGGGGCTGACCACGGTAAAATATGCCGTGCAGCAGTCGCTGAACACCGTCGCGGTCAAAGTTACGGACATGATGACGCCGGAGGTCTCGTTCAGATACGGCACACAGAACTTCGGGCTCACTTCCCTTGTGGAGAGCAGAGAAACCTCATCAGGCCGCGTCCTCAGCGATATAGGCCTCGGCCCTATGGCGCTCGGCGGGCTGACCGACGGTGTGAGCGTGGAGGAACTGGCCGCCGCATATGCGGCTTTTGCGAACGACGGTTACTATAACGCTCCGAAAACCTATACAAAGATGGTCAATCAGGAGGGCGACGTTATCCTTGACAACAGCGGTCAGACGATCGAGGCCGTATCACAGCGCACGGTTTTTTATATCAATCAGCTTCTGACCAACGTTGTTCAGAACGGCACCGGCGTCAGGGCGCGGCTCGAAAACATGACGGTCGCCGGAAAGACCGGAACGACTTCCGACGACAAAGACCGCTGGTTTGTCGGGTATACGCCGTACTACGCCGCCGCGGTCTGGGTCGGATACGATACGCCTGAAGAAATAAAGATAGACAGCTCCATAAACCCCGCGCTGGGCATGTGGAAACTTGTCATGGAAAAAGTGCACGAAGGTCTTGAATACGCGGAGTTTCCCACAAACGTTAAGACAGTCCAGAGGGCCGTTTGTCTTGACAGCGGAAAACTGGCCACCGATGCGTGCAGAGCCGACCTGAGGGGCAGCCGCGCGGCCTACTTCACTTTTGCGGAAGGCGATGAGCCGAAGACCTACTGCTCGACGCATTTCATGGTCAACTGGTGCACCGAGAGCCAGTGCCTTTCAAACGAGTTCTGCCCGCTTGAGACCGTAAAGAAGGTTGGCATGCTGAATCTGCTCAGGCAGTACCCCGTCCCGAATGTCGTCGTCGGCGATCAGCAGTATACGGCAGGTTTCCTGAACAATACTATTTCGCCGGGTATGTATCCCGCGCAGCCGGGCGTGGCCTCGCCCGCAAACGGGACGTGTACGTTGCACGACGAATCGACGGCCCACGAAGAAGAGGAAGACGAGGAAGAGGGGGAAGAGGAGGAAGAGCCGGGCGAAGAGGAATCCCCGGATCCCGACGCCTCCGAAAGCGGGAACACTAACGCCGAGAACGGCAGATAGGATGCGGGAAACGGGCGTCGGATCGATGCCGGAGGGCTCAGACCCGCCGGGCTATATAGATGCGGATCATCAGGGTCCGGATCAAAGCGCGCCCGTGATCCATGCGGCGCAGAACACAGCTGTGAGGGGAATACGGAATGAAATTGGGAATTGTCGGGCTGCCTAACGTCGGAAAGAGCACGCTTTTTAACGCGTTGACAAACGCCGGTGCGGAAGCTGCCAGCTATCCGTTCAGCACCATAACGCCGAATGTCGGAGTCGTTCAGGTACCTGACGAGAGATTGAAGTGGCTCAGCGAGCTTTACAATACCGAAAAGACCACATATGCCACGATAGAATTCGTTGACATCGCGGGTCTGACAAAGGGTTCCTCAAGGGGCGAGGGGCTGGGGAATAAATTCCTGTCATATATCCGCCAGACGGACGCCCTGGTGCATGTCGTGCGCTGTTTTGACGACGATCAGCTCTTTGCCGGGGAGCCTGCGGATCCCGGACGTGACGTGGAGATACTGGACCTTGAGCTGGTTCTCGCCGATCTGGAGATCGTTCAGCGCCGGGTGGAGAAAGCAAAGAAATCCGCAAAAGGGGATAAGAAATTTCTGCGGGAACAGGACTTCTTTGAGCGGCTGCTCAAACATCTTGAAGGCGGAGTTCCTGCACGGTTTTTCCATATCGAGGAGCAGGAACGGGAATTCCTCTCCGACGGCGGCATTTTGTCCGTCAAGCCGGTGCTGTACGCCGCGAATATCGATGAAAGATCCGCCGCGGATCCCGAGACAAACGCCTCGTACGTCGCCTTACGGGAGATCGCGCGGAGAGAGGGCGCGCAGGTGATGCCGATCTGCGCGCGTATGGAGCAGGATATCATCGGCCTTGACGAGGAAGAGCGGTCCTTCTTCATGGAGGATCTGGGTATAAAGGAGACGGGCCTTTCGCGCATCATCAGGTGCTCGTACGAGCTGCTCGGTTATATCTCTTTTCTCACGGCAGGCCGTCCCGAAGTTCGCGCCTGGACGATAACCAAGGGAACGAAAGCGCCGCGGGCGGCCGGCAAGATCCACTCGGATCTTGAGCGGGG
>JAAYAR010000166.1 GCA_012719235.1 Clostridiales bacterium
CGCTGCGAAAGGACGAAGGTCGCAACATTCTGCTTTTTTTTAACAGCTTGACATCCCGCTTTGCAGCAGGCAGCGGGGGCGGCAAGCGTTTCAAAGAACGTTCGTTCTTTGAAACGGACGGGAGAAGGACCTCGCCGCTGCGGCGGATTTAAAAACAATCGGGGAAGGGAGCGTGCTCCCTTCCCCGAAAAACAGTCGTTCGTGCTTTTGTGCAGCCTGTTTGCGCCGGAACGTCTATGTGCGCCTTCTGAACGTCCTGCCGCACGTGCAGGAGATCTCGACCGTTCCCTTGCCCCTCGGGACCCGCAGCATGCGCGAGCACTGCGGACAGCGGAAGTATCTGTGTTCGGTATCCCGGCGCCGGGCACGCCTGCTTTCCACAGAGCTCCGCACGCGCTTTTTAACGCGGTGAAAGACACCTTTGAAATAACCCGCAAGTCCACTAAAAACGTCCGGTTTCTTTCTCAGGACAAGAAAGAGGGCGGCCGCGATAAACAGCAGAGCGAGCAGCCGGAAGAGATTTCTTCCTGTGTACCTGTGTACGGTAGCGCACAGGAAAGCCGCGACAAGGCAGCAGACGGACCATATGTCAAGCCCGTACCTTGTTTTCAGGTTCTCGCGCAGATTGTTGAAAAGTGAAAAAAATCTGTTCATAGCATATTCCCGTAAAGCATTCTTCGCCGGGACCCGGCGGCTTAAGGAGCGGCCATTGCCCGGAGCGCCCCGGCAGGTTCCCCTATCCGATTATACCCGATTGCCGCGGCAATGCAAGCCGGAACGCGGCAGCGGCGCGGGGCGTCTTTATTATCCTGGATTTATGGACGCCGCGTTGATATAATATCGTTCGTGGTCCGCGTAAAAGAGTACAACATGGCGGCGGAAAGGAAAACGGGTGAGTCCCGGCATCCGCGCCCCGCTTTCGGCACTGCCCCGGCCGCAGGCAGTCTGACAGCGAGAAAATGCGCGGGGCCGCTGTCACCGCGGCCCCGTCCGAGAGAAGCTAATGGTATGAATAACGCGGCGCAGACTAAAAAAGCTCAAGCAGCTCCTCGACCTGCGCCTTCGTCGTGGCCCAGCTCGTCGCAAGGCGTATGACGGAGCGGGACTCGTCATAGGGATCCCAATATGAATATGTGAGCAGGCCCTCAAGCTCCCGTAGCTTGCTTTTTTCAACTATCACGAACTGCTGGTTCGTGGGGGAGTCCGTGAGCATGGAGTATCCTTTCTCTTTGAGACCTTTTTTCAGCTCCGCCGCCAGGGAGACGGCGCTGCGCGAGATGCTGAGGTATAACCCGTCCGTGAACAGCGTGTCAAACTGCAGGCCAAGGATCCAGCCTTTGGCCGTGATGCCGCCGTGCCTTTTTGCGTATGTGAAGAAGTGGTCGTCATATGCGGGGTCAGGGAAGACCACGGCCTCTCCGAAAAGGGCCCCGACCTTTGTCCCGCCTATGTAAAACACGCTGCAGAGCCGGGCTATGTCCTCCAGCGTCACGTCGGAACCCTCGGCGACAAGGCCGTACCCCAGCCTGGCTCCGTCAAGATAGAGCGGGATGCCGCGGCTGCGGCAGATTCCGCTGAGCGTTTCGAGCTCGCTCAACGTGTAGACCGTACCGTACTCGGTCGGGTGAGATATATAGACCATGCCCGGCTCGACCATGTGGCTGCGGCCGGAATCGCCGAAGAACGCGTCGAGATACTCTCTGAGGTCTTCCGCCGGGATCTTCCCGTCTTTTTCGGGTATCGTGATGATCTTGTGGCCGTAGGCTTCCACGGCCCCCGCCTCACTCTGGTTTATATGGCCGGAAGTTGCCGAGACAACGCCCTGATAGCCTTTGAGCAGGGCGTCGGTAACTGTGGCGTTCGTCTGCGTGCCTCCGGGCAGGAAATAGACCCGGGCGTCCGGACAGCCGCAGGCCGCGCGGATCCTGTCCGCGGCGCTTTTGCAGTAATCGTCCGAGCCGTAGCCCGGGTTCTTCTCGAAATTGATCTCGGAGAGCCTTCGCAGGATCTCGGGGTGAGCGCCTTCCATGTAGTCGCTGTCAAAGCG
>JAAYAR010000167.1 GCA_012719235.1 Clostridiales bacterium
AATCCGGCGAGAATTATTATCGCGGCGTACAACTTTGTTAAGCCAGGCACGGGCGCGGAAAAGCCGGCCGTCTGAAATCGCGCAGGCGAATTCAGACAGACCGGCTCACACATATCAGGTGATCTCTCGGACCTTACTTTATTTCCTCATCATTATCTTTTTTTCGGGGCGCGGTCAGTTTGTTCAGCGCCGCGATACACAGAACGATGACGAGGGTTATGACAAAAATGCTGACTATTCCTATCAGAATATTGGGAAGCGTGCCGACAAATGCGGAAAAATTCATGTGATCTCCCTCCTAGCCGTAGAAACTGAGTATTAGTCCGCCGGCGATAACGGAGGCTATCTGCCCGGAGACGTTTACGCCGACAGCGTGCATGAGCAGGAAGTTCTGTTTGTCCTCCGCGAGGCCCATCTTGTGGACGACCCGCGCGGACATCGGAAACGCCGATATGCCCGCCGCGCCGATCATCGGATTGATCTTGTTCTTGCTGAATAAGTTGAGGAGCTTGGCAAAAAGCACGCCGCCCACTGTATCAAATACGAAAGCGACCAGGCCCAGGGCGAGAATCATCAGTGTCCGCCAGTTGATGAATGCCTCCGCCGTCATGCTTGCGGCTACCGTTAAGCCCAGGAACAGCGTTATCAGGTTCGCGAGCACTTTCTGAGCGGTCTCGGAAAGGGAATTCAGCACTCCGCACTCGCGGATCAGGTTTCCGAACATCAGCAGGCCTACAAGAGCCACGGAGCGGGGAGATACGATACCCGCTATGATGGTGACGATAATGGGGAACAGTATCTTCGTGAGCTTGGTGATCCGGACTTTGCCGTAGGGCATGCGGATCAACCGCTCTTTTTTAGTCGTCAGAAGGCGTATCACGGGAGGCTGCACGATAGGCACGAGTGACATATATGAATAGGCAGCCACGACGATAGGCCCGATATAATTCGATTTAAGGATATTGGCGACAAAGATAGAGGTGGGGCCGTCAGCGGCGCCGATTATCGCTATGGAGGCCGCGTCCTTTATATCGAATCCGAGAAGAGCCGCCACGCCGAGCGTGAAGAAAATGCCGAACTGGGCCGCGGCGCCGAACAAGAACAGCTTAGGGTTCGTTAGAAGCGGTTCAAAATCTATCATTGCACCGATACCGATAAAGAGCAGGAGCGGGAATACCTCGGTGGCAATACCGAAGTCGAACAGCCAGCTGAGTATACCTGTTTCGGTGCCGCTCTCGAAAACTTGGGTTATGGCGCCGGACATCGGAAGGTTGACGAGGATGGCACCGAAGCCCATCGGGAGAAGCAGCGCGGGCTCCATGTCTTTCTTTATCGCCAGATAGATGAGCAGGCCGCCGATGACCCACATAACTACCTGCTGCCACTCGACCTTCAGCAGATTTTCATACAAAATTCCCATGAAAAATTCCTCACCGTCAATATTGATAAAGACATTGTTTCAATTATAACACAGCATTCAGGTATTACAAGTATATTGTATAAATATTCTTGGGTGTATTTGTAATATTTTACGAATCAACCGGATCGATATGCTTCTTCCGCCCCGAAAGCAGGGAGTCCCGCCCTACGTACCGACTGCGCGGCTGCCGGGGCAGCGGCGTGTGACGCTGCAATTTAGGAGGCTGACAAGCAGCAGCGACCGCACATCACAAAAAAAGGAAGGGCGTCGGACACCGCGGACGCTTACGAGTATAACTTCCGACGGACGAAGGGCTTGCAGATGCGCGTATCAGACCGCACCTCCGCAAGCCCTTCGTTATGGTCCCCGCCCCTGAAGTCAGGTCATCGCGGGGCCATTGCTCTTCCAATCCTCCTCGAGGCACTTTCCACAGGAGTCGCATTTTTTATTTGTGTTGTATTTACACGGTACAGGTCCGTTGTAATACATCTCCTTTGGCCCGTCGGGAGTGTCGTATATCCCGCCGAACATGGGCATCATGCATGCGGCCTGGAAAAACACGGGCTTATCGATCCTTTTAAAATTAAGCGGGCAGTGATACACGTTTGCGGGAATGCGCACGATCGTCGGTTTGTTGATATGGTAAACTTCGGCGTCGACACCTATCTGTCCGAGAGTGAGCTCAATATCCGCGTCCCACTCGAAAACGTTCGGGAAAGATCCCCCGAGGAAGATCAGGTATTCATCCTGCGGGTGGCGATGAGGGTTTCGGTCAAGGAAGAAAGGCTTTACGAAGATCTGAAAACCGACGTTGAACTGCGACCCCGGTATTTGTGAGGAGCCTCTGAAATATGCCTGAGGCTTTATCACATATCCGGGGTCGTCGCCCTCCGCAACCACTTCGTTGTACTCCTGAGGGAAAGGAAACACTAACTTCTCATACATATTTTTCGCCCTTTCAGTCGGATATACATCCGTTATTTTTTTCGCACGCTCCGTCTTCTCAATATATATTCGAACAGCAAATAATGTCAATCAAACCCGGGCAATTATTTCGAGACTGTACCGTTGTCTGTTTTTCCATTGAGCAAAAAACGGTCCCAAGTGAAATAGCGTTCGTCTGCGGAGCCGTGCTCTATTGCGACGGCGGCACGTCCGCCTTGCTGCACCCCGAAAAATTCTACTGATAACCGTACGCGTCCCGAAAGGCACGCCGCTTATCACGAATACGCATACGCACCGCAGCGGCTGATTTACCGCTGCGGTGCGCGTATGAAGCAGGTACAAACTGAAATTATGGCAGATATCAGGCAGATCTATGGCAGAAATCAGGCAGAAAAAAGGCAGATATCAGGCAGGTACTTTATAAATATTCTGAAGAAGTACGGTAGAAATATGGCAGGTCTTCTATAGATTATCTGCAGAAAAATGGCAGATACACTGCTGACAACAGGTGAATAGACGTATTAAACAAATAACCGGCGAGTATTTAAGCAATATTGACGAAAAGGCAGATCTATGGCAGATATCAGGCAGATCTATGGCAGAAACCAGGCAGATCCATGATAGAAATATGCTGGAAATCAGGCAGAAATCAGGCAGAAAATATCTGTTATTACCGTACCTGACAGAACCGTACCTGACAGAACCGTACCTGACAGAACCGTACCTGACAGAACCGTACCAGACAGAACAGAACCTGACCCTACCCGACAGAACCTTACAGGACCGCACAGGACACTGCCGCGCGCGCGAAGATAGCGCCGGTGGGGTTGGCGGACACGGCTCCGCTGCCGAGCGGTATGCTGCCGGCAGCAAAGCTCCGTATATGCCGAAATCCGGAATCACGCATTTTTTCGGCTGTTTACCGTAGTTAGTACGGAGTTCCGTACGCCCGGACTTACTTTTTTTCTTTTTTACCTGATTTTCTCGGAAGTATTCGTTTTCTGGCGGTTTGTGCTACAATGGCGGCAAAAGAAAGATTTCCGGCGCCGGACCGTCGGCTGCCGTTTGATATAAAACACTTTTTGACGGGGAGGTATGTGGTGCAGGCGCGGATCCGGGCAAAACTAGCTGACCCTTTTGTGAGACCTGAGCGCGTTAAGCCTGGACTTCTCGCGGTAGAAGTCGAGTATCAGCGCGGCCATCAACAGCAGGCCGCTCGCGACTATCTGGTAATACGAGTCAAGCCCGGATATGACAAGGCCGTTTTTGAAGCTGTTGAAAAGCAGGATGCCGATGAACACTCCCGACATGCTGCCGGTGCCGCCCGTAAACGAAATGCCGCCGAGGACAGCCACGGTGATGGCGTCAAGGTTATATGATACGATGGCTGTCGGCGAGCCCATGTTCACGCGGGCAGCGGTGAGGATGCCGGCAATGGTCGCTATCATGCCGCTGTTAATGTAGAGGATCGTGGAGATCATTTTGGGGTTGATACCCGCAAGGCGCGCCGCGTTCGCGTTTCCGCCGGTCATGTATACCTGTCGTCCGAACCGGGTCCTTTTCAGGATCACTCCGTAAACGACAAGAAGTACGATAGTGATTAGAAAAGGCAGCGGCAGAAGATTGAAGAATTTTGTCGTACCGAGAGCCCAGAACGACTTGTTGTTGACCGGGATGTCCTGCATATTCGTAAAGACCTGCCCGAGCCCGGACAGAACCGTAGCTACCCCGAGCGTCGCAATGAAAGGCATTATGTTCAGCACGTTCGTAAAAAACGCGTTGAGCGCACCCATAAAAGCGCCCGCGATGAGTGTGATGACTACTGCAAGAGGCCAGGGGATCCCCCAGTTGATCAGGAATGTCACGATCAGGCCGCCCATCATACCGATAGAGCCTGAGGACAGGTCCGCTTTTCCGCAGATCAGGAGACAGCCTATGCCCACGGATAGCGTCCCCATAACAAACGCCTGGTTCAGAATGCTCCTGATATTTCCGAGGGAGAGATAGTTCCTGTTTATGAGCTGAAACGCCGCAAGGATGACGACCAGGGTCAGGGTCAAGGTAAAGTTGTTATTTCTAATAACTTTTTTCTCAAGAAATTCTTTCACTGCCCCATTCCTCCTTTACTGCTCAGCGTCGTCCTGATCTTGCGTTCCCGGGTCGAGAAGTAGTCGATCGTCAGGGCGACCAGAAGAAGGACGCCGGATGCCACGTCCTGCCAGTAAGGCTTTACGCCCATGACCAGTAAGCCGTTGTTGAAGCCGTTTATTATCAGAAGACCTAAAAAGCACCCCAGCATATTGCCTGTCCCGCCTCCGAGCGAGACACCGCCGAGGATAACGGCCGTTACGGCGGGAAATCCGTAGTCGACGGTACCGACAAGGCTTCCCGATTTCAGCCGTCCCGCGTAAAGCATACCGGCCAGTGCGCCGAGGGCGCCGCTGCAGGCGAATATTATATATGAAAGTTTTTTGGGTTTAAGACCGGCCAGCCTGGCAGCGTTGGCGTTGCCGCCTATAAGATATACGCTCCTGCCGAATCTCGTTTTTGCCAGAACGATCCCGAATATCACTATGATCGCTATCGAAATGATCATCGTGATCGGTACAAAGCCGAAGATCTTCCCCGTGCTGTACCAAACGACAACAGGATCTTTGATCTGATACGTCACTCCGTCCGGTATGAGGTATACGAGCCCCTTGGCGATAAACGTACCGGTCGTCAGGGTGGCGATGAAGCTCTGGATCTTGAACTCGTTGATCAGCACCGCGTTCAGAACGCCGAATGCGGCGCCCATCAGCAGGCATATCGGCACGACAAGGTACCAGGGGACGCCGTCATTGAGAAGTTTTGCCAGCAGGACGCCGCACGCGGCACCGACGTAGCTGGGCGAAAGGTCGATGTTGCCGCTTATAATGACCAGAGCTCCGCCGACCGCGAAGAGCGTATAAATAGTCATCGAGTCGAGGATGCTTCTGATGTTTCGGGGTTTTAAGAACGCGCCGTTCGGTGATATAGACCCGAATAACAGCACGATGGCCACGAGAGTTACAAATAGCGTGAATTCTTTGGAAGTCAGTATCTTCCTGAGCCTGTTCGTATTCTCCATGCATCTTTCTCCCTAATCCTTCATCGCAAGCTGAAGGACGAGCTCTTCAGTCGCCTCTTCCCGCGTGACAGATCCGCTTATGCGGCCGTTGTGCATGACCATGATCACATCGCTGACGTTGAGCACTTCCGTCAGCTCTGAAGATATGAAGATAACGCCGATGCCTTGCCTGGCAAAATCGCAGACCATCTGATACACTTCCGCTTTCGTCCCGACATCGATGCCTTTCGTCGGTTCGTCCAGGATCAATATTTTTGTGGCCATTTTCTCAGACGTCCAGCGGCCGAGAATGACTTTCTGCTGGTTTCCGCCCGACAGCTCCATGACCCGCTTTTCCACGGACGGCGTCTTTATCGAGTATCTCTTTACGGCGCTCTTCGCAAGGTCAAACTCTGTCTTTCTGTTGAGGAACAGGCCCTTCCTGACCTTCTTAAGGACCGGTATGCTGACGTTTTCGAAAATCGACCGCTTGAGCACGAGGCCCTGTTCTTTCCGGTCCTCGGGGCACAGCGCAATGCCGTTTTCCACAGCCTCGCTCGGAGACCTGAAGCGGACAGGCCTGCCTTCGATTTTGATCTCGCCCGACAGTATGGGGTCTGCGCCGAAGATTGCGCGCATAAGCTCTGTCCTCCCGGAACCGATCAGGCCCGCAAAGCCCAGCACCTCTCCTTTGTGCAGCTTAAAGCTGACGTCTTTGACGTCATACGTTACGAGATTATTGACTTCAAGAAGAACATCGCCGATCTTATCGTTTCTCTTCAGATTGGCATACGTGTCGCCGATATCGCGTCCGACCATCGCTTTGACGAGTTCGCCCTCATGTGTGTTCTCGGTCAGGAGCGTCTTTACGAGGCTGCCGTCTTTTAAAACCACGATATCGTCGGATATCTGGAATATCTCGGCCATTCGGTGGGACACGTAAATGATCACTTTGCCTTTTTCTTTAAGCTTTCTGATCAGCTTAAACAGGATTTCGATCTCCTTATCGGTCAGCGGCGCCGTCGGTTCGTCAAACGCGATGATGTTTGAGTCGCGCCTGTAGGCCTTCATTATCTCGACCATCTGCTGATAAGCGACGGATAACCAGCCCACGGTGTCGGTCGGCTCGATCGGCAGCCCGAACAGATCGATTATCTCATGGGTTTTCCTGCGGAGTTCCCCCACGTTGACGAAGCCGAGCCTGCCGGCGGGCATGTCCTCAAGGAAAATGTTTTCCATTACATTAAGAGAGGGCACAAGCTGGCGCTCCTGATAGATCACGCTGACGCTGGCCCTTATCGATTGATGCGGCGACGAAAAGTGCTGCTCTTCGCCGTTTATTTTTAAACAGCCCTCATCAGGGCGAATATCTCCGCTGAGTATCTTTAGCAGCGTGCTTTTTCCCGCCCCGTTTTCGCCCATAAGCGCGCAGACCCTGCCGCCTTCGGCATGAAAGCTTACGCCCTTGAGCGCGTTGACACCCGGAAACGACTTGACTATATTGCAAAACTCAAGTGAGTGTTCCACCAAATCAACTCCTGTATTAATCCCTGTATTTCGCAAAATTGATTTAGCGTAGCGGCGCATGTGATATCAGGCATGCGCCACTACGCAAACTTAAGGCATTAAGACATTACTGTTGCCGGACAGGATCACCAATCCGTATTTGCAATGATCTCGTCGATTTTTGAAAAATACTCTTTGTACGTCTCCTTTGTTACGATAGTCGTATCCATATTGTAGACAGTGTACTGGTCGCCCTCGGCTCTCCTTGAGGTCCACAGGGTATCCCATGTCGCTTTGCCCTCGATGATGGCCAGAAGCGCCGCGATCGAAGGCGCCGCGTAATTCTCGGGCGCGACCGCCACGCAGGACACGAAGCATCCGTCATATCCCGTATCCCACATTCCGGTAAGAACGTCGCTGTTGACTGTTGTGACCATCGTGTTTGCGCCCATGCCGAGGTCCTCGGCCGCGAGAGCGGCGCCCTGCGCATACTGTTCAAGCACGCCGACTATGTACCAGTACTTGATATTCGGGTTGCCCGAGATGACCGGAGCCGCCAGGTCGGTACCGGTCTGCGCGTCCATCTTTCCGACAACGCCGTCGACGACGAATACGTGGGAGTCGTTGCCCGGATAATATTCAAGGAACTTCTTTGCGGAAGCCACATAGCGGTCGTCAAGGTCCTTGTTCTGTGACCACGTCACGCCTAAATATCCGACCTCGGATGGGTCGGGTTTCTTGCCCCAATAGGTCTCCTGGTTTTCATACATCCAGTCCATCATATCGAGGCCCAGCTGATATCCGTCCAGCGTAACGCAGGGCACAATGCAGCTGCCCTCTTCGCTCCTGACGGTATTGAGCACCGAGGAATAGGGGATGCCCAGTTCATCCGCAACTTCCTTTATGCGGAATCTTGAGTTGACATCGAAGTTGAGAAGGAAGCCGTCGACGCCCTGATTTGCGTACTGCTCCATCAGCCGGATGAACTCGTCGATGTCGCCGTCGCCGGTCGCGTCGATAAGTTCATAGTTGAGTTTTTCGCCCCACGATTTGAGAGCGTCGGCGATGTTCTGCATAACCGCCATCCTTCTGGGGTACATCCATACGATCGTGTACTTTTCCCTTGAGAAGGGATCTACGCCTGACTTGAAGTAACCCAGTGCGTTTTCGTTAACGGTGATGTCTTCGAGTTTTTCTGCAGGTTTATTTTCCGTTTTGTCTTCGGGCTTGTCCTTTGACGTGTCTGCTGCGCATGCCGCTAGAGCGAGTGTCATGAGTATTGCCAAAAAAATCGCAAGTACTTTTTTCATAAGACTGACCTTCCTTTCTAAATTTATGAAACGGATAATACGATATGTAATTACATATTATCCGTTTACATCGTTCGGGTGCCGGCAGTGTATGCTCGAAGACATTTTAATATTAACATAAAGAAGACGGACAGTTCAATATAAAATGCTTCTCTACTTTTTGTACTATTTTTAGTGTTTTCGGCATATTGACGGTGCCGGCGCTTTAAAATATTACAAAATGATGACCCCGCCACGTAGAGTGGCGGGGCCGGTAGATTTCCTGTTTTGTTTCAAAAATTAAGATTGAATGCTTCACGGGTCATGCTCCGCAATAAAAAGCCCGCGGCCTCAGGGCCACGGGTTTTTTCGATGGTGCGCGAGGGTTCTTACAGCATATTCCTGAAAAAATCCAGTAATATCAATGGTTTCGGGCAATCAAACAGCGATATTTATATCAAAAAAGCCATATAAGCAACCCGAATTTCGAGGCGTTCCGTTCACGGAGCGCCTTTTTCAATCTCAGGAGGTGCATAGATTGAGCGAAACCGCAGGCAATACTCAAGCGAAAAAGAAGCCTGCAAAAAAGCAGGCGGAGGTTGTTCAACAGAACAATGAAACCATCGTTGAAATCCCGCTCTCTGAGCTTTAGCCCCTCCCCGGACATCCGTTCTCGGTCAATGACGACGACCTGATGACGCAGACTACCAACAGCATTAAATCCTATGGTGTCCTCGTCCCCGGCATTGTCCGCTCGCGTCAGGGCGGCGGGTATGAGATCGTCGCCGGACACCGGCGAAAACTCGGCTGCGAGCTTGCAGAGCGGACTACCATGCCCTGCGTTGTTCGCAATCTGGATTACGATTCCGCAGTTATCATCATGGTGGACTCCAACATTCAGCGTGGGAACACGCCGGTAAGCGAGCGCGCAAAGGCGTACAAGATGAAGCTGGAAGACATCAAGCGTCAGGCCGGTAGACCGTCCAAAGAAAATGCGCCGAAAATTTCGGCTAATTTCCGCAGCGACGATGAAATCGGCGCTTCGATGGGACTGAGCGGCGATACAGTTCGCAACTATATCTCTTTGACACAGCTTGTTCCTGAGCTTCAAAAGATGGTGGACGATATGAAGATCGCGTTGTCTCCCGCCTATCAGCTCTCTGCCCTCAAGCCGGAGGAACAGGAGCGGCCTTGACCATTCCTGTTCCAATAAGCATCCGAAGGATGCGCTGCCGCACAGAATGTGCGTGAAAGGGGGCTTGGGGGCGCTGCCCTCAACAAGCAAAATGAAGCGGGTGTTATAACACCTGCATTGCTTGCCGGTTTGTTTCGCCCTTACATTTGTAAACTTTCCGCTCTCTCTTAAAAAGCTGCTGATATTGGTATATAATCTAAATGTGAAATTAGCATTTCCGGGAGGTTGGAGCGGTGAAAGACTACATCTCCGTCCGGGAAGCATCCTACAAGTGGGGCGTGTCGGAGCGGCGCGTCAACCAATACTGCACTCAGGGGCGCATCCCCGGTCTGACACGATTTGGACGCTCGTGGTGCAACCCCGCTGATGCGGAGAAGCCGACCGACCCACGAAAAAACAAACCCGGCAAAGGAGGCGCCTGATATGCAAACAGACAACACCGAGACGGCTGCCATTGGCACAAGCACTTTACTTAGACGTATTCTAAAGGCATCCAATCTCCGCAGCTTTCTCGACCAAAACGCGGCGTCGATGGCTGCGCCGACCTTCGTCATTTATTTGGATAAGCTCTGCAAAGAGCGGAACATGGTACGGGAGCATGTTATCCTCCGCGCCGGGATCGACCGCGGCTTCGGGCATCAGCTCTTTCGCGGCTCACGAAAACCGTCAAGGGACAATGTGCTGCGTCTGGCCTTTGGCTTCGGGCTTGATGTGGAGGAAACGCAGACGCTGCTGCGCGCCGCACGCAGGACACTGCTTTACCCGCGTTACAAAAGGGACGCCGCCATCATCTACGGCCTGTCCCATCACAACACGATCATGGAAATACAAAGCTCTCTGAGCGACATGGGGATGACCCTGTTGGGAGGCGAACGGCATGAACACACAGAAAGATAAGCTGGCCGCCGAATATGACGAGTCGCGCTATCCTTCCGACTTCCTTGCTCGCTATGAAATATTAGAGGGGCTTTCGGTCAAGCCGGAATGCGAGACCGTGTATGTGAAGGACCGGCAATCCGGGGAGTTTGCCGTAGCGAAATGCTACATGGATAAATCCCTGCTGTCGCGGGAGGACGAGGGACACATACTAAGCTCTCTGAAACACGACGGCCTGCCTCGTTTACTCGGCGAGTATGAGAGTGAAACCGTGCTGTGCGTCGTCCGGGAGTATGTACCCGGAGTGACATTAGCCGAGCTTTTAGAGGAAGCGCCGCTTTCAGAGCCGGAAGCGATGACGGTAATGCTCCAGCTCTGCGACATACTGAGCTATCTGCACTGCCAGTCCCCGCCTGTTATTCACCGCGACTTGAAGCCTCAGAATATCATTC
>JAAYAR010000168.1 GCA_012719235.1 Clostridiales bacterium
ATCTCTTTGATTCGCGGCGCCTGCCGCGGAAAGATCCTGAAAGTTATCATTGAGACCTGCCTGCTCAGCGACGGGCAGAAGGTCGCCCTGTGCGGGGCCGCGGAGCGGGCGGGTGCCGATTACGTAAAGACCTCGACCGGGTTTTCGAGCGGCGGCGCGACACGCGAGGACGTGGCTCTGCTTCGCGGCTGCGCCCGGAACATACGCGTAAAAGCTTCAGGAGGGATACGGACGTTTGAATTCGCGCGGGAGCTTATCGAACTCGGCGCGGACCGCATAGGGGCGAGCGCCCTTGTGCCCGCGGCGTTAAAAGCAAAAAACAGCGGCCAAAACCGTTGACAAATTTCCTAACGTATTGTATTATGTACATCGCGCAAACCGGACGATTAGCTCAGCTGGTAGAGCATTCGCTTGACGTGCGAAGGGTCACAGGTTCGAGTCCTGTATCGTCCACCACATAAGAACGCTGATATTGATACAGTGAGTATCGATGTCAGCGTTCTTGTTTTATGCCTGAAAAGCCTGTAAACGCGAGATTTCAGGGCTTTTGCGCTTGTTTATTACTGAAGGCTCACGGTCAAACGCACTCCGGCTGCTGCTCAGCTGATATAACCGGTTTTGCCGGCTGATTATTGAGAGTGCCCGGGACGAACGACCGCCCGGGCACTCTCGTTTTTTTGCGTTTCTATCTTTATAAATGCTGTTATTCACAACGTTTTATTTCAATATTTATCACAATAATGTGTCAGCCATAAAAATATCGCATGCAGAGCCATTGTATTTTTCCTAATCGATTCTTCTGACCTTTCGGATCATACTGCCGCTTTTTTCTGTTCGTGGGCGATCTTCATCATGGCCTCATACATTTCGTCTCCGACACACTGTCGGGCATACTTACACCACTGCACACAGCTTAGCGTATCGTTATACACCGTAAAGCCGCAATTCTCACACTGCATTACGGTATCTATGGAAAACAGCTCGACCTCACTGCCACACTGTGGACAGATCTTCTCTATAATGGTAGGGGTTCTCGGCTTTCCCTGGCATCCTTCCATAATCATACTGTTCACCATCCTTTAGATATCCTGTATTGCTTTTCTGGCAGTATAATAATATAATAATTCCAATGTGTATGTTTGATTTCAAACAAGGTGCCGTTTTTATGGATCAATTTTTACCGGTTTTGCGAAATTGCCCCTTCTTTTCCGGACTTGAAGATAATGAAATACTATCTGTTCTCAACTGTGTGAATGCAGCATTGATCTCCAAACAGCAGGGTTCGTATATTTTCAGAACCGGAGACTCTACCGAGGTAATGGGGCTCGTGTTAACCGGCTCTGCACTCATTATTCAGGAGGATCTTTGGGGACATCGCAATATCCTGTCCAAATGTCAGCCCGGGGACTTTTTTGGTGAGCCTTTCGCCGCCAGGCCCGGTTCCGTTTTAAATATCAGTGTCGTAGCGGATGAGGACAGTAAAATCCTTCTGCTGAATATGAGACGGCTGCTTGTTACATGCCCTACAGCCTGTGACCATCATCAAAAGCTGATCCGCAATCTGGTAAGCGTCATGGCAAACAAGATATTGGTCTTCACCGAGAAGATCACACATGTCAGCAAGCGAACGACCCGGGAAAAGCTGTTATCGTACTTATCCTCCGAATCAATAAAACACTCGTCTTTGTCGTTCGATATTCCTTTTGACCGCCAGCAATTAGCCGACTATCTGTGTGTCGAGCGTGCCGCTATGTCAGTTGAAATATCAAAGCTGCAAAAGGAAGGTCTGCTGAAAACAAACAGAAATCATTTTGAATTAATGATCGTCTGACCGAAGCTTTGATATAATACCTTCTACTAACCTAACCGTATAAAGAAAGCCTGCAAGATAATGGATCCGCCCCGTATGGGCAAGCAAAATCCTTTGAGCTGCAGGCTTTTCTACATTTTCCGGAGGGGCGGCATACCCGTCGCAATGCGCAAATAGAATTCCCCGAGAGAAATAATACCAGGGTCAACAGAGAATTATTACAAATTGATAAATCCTATTCGATCAGTTCCTGTGTGCGGGGTGTAATGCCGCGCAGCGTTGAGCGTGCGGACAGCAGGTACCAGATAAAAACCCAGCAGCCGCGTATTACCGCAGCCAGGCAGATGCCGAGCCATACGCCGTAAACGCCGAGCGCTGTGCCCGACAGTATCCACGCGAGCAGAGCGCGAAGCGCGTTAGAGACAATGCTGACGATCGATGGAGGGACGGTCCTCCCCGTGCCTTTAAACACACTGGCGGCAACTGTCTCAAGGCATTGCGGTATCTGACAAAAAGAAGTGATCCGCAAATAGGCGATACCCAGGGGAATGTACTCCGCCTCGCTTATAAAAAGAGAGATCAGTAAACGTCCGCCCCAGATCAGGATCGCCGTGACTAAAAGACCGTACCCCGCCATGACAAGAGCGGACAGACGAAAGCCCTGCCTGATACGATCGCGTTTGCCCGCCCCGTAGTTTTGACCCATAAACGCTGTAAGCGCGGTGCCAAATCCGCCGCCGAGAAGCCATGTCATTGATTCTACCTGTGATCCGACACGGCTTGCAGCCAGCGCACCTGTACCGAATACCGAGGTGAAGCGGGTGGTCACCATGGCCATGGCTGTGAAAAACATGTTCTCGAGTCCAACCGGGATCCCCCAGCGGAGGATCTGCGAAATATGCGGCAAAGACGGCCGGGTAAACAGGCGAAAGTTTGCAAATGGACGATGGCGGCTTCTGTATATGGCTATAAGCATAGCTGCAAACGTTACGATCTGACCGATAACCGTGGCGATCGCCGCGCCGGCGACACCGCCTTTTAACGTGAAAATAAACACGGGATCCAGCACCATGTTGACGCACAGGCCGATAATGCTGATCAGAAAAGGTGTGCGCGAGTTGCCGGAAGACGCAAACGTGCCGTCAAAGACTGACGTGAGGAAGGAGAATGGCATTCCAAACGCGACAATAAGAAGATACAGCTCCGCTCTTTGTGTAACATTCGCATCCGGTATGGTAAAGAACGCAATGAAGGGCCTGCGGAAAAAAATAAGAAGCAATCCGTAAAAAACACCGAGCGCGAGCGAAACATAAACAGAGTTTTGCGTATATCGCTGCGCATCCTCCGGGTCATTTCGCCCGAGACCCTGCGATACTCCGATCACGGCACCCATTCGACCGATGATAAGAAATCCGAATGACAGCCACATATACATGCCGGCAGTACCCGAAGCCGCTATTGCGTCCGCCCCCAGCCGACCGAGCCAAAACATGTCGGTGAGATTGTAAAGCATCTGCAGGGCCTGCGAACCCATGACAGGCAAAGCAACCAGCAGCAGCTTTTGAAGAATTCCGCCCTCAGTGAGATTGTATTTGCTGTTCATTCATTTAGCTCCTTCTAGAACCATCCCTAAGCTTGCCACATCTCATCTACTGAGCGGAACAGCGATTATTGATGATTTTATCTTTTCGAAATGTATTTTAGCAAAAGAACAGTCGTTTGTCATCAAGTGACATCACCGACCCCTTGTCAAAGTTACCGCTGCCACACTTGATTATGAACGGATCGAATATAAAACCGGCGATACAATGCCCAAAAGTCCACACCCGGCGGACTTTTGGGCATAACCGGCTTTGGCGGCGG
>JAAYAR010000169.1 GCA_012719235.1 Clostridiales bacterium
CCCAAGATTCCGCGAGATAGCGTGATACTCCGCTGCCTCCATGAGCATCAGAACATGGGGTACACGCAAAACATTCTCGGCGCGATGGGTCTGACCCTGCTGGGCCGGGAGGACAAATATGAATGAATTTTTAGATCAGAGCGTTTCAGATGGGTATGACGATAACCGTTACCCCAAGGAGTTCATTGCTGATTATGAAGCGATGGAGTGCATCGCGCACAGCGCTGCAAGCGAAACGCTGCGGGTCAAGGACCGGCGAACGGGCGGCTATTTCCTGGCCAAGTGCTACACCGACAAAAGGCTGATTTCCCGTACTACAGAGGGAATGCTTTTGAAAAATCTCCGTCATTCCGGCCTTCCCCGGTTCGCCGCCGAATACCAAAACGACGGGATGCTGTGTGTTGTGCGCGAGTATGTCGAGGGAACGCCGCTTGACCGATACGCCGCCGAAAACCAGTTGACGCAGAAACAGATCGTCCCCATCGTCCTTCAGCTTTGCGACATACTCTCCTATCTGCACAGTCAAACGCCGCCCGTGATCCACCGGGATATCAAGCCACAGAATATCATAGTGGACGCGAAGGGAAAAATTACGCTGATCGACTTCGGCATCTCCCGCGTGTATGACGAGAGCGCGCGGAAGGATACAGTATGCTTCGGTACTATGGATTTCGCGCCGCCCGAGCAATACGGCTATTCGCAGACCGATTGCCGCGCCGACATCTTTTCCCTGGGCGTGTTGCTTGGCTGGTTGCTGACCGGGGATTCCCATCTGAAAACACTTGTACCGAAAATCCAGAACCCCCGCTTGCGGAGAATCGTAGCAGCATGCACGAACTTCGCGCCTGAAAGGCGTTATGCCTCCGCCCACAAAGTCAGGGCTGATTTGCGTAATGCAGACGGGCACAGACAAAAGCGCGCGTTGCGCCTTGCGTGCGGTTTTCTCGTCTGCGCGGCATGCCTGTGCATCGGATTTGCCATCGGACGCTACACAGACTTTACGCCGGCATTTTCCGTTTCGTCCGGCGTTTCGTTTGAGGAACCGCTCATCGAGCAGGCGGTCCGGCTTGTTTTGGATAAAACCGAAGACGAGCCGATAGATGAAAGAGAACTGCTGAATGTCACTGAGATTTATATTTTTGGTGATCAGGCGGCGGCCGACCGCGAGGCTTACGGGGAGCTCGGCCAGCATATAGTTCTGAACGACGGCGTGCTGAAAAACGGCGGTATCCGCTCACTAACTGATCTGCAAAAACTTAAAAACCTGCGGATTCTGTGTATCTCCTTTCAGGATATCAGCGACCTTTCGCCGCTTACAGGGCTAACTTCTTTAGAGGACATTGATCTCAAGCAAAATCCGATCCACGATGTCTCGCCTCTGGCCTCCCTGCCCTCCCTTCGTAATCTATGCCTGTATGACACCGAGGTATCCGACCTTTCGGCGCTCTCCGCTTGTCCGCTTCTTGAAAATATCGACGCAGGGAATGCACGCGTCACCTCTATGAGGGCTTTTATGGGGATACAGAATCTGAAGGTGCTGTATATCCGGCAGACCGCAATCGAAAC
>JAAYAR010000170.1 GCA_012719235.1 Clostridiales bacterium
AGGGCGGGGACCATCTCGTTCAGAACGAGAAAATTGCCCCTGCTTGCAGCTTCAAGGACAGTCAGTCCGAACGACTCCGAGTATGACGGACAGATAAACAGATTGGACAGGGTGAACAATTCGAACACGGCGCTCCTCGGAAACCCCTGAGGATAGCCGATATCGCTCGTAAACAGCATATCCGTGTCTTCAAGGCCGTAGAAGCAGCCGATCTTTCTGATGGCGTCCTTGTATTTTTCCGGCTCAATGTCCATGCAGGGGAAATCGCAGAACACCACCCTGACGCTCAGCTCCGTTTTCTTTCTGATGGCCCCGGCCAGGGCCGCCACCTTTTCAAACTTCTTCCCCGTCGAGAACCTGCCCGGGTATACGATCAGGATGTCGGGGCTCAGCAGATCGATCTTATCATGCACCGCTTTGACGTCGCTGCTCATCACGGACAGCAGGTCCAGGCTGTTGTACACGGCCCTGCACTTTCCCTCCGGAACGCCGTACTGCCTGGCAAGCGCGGGTATCCCCGACTGCGTAGGATAGACATAGACCGTGTTCGGCATAGGAGTATACCGGCAGGAGAACGGGTACTTCGGATTTGGCGGTCGATTGACCGGAGCCGAATGTGTGAACGCGATGAACCTCACGCCCGGCAGCTTTTCCTGAGCGATCCTTATCGCGGCGTTGTGCACCAGATGCCACCCCTGATAGTGGATGTCGTGCATGATGCAGACGTCCACGTCCGACAGATGAGTTATAAAATCCTGCGCTATCACCCCGGCCTCGTCATGAAAAGTATCGTGCAGCTCTCCGTCCGGCTGAGAGTAGTCGCGCCAGTGGATCCGCTTGCCGCCCAGCCTGTTTGTGATTTTGACCCATTCGAGCTCCCCGCGCGCGAAGATCCCCTGCCTGTCGCTGTCGGGGCAGTCCTCGCAGACGAGCACTTTTGTATCCACCTTGGCGTCAAGGAGCATTTTCAGATGTTCCGCGACAACGTTTACAAGGGAATACGTGCTGCTCAGGCCGTTGAACATGGTCAGAATTGCGACTTTCAAAATAACACCCCTTATATATGATACAAAAACCCGAAAGCCTGTGTTACAAAGGTCAGGGCCGTTCCGAAAGCGGCGGCGGATCGCGGATACGGATTTTCGCGGCCGCAGGAACACGGACAGACCTGGACAGACCGCCCCGCCTCCTTTCCGGGAGGCGGGGCGGTCTGTCTGAAAAAGAAGGATAATATGGCCGCAGCCCTGTCGCAGGTCCTGCTCGGCTCCGTACCGGTAAAAGCGGTCAGGTGACGGAAAGGTTCAGTCGTAAAATGTCCTGCCGTAGCTGTCGTATTCCTCCGATATCCATCGCCGCTTGTTCATCGTATCGGGATCGTCCCTGGGGCCCAGCGTTCCTCCCCGGAAACAAAATCCGCCCCCGGGAGCAAAGCGGTCGATACAGTCGCGGACCGCCTGACGGACAGTCTCCTCGCTGGCGCCGGGCCAGTTGACGGGGCCCGACGTGTCCCAGCAGCCGCACAGACCGAGCCTGTTGCCGTATTTTTTCTTTATGCCGTCGAGGTCGTTTTCTACCTGAGCGGGGTTCCATGCCGTCACGCCTATATCGAACCAGTCATCGATGAAGTCCTCGCAGCGCCCGCAGTTGTGTTTCATCACAGGCAGACCTGCGTTGACGGCCGGCCGCATCTCGGCTATGTGGAACGGTTTTACGAGCCGCCTGTACATATCTGCCGAGATAAACGGATTGCGGGCCGCAGCCGTATCGTCTGTCAGCTCGACGAAGTCGGGTCTGAAATACTCGAGGCACTTTTTGTTTACTTCCGTGTAGAAGCCGCACATGTAGTCAAAAAGCGCGAGAACTTCGTCCGGCTCTTCCAGCATGGCGCAAAGCCCCTCGGTGAACCCCATAAATGCCATGAGAGTCTGGAAGTATCCCAGATGTATGCGAACGACGACAGCCGATTGCTCACGGTCGATATTTGCCAGGCTCTTTCTTGCCGCGGCCTCCCAGTCGATATGAGAGATATCGGGGGCTTTGATTACGTCGCGCCATCTGGTTATATCGTCAAGTATGAATTTATTCGGGACAGGCAGCGCCATACCGCCTGTTTCCGCCGTCGCCACGTATTCGACGCCCCAGATGTCAAACCCGCCCTGAGGAGTCCTGCGCTCGTTGATGAACTCCGGCGTGACAGTCATGACAGCGGGCGGATATTCCGAGTACGGGTCCTGGCCCATACCGTACCTCGGTACCCACGCGGGCTGTTCGCCGCGCATAAACATCATAAAATTCTCTTTTTCGGTCATCTTCATCCTCCACTGCCATAATCGCTGATCACCGTCCCGGGGAGCCGCTGTATCTCCGGCGTGTCAATTCGCATCTTTTTTACGGCCTCTCGCGGCCGTGCCGATCTCCAGTCCTCTGTAAAATGCCGCCTCGTTGAGCGCGTTCAGCTCCGGGCGCTTTGAACCGACTTTCTTAAAGGCGGTGGCAAGTACTTTCTCCGGCGGGAGCACCTGCGTATATCCTATGAACGCGCCGATCATGCAGAGGTTCGCCACCCGAGCGTCGCCGAGTTCCCGCGCTATCTCGCCCGCCGGCACCTCGACGACGTCGACGTCGGTGCGGTGCGTCTTTTTTGTGCAGACCGAGCTGTCAACAAACATCGTTCCGCCCGGCAGGAGAGTGTTCTGAAACTTGTCCATCGCGGGGTCTGCCAGAACTACAACGTAACTGGCCTTTTCCGCCTTGGGCGCGCCTACGGGATCGTCGGAGATCGTCACGTAGCAGTTTGAGGTCCCTCCCCGTTTCTCCATGCCGTATGAGGGGAAATACGTAACGTATTTATCAGTGGTCTCGACCGCGGTATAGCACAGCAGCTGACCGAACACCATGACGCCCTGGCCGCCGATGCCTCCGATTAGAATTGTGTTTTCCATAAGGTCCTCCTCATCGTCCGATTCGTGCAAAGACAGGACTGCCTTCTGCCGGCCCCGGGCGCGGCCGGGCCTTAGCGAGGCAGAGCGTGAACACCCGGCTCGGCGGGTTCACCGGTTGCGGAACTCACCGAGCGGAAACTCGGGCAGCATCTTCTCTTTGATGAACTTCAGTGACTCCAAAGGAGATACCCCCCAGTTTGTGGGGCAGTTTGAAACAAACTCCACCATTGAAAAGCCCTTTCCGTCCAGCTGGTGCTGGATGGCCTGCTTTACGGCCGCTCTGGCTTTGCGCATGTTCGGCGCGTCGATGCAGGTGACGCGGGCTATGTAGGAAGGAGCCGTGAGAGTATTGAGCACTTCGCACATATGCATCGGATAGCCGTGCTCGTCCGCATGACGCCCGTAGGGAGTGGTGGAAGTCTTCATATCCATCAAGGTGGTGGGCGCCATCTGGCCGCCGGTCATGCCGTAGTTTGCGTTGTTTATGAAGAAAACGGAGATATTGTCGCCGCGGTTCGCGGCCATCATGGTCTCGGCGAGGCCGATGGAGGCCAGGTCGCCGTCGCCCTGATATGTCACGACAATGGTCTCCGGACTGCAGCGCTTGATGGCGGAAGCGACGGCGCCGGGGCGTCCGTGGGGCGACCCGCAGGCGTCTATGTCTATATAGGAGTGATTGCTGGCGCAGCAGCCGACGCCGTCGACCATCACTGTCTTCTCGAGCAGGTCGAGCTCCTCAAGTACAGACATTATCAGCTTCCCCGCTGCGGAGTGGAGGCAGCCGGGGCAGTAGCCGTTGATCATCTTTTTCAGCCCGGCAGGTCTTGAGTAGATCTTTTCCATATTATCCTCCCTTATTTATCGCCGTACAACCTCTTGGCGGCGTCAATTATGGCCGACCGCTCTATGATCTCGCCGCCGGAGCGGAGGCAGGTAGCAATAGGCGTGCGCTTG
This sequence comes from Clostridiales bacterium, assembly GCA_012719235.1. GTDB lineage: Bacteria > Bacillota > Clostridia > Oscillospirales > Oscillospiraceae > JAAYAR01. The sequence goes on from JAAYAR010000170.1 coordinate 3,897, forward strand.
CGCACGACTGCTTCGACGTCGTACGCGAATTGCGGCGGGATCGACATTTCCGCGCACAAAATACCCCGCAGTTTGTCGTAATCCAGCTGCTCGTAAGCAATTTCCGGGAACGGATGAACCTTTATGGGGCGGATAAGTCCCACTTTATAACCTTCGTTTCTGAGGATGTCTACCGCGGAGCGCGAGATGCGCGCCGATACGCCGTACGCCGTTATGATAAGCTCGGCGTCCTCGGTCTTATAGCACTCATATTCGACCTCGTCAATCTTCCACTGCTCGTACATCTTCCAGTCGGCTATGTTTTTCTCCTCAAGAGTGGATGGTATCCCGTGCCTTGTGCCGCAGTGGATCCTCTTGCCCTTCGCCGCGCCCTTTCTGCCCGTCACGGCCCAGGACTCGTTCTTCTTTTTCTCGGCCGCGATGGCCTCGTCGGACATCATTTCGGGAAGCACCACCGGTTCCATCATCGCTCCGGTGAATCCGTCGCAGAGGATATAGACGGGGTACATATATTTCTGGGCAAGGTCAAACGCCCTGTACGTCATGTCGACGGCCTCCTGTACGGTGGACGGGGCCAGGACGAGCATGCGGAAACCGCCGTTGCCGGAAGCTTTCGTCGCCTGGAAATAGTCCTGCTGGGCGGGCTGGATGGAACCGATCCCGGGGCCGCCTCTTACGACATTGCAGATGACGACCGGCAGGCAGGACCCCGCCATCCACCCTATGGCTTCGCTCATCAGGGATATCCCGCAGCTGGAAGAGGACGTCATACTGCGGGTGCCCGTCGCGCCCGCGCCGAACAGCATGGCCGCCGATGCGGTCTCGCTCTCCCCCTGCAGATACACCCCTCTGACGTCAGGCTGCGGCATCCTTCTCGAAAAGTATTCCGGGATCTCGTTTTGCGGCGTGATGGGATAGCCCGCAAAAAAACGACAACCGGCGCGTATGGCCGCTTCGGCGATAGCCTCACAGCCTTTCATGAACACTTTCTCCATTGTATGTACACTCCTTACTTGTATACCTCGATGGCCGCATCGGGGCACACGGTCGCGCAGATGGCACAGCCGATGCAGTCGTCGGGGTTCAGTGCCGCGGCATACTGATAGCCCTTGGCGTTTGCCGACCCGGAGCTGCCTATCACTTTTTTTGGGCAGGCTTCGGCGCAAAACATACAGCCTTTACAATATTCCGATAAAACAACGATTTTCGGCATATATCTTTCTCCTTTAGAATAATACGGCCGGGTATCGGATCATACGCGGCAGGCACGGAAGCCCGCTACCGGAGCCAGGGGTAGAGGATGTAAATCTTCACAGGGAACAAGGGTTTTTTTATCCTGTCTTTCAGCTCGGGGCAAAGGTGCTCCAGGGCGCACACGAATGAGATCTCGCACGCCCCGCCGAGCATGCTCTCCAGTTTTTCATTGCCCGAAACCACGTCCTCCGCCGTAGTTTCCGGGCCGCAGTTCGGATTGCTGATAACGCGGATGTTCGCGGTCCTTGACGCCCCTGTGATCCTTCTGAACGTTTCAGCGATCGAGGGCAGATCTTTTGACCAGGGGCGATACGGGTTTATCGGGAAAAATGCGATGCTGTCAGGTCTGTTCAGGTATTCGGAAAACTGCCCGATCATCCGTGCGCCGTGTTCGTTTCCTCCGATATCCATGATAACGAAGCTGTCCGGTTCGTTTACGGCCTCGATGACTCCGGGGGCGATCGCGGCCTGGTCCTCCACGGACAGATCGAAGTTGCTGTGAAAGACTATCCCTTCGCTCCTGATCTTGTCCGCGACGTCGCGGGAGCGGAAGAGGGGCTTCGTCTGGTCCATGTCAAAGAAATGGACCGGGCGGTCTGTCTCTTTTTTCAGCCTTACCGCGAGATTGATGGAGAGCTCGGATTTTCCGCAGCCGGCCTCGCCCATAAATATGACGGTCCTTCTGCCGCCTGTCAGATCGGTAATACGCTCGGACAATGTGCAGTCCTCCTTGAAGTCCGCTGTTTTTACTCTGCGCCCGGCGGCCGAAAATAATCGGTTTTCATATAAAACCCGTGCGCTGCCGCCCGAATTTTCCGAAAAAATGCCTCTTTGACGACCGAAAAGACAACAAAACAACCTGCCGACCGCGATATGCCGTCAGCAAAGATCCGATTATCAGGCCCGAGGCGCCAGATGTCTGCTATCTGCCGGAAATGAGGTGCGGCTGCTCCTGCAGTATATTCATTCCGGGTTTAATACAGTGGCAGGCCACGAGATGGTTCGGCTCGACCTCAAGCAGCGGCGGGGTGCCGGCGCTGCAGGCCTTGCAGAGGTAATTGCAGCGTTTCGCGAAACGGCATTCGTCGGGCGGGTCGATGGGCGACGTCACCTCGCCGCGCAACTGTATCCTTTCGGGGTTGCCGTTGACTTTGGGCAGGAGTATGGCGCTCAAAAGAGCTTTTGTGTACGGGTGCATCGGATTACGGAACAGTTCGGCTGCAGGGGCCATTTCCACTACGTGCCCCAGGTACATCACCATGATGTCGTTTGAGAAATAATTGACCACGGAAAGATCGTGCGTGATGAATATGTAGGTGAGGCCCAGTTCCTTCTGGAGCTTTTTCAGAAGGTTGAGGATCTGCGCCTGTATCGAAACGTCGAGCGCGGACACCGGCTCGTCGCACACGATAAATTTCGGGTTCAGCGAAAGGGCCCTCGCTATGCCTATGCGCTGGCGGCGCCCGCCGTCAAGTTCGTGGGGATACGTGTTGATGAGGCGTTCGGCGATGCCCACGGTCTCCATCAGCTCGAGGACACGGTTCTCGATATCCGCCTTGGAGGCGTTGGGGATTAGTTTGTTGAACTTTATCGGCTCGGCGATGAGGTCGAGGACGGTCTTTCTCGGATTGAGGGAGGAGAAGGGGTCCTGGAAAATTATCTGCATCTCCTTGCGGAGGTCTTTCAGTTCGCGCTTGTTCAGTTTACAGATATCCCTGCCCTCATAGAGCACTTCTCCGTCTGTCGGCTCTATAAGCCTGAGGACGCACCGGCCGAGCGTCGACTTCCCGCAGCCGGATTCCCCCACCACGCCCAGCGTCTTGCCCTTGTCGATGGTAAAATTCACTCCGTCGACGGCGTGGACGTTTCCTCTCGTCCTTTTAAAGTATTTTTTCAGGTTCCGGACTTCTAAAAAATGACTGTCCATTATTGCCACCCCTCAATATGAAAAGCCGGGTCCTCATACGCCGTGCAGACCACCATATGCGTATCGCTGACATACCGGTCCTCCGGGCGTCTCGCGCGGCAGGCGTCCGTGGCATAGCTGCAGCGGGGCGCGAAGGAACATCCGACGGGCAGCTTTGTTGGATCCGCCATAAGGCCGGGTATCGGCTTAAGTTCTGTATCTCTGTTGTCGATCTTCGGCAGTGAGTTGAAGAGTCCCTCGGTGTACGGGTGCATGGTGTTGTTGAAGACATCCTCAAGCGTCCCCTTCTCAACGATCCTGCCCGCGTACATGACGGCCACCTCGTCGCACATCTTTGCGACGACGCCGAGGTCGTGGGTTATCATCAGCAGTGCGGTATTCATTTTTGTTTTCAGCTCGCTCATCATGCCGAGGACCTGCGCCTGAATGGTGACGTCCAGCGCGGTGGTAGGTTCGTCGGCTATCAGGACGCGGGGGTTGCAGGCCAGCGCTATCGCGATAACAACGCGCTGCTGCATGCCTCCTGAGAACTCGTGCGGATACTCGCTGGCCCGGGCGCCGGGGATGCCCACAAGTTCCAGCATTTCCACCGCGCGGTCAAACGCCTGGGAATGCGAGCAGTCTTCGTGTAGTTTGACGCTCTCGGCTATCTGATTTCCGACGGTCATGACCGGGTTCAGGGAGGTCATCGGATCCTGGAATATCATCGAGATATCCGCACCGCGTATTTTTGCGAGTTCGATCGGCTTCAGCTTCAGCATCTCGTGCCCGCATACGTTTACCGTCCCGCTCTTGATGACGCCGGGAGGATTCGGAACGAGGTTCATGATCGCGAGGGCCGTAGTCGTCTTGCCGGCGCCCGTCTCACCGACAAGGCCCAGCGAACGGCCGCTTTTCAAGGTGAAGCTTACGTCGTTGACGGCTTCGACAGTCTCCTTCTTAAGGACGTAATGCACGACAAGGTTCTTGACTTCCAGAACGTTTTCGCCGGTTTCCGCAGCGCCGCCCGTCATACTCTTTGTCAGGCTTTCGTTACTCATAGTCTTCCTCCTACTTATTCAGTTTCGGATCAAGCGCGTCACGAAGCCCGTCACCCAGAAGCGCGCACGAGAAAGCCATCAGCATGATGAATATACCCGGGAAGAGAGTGAGGTGCGGAGCCGTGGTCAGGTAGTTGCGCCCCGCGGAAATGAGCGCGCCCCATTCCGGAAGCGGGACCGGAACACCGAAACCGAGAAAACTCAGGCCCGCTGCGGCCAGAACGGAAGTGGCCATCCTGGCTGTGAATGTCACTATCAGCGGGGAGATGCTGTTTGGCAGGACCTGAGAGAACACGATCCTGAATTCGGACATGCCGATAGCCCTTGCGGACTCGACAAATTCGCTGGTCTTGACGGACAGCACGGAAGCCCTTGCCATGCGTACGAAGCCTGAGATAACGGTGAAACCGATAGCTATCATAAGGGTCTGGAGACCCGCTCCAAGTATGGTGACGATGACCATACCGAGCAGTATCCCGGGCAGCGAGTGCAGAACGTCGGTTATGCGCATTATGATCTGATCGGTCCAGCCGCCGTAATATCCGGCGATCGAGCCGAAAAACGTGCCTATGACCGCCCCGATCCCGACTGCGCCAAACGCTATCGCAAGTGAATACCTGGTGCCGTAGAGTACTCTTACGAACAGGTCGCGCCCCATGTCGTCCGTGCCGAACGGGTGCGCCGAGCTGGGGGGCAGATAGCGGCTCTTCGAGTCGATCTTCGACACGTCGGCGGGAGTCATGAAAATGAATGTGTAGACCATGATCAATATGAATAAAGCGAGCACAGCAAGACCGAAAACGGCGCCGCGGTTCGTGCGCAGTCTCAGCCAGACCTCAATAAGAAAGCCTTTTCTCCTGTACTGTTTGGAGATGAGCGTCGCTGATTTGCTCTTTCTCATCAGGCCGTCCTCCTCTTTCTCTTTCCGGATGTGTACTGAGCCCTTATCCTCGGGTCGACGACCGCATAGATGATATCAACAACAAGAAGGATAAGAACGTACAAGGTCGCGGTAAGTATAACGGTGCCGCACGCCATCGTCACGTCGCGCCGGGAGATGGCGTCCACCAGCATATACCCCACGCCCGGCCAGGAATAGACCGCCTCGATAACGGCCGAACCGGCCAGGGTCATGGCTGTCATCAGGCCGATCTGCGTAATGATGGGTATCCAGGCGTTTGCAAGAACGTGCTTTCTTGTGACCTGCCGCTCCGGTACCCCTTTGGCGCGGGCGGTCCTGAGGTAATCCTTCCGGTTGACTTCAAGGATCGCCGACCTCGTCTGTCTCGTGATCGTCGCCGACATGGAGAACCCGTTTGCGATGACCGGCATGACGAAGCACTTCCACGTGCCGTCGTACCCCGCGGGAAATATCCTTATACGGTATGCAAACCAGATCAGAAGCAGGAGGCCCAGCCAGAAAGCGGGCATCGACAGGCCCAGCATCGTAAACCCCGTCGTAAGATTGTCCCAGATGGTCCCCGCGTACTTCGCGGCGAATATCCCCAGCGGTATGGCGATCAATACCCCGACTACCAGCGACGACAGGGACAACATAAGCGTGTTGGGCCATCTTGACATATACATTTCAAATATCGGCAATCCGGTCACCTGTGAAGTGCCTAGATCCCCGTGGAGCAGGTTCCACATGTACAGGCCGTAGCGGTAGATCATCGGCTTGTCCATGCCGTATTTTTCTTTCAGTATCTCTATATCCTCGGTAGTCATCTCTTCGGTTATCATCGTGTCAATGATGGAGCCGGGAGCCAATTCCAGCAGTCCGAATATGATGAAGGAAACACATATCAAAATCGGGATGAGCCAGAGGATACGATTGATCGTGTAACGTATCATATACGCATGACCCTTTCATAATCTGTTCGTACGGAGCCGCGGCGGGCTTTGGTCAGGACCGTTCCGCCGCAGCTCCGTACGGGAGGCTGTTGCCCCGAAACTAAGAATCGTGTGCCGTCAATCGATTATCCTGTACGCCAGACTGTAGTCGTGGTTATTGTTGGCAAAGAAGAGGATGCCGCCGGTGCCCGCCTGGCCTCCGATGAACAGTTCCATGTTGAATATCGGCAGGTAGGGGAGCTCCTCGTGAACGATCGCCTGGACCTGTTTGTAGAGCTGTTCGCGCTTCGCTTCGTCGGTCTCGACGGACGCCTGGTCGAGCAGAGCGGAGACTTCCGGATTGCTGTAGTTGGCCTTATTCGCGTTATTGTTCGGATAGACGTAGTTTCTGATCGAGTTGGCGAGGCCCGACCACGCTCCGGAGTTGACGACGATCTGCGCGTCTGTATTGCCCCACATCGTGTTGGCCGACAGTGTGGCGCCGTCTGTTTCGAAGATCTCGATGTTGATGCCGATCAGCGCCATCTGCGACTGGAACACCTGCGCGTTCTTGATGGTGTGCGGCATTGCGCAGATGACCTCTATGGGTTCTCCGTTGTAGCTTGTCTTTGCCAGATATTCCTTGGCCAGCTCAAGGTCATATGTATAGGGCTGCAGGTCCGTGTTCTTATACTGGGTCCTGTACCCCCAGTAGGTCGGCGCAGCCACGCCGTAGCCGTTCAGGGTAATGTCGACGCATTCCTGGTTGTTGAACGCGTGGGCGCAGGCCAGCCTGAAGTTGATATCGGAAAGAAGCGGGTCGTTCATGTTGAACGCGACGAAGTTCGTGTTGTTCATAACGTATGAGTTCAGAATAAAGCGGTCATCGTTTCTGTAGATATCCACTTTGTCGGAGCTCACACCGGTGAAATCCAGCTCGTCGTTTTCAAACATGATCATTCTGGCGGTCTCTTCGGCGACATACTTCATGGTGAACGTCTTTGCCTTGGGCAGTTCTTTGAAGTAATTGTCGTTGCGGACAAACTTGATATAGTCGTTGGATGAGAAATCCGTGACGATCCAGGGCCCCGTCCCGACCCACGCGCCTTTGTCGGGATCGTTCTCATAAGCTTCCCTGTTCACGATGGGGTAGGTGGGGTAAGAGATGTCATAGATGAAATCGACATTTGCCTGTTTAAGCGTAAGTATGATCTCGTAGTCGTTGACGATCTCGTATTTTTCTATCTGCGAGAATTTGTCGTTTATCATGGTGCCGACGGATTCTCTCGCTTTGTCGATGGTGAAGGCCACGTCGTCGGCTGTAAACGGCTCCCCGTTGTGGAATTTGACGTCGTCGCGGAGCTTGAACGTGAACGTCTTGTAGTCGTCCGTTTCCCATGAAGTGGCAAGTTCCGGCTCGTACGTGGTATCCATCGTACAGTAGACCAGGTTGTCATAGATCATGTTTGTCACAAGAGCCGCCTGGCTCGACTGGAACGCGGGGTTGAATATGTCGATCACGGCGACCTTATCGCCCAGGGTGACGACTATATCTTCTTTATACTTCACATCCTCGGGAGGGGGTGGGGGCTGGGTCGGCGCGGGAGGGGGTGAAGCCGTGGGAGTTGATGACGCCGGGGGCGGTGTCGCTGTCTGTGTTGTGTCTTCAGGTTCCGCTTTGCCGCAGCCGACAAGCGCAGACATGACGAGAACGACACAGAAGATGATACAAAGAGCGATTTTTGCCTTCTTCAAAGTATGTTCCTCCTTAATGCAGTTTGATAATAACTGTTTTCTTACACATGTGCTTGCGTTTTGGGATGCGATTCTCCGCGTTGCCGGAGGTTCCGATTTGCTGCGTACAATTGATGGAATACCTGAATGAGCTGCTGATACAGGACGCTGATCTATCCCCCCTTGTTTCATTGACATTTGCCGTTTTCACTCAACCGCCAGGACCTGAGATTGGGACATAGATGACTTTCTGAGTTTTCTCAGGTGATATACGAGCATAGGCAGAGTTATGACGAACGAGATGGAATCTGCGATGGGCCCGGCATAGAGCACGCCGTCAAGCCCGAAAAACCTCGGCAGTATAACGAGCGCCGGTACGAATACTATCGCCTGCCTCGACAGACTGAGGAGGATCGAATGCATCGGCTTGCGGATGGCCTGAAAGAAGCCGGCGCCCTGCACCTGCGTCGGGATAAGGGGCAGCATGAACAAAAATGTTACGAGAGCCCGGGCGCTGAACGCCGTCAGTTCTTTATCTTCTGAGCCGAAAAGGGAAACGATCCTGACGG
>JAAYAR010000171.1 GCA_012719235.1 Clostridiales bacterium
CGGAATATCCGTATGAACTGGTAAACTACGTGAGGACACACCCGGAGATGCGGCGCATTTTCAACGACTACAACATCGGGGGATATTTCATTTTCAATGATATCCCCGTGTTCATCGACGGGCGCCAGGACCTTTATACGCCGAATTTTAACGACACGAATATTTTCACTGAATATTCCGGACTACTGTATTCCGAAGACGAAGATTACGGGTCATTTTTCGAAGAGCACCGGATCGATTACATTATCCTCGGAAAAGGGATGACTCTGTCAAAGCTTCTTAAAAACGACAGCCGGTATCCGGTAATTTTTGAAACGGAACTGTACTTTGTTTTCCGGAATGACGCCTGAGGACCCGCTGTCAACGTTTGACTCGCTGTTAATATGTTAATATTTTCGCTTGACCGCCTTAATATGTTTCATGCACACCGCTCAAACGGTGTGCATCTTTTTGCCGCGCATACCCGAAAACCCGGCAACACCGGATTCTTAATGATTTGCGGCAATTATTAAAGCGTTTCGTCCATGTATCAAGGATGGGGCGTTTTGCTGTTCAGACGATACGAGATGCAACATTTGGTATTTGATTACATATTGCTATAAAACAACAAAAACCGCGTAACGGGTCGTCTATACTTTACTAAGTGAAATCCGGACTTCCCGGCAGCGGTGCCACCGCGTTCTTGTGGCGCCGTCTGCTCGGCAGTGAAAAAACGGCCATCCGGGTTATACAGATTAACCCGTTATCACGGAGGAGAGAAAAATGCGCGCTTGGAAAAACAAGGCGGGCGCCGGGGCCTACAGGAGCTTCACCCGCAGGATCTTGAACATTCTTTCATACATATTGCTCACTGTCATTATCCTGGCCGCTGTATTCTTAGCGGCTGCCGCGATACAGGGCAGAGCGGGCGGGACTACAACCACCGTCGGGGGCTTCCGGATGCTGAAAGTCATAAGCGGCAGCATGGAGCCCACGATCCATACGGGTGCCGTGATCATTATTAAAGAAATCGAACCGACGCAGCTCCAGACCGGAGATATCGTCACTTTCAGAAGCGCGGAGTACGACTCGCAGCTCGTCACGCACCGGATAGTAAAGATAGAGAGCTCTCCCGGGGGCGGATTGATGTTCACCACCCGTGGGGATGCCAATGACGCGGACGACACGGCCCCCCTGCCGGCATCACAGATCAAGGGAACGGTGGTCTTCTCCATACCGCTGCTTGGATACGCGATGGATTTCATTCAGTCACGCGAAGGCCTGGTGTTGGTGATCATTGTTCCGTGCATATTTCTTGGCGTTTATGAAATAAAACAAATACGTGTAAATGTCCGGGCTCTGAAAAAAAAGAAGACCGGACAGGCACGGGACATATCTGAGGATTGACCGCTCGAAAAAACAGATAAAAGAAGGGGGGCCGGCACGTTGAGGCGCAGGATCATCCCATACATAATCACAGCGAGTATTACCTTGTGTATCCTGCTCGGGACTGCGTTCGCGGTCTTTGCGGATTACGGCTCGGCTTCGATATCCCTTGCCGCCGGACGGGTCGAAGTTAGTCTGAGCGAAACGGAGCAGGGCGCTTTTCCGGCTGAGACAAGAGTCACCGTCCATAACGAGGGAACGATCGAAGCGGATCTGTGGCTTGAGAATATTCACATGCTAGGTGGTGCCGCGGGACAATGGCCGTCCCCGCTTTCAGGGGCCGCCGCGGGCGATATCGCGGTCGAGATCATGTATAAAAGCGGAATAACAACTCTTGAAATCACCGCAACGGACATACAGTCCTCGCCCGTTCTCCTTCTCCCGCGCATGGAACCCGGCAGCGATGCCCTATTAACGTTCAGGTTTGGCGCCGCCGCCGCGTCCGGCGAGATCGACGGGGCGTTCATTGAGGATTTCCGGCAAAGCGCGGCTTTCGGGCAGAGCGCCCCCTATGCATTTGATTTCATCCTGAAAAGCGGCTCTTTTACCTCGCTTACAGCGAGCCTTGAACCGCGCTGACAGATCCCACGACCGGCGCCCATGTCGGATGCGGTCTCCGTATGCGCCGTCAAGCGCACAACATGAGGTGAAAAAGGCGCGAATACCGGTGAGTGCACGCACCGGCCTTCGTAAATATGCGGGAAGCGCAGCAGCATGCTCTGCCTTCGAACACTCTGCCGCATTTTTTCGCCCATGATGAATATATCAGTGCGAAAATCCGCCAAAGAAAATCAACCAATGGGAGGAAAACAAATGAAAAAGATCATCGCCAGCACCCTCGTCCTCATTATAGCTCTCACGGGCGTCATCGGCGCGACTGCCGCCTACTTCTCCGATGTCGGGACAAGCAACGGCAACACCTTCACCGCAGGTTCCCTCGATCTCAAGGTAAACGGTTCCGACGATAACGTGAGGCTCTTCAACCTGAGCGACATACATCCTGAGTACATTGTCGTACCCGACAGCCAGCCTCACAGCCAGTACATAATAACAAATACCGGGACCATCAAAGGTTATCTCAACATTAAAAATATAGTCGTAACGAATGTGGAAAACGATTGTATCGGCCCCGAAATAGCCGCGGGCGACGAAGCAACTTCATCGGACGGCGAACTCGGCGACTTCCTAAACCTGAGGTTGTGGGTAGATATAACAGAAGACGGCTGGATATCTGAAGGTGAGGCTACGTTCTATGACGGCAAAATCAATGATTTACCGTCGGAATTCTTGCTCAACCTGGAGATACCCGCGGGCGGTACCGCAAAAATCATCGGCGTTATATCCGACTGGTGGTCCTCGCCCAACGATAATCTTGCGCAGACGGACAGCGTCACCATCGACCTGACTTTCACGCTCGACCAGAAAGCGCAGTAACCCCTGTCATTGACCGATGAATATCCGCCGGAGCAAACGCCCCGGCGGATATTTTTATCAGATACGGTCACCGCCTGCCAGATGCTTGCGCCGCGCTGCTACAGCCATTTGCTTTTTTTTGCGTAATATCGAACGTACCTTTTATACGTGCTGCACCGCCCGTATTCTCCCTTTTTCATCACGTTGAGCACCACGCCGATGATCCTTACACTGAGACTCTCAAGCTGCTGTTTTGTCCTCATCAATGATCCGGCATCTGTACTGCCGCATTTTGCTACGAGCAATGTGCCGTCTGTCTGCGCCGCGATAACAGCGCCGTCGATAAAGCTCCCGGCGGAGGGCGTATCGATCACGACTTTATCATAATGCAGGTCTTCAACCAGGTATTTCAGCATCACGGAAAACCTGTCCCGTGAAAACAGTTCCACCGGGTTTTGTGTCGGCAGGCCGCTCGGCAAAAAATGCAGATTTTCGTAATTCGTGGAGCATATCGCGTCCTCAACTGTGAGGTGCTTTTCAAGCAGATAGGACAGACCTTTTTCATTCGCCGGGTTTTCGCCCGGTTTTCTCATATCCGCGTCGATCAGAAGCACTTTCTGCCCAAGCTGCGCAAATGAGATCGCTAAAAATAACGAAGTACTGCTTTTGCCCTCTCCCGGCAGACTGCTTGACACCGTGATGACATTCGGTTTTTCACCTCCGCTGCCGAACATCAGGTTCGTTCTGAGCGTTTTATACGCTTCTATGGCTGCATTGCCGATGGGTTTCAACTTAAACTCGTATCTGTCCATGGCCCGCTGCGCCCTTTCCGCTGTGATGTGAATATTTCGGTATTACGCCTACGACGCCCAGATTGACGTATTTTTGCACGTCCAGCTCGTTCATGATCGAATCGTCAAAGCGATCGAGCAGGAACACTATACCCAGGGCTATCAGCATGCCCGCCAGACAGGCGGCCAGCGTGTTTATCACAATATCCGGCGAAACCGGCTCTTCCGGGATCACCGCCGGGTCGAGTATGCTGACGTTTTTCAGCCCGGTCAGTCTGTTTACCTCTTCAATGAATACCGCGCTTATCTCGTTTGCGATCCCGGCTGCTGTTTCGGGGCTGCGGTCCCTGACTTTTATTTCGATCATATTCGTGCCGTTTTTCAGGTCCACCGAGATGCTCTCCGCCAGGGCTTCAGGGTCGGCATCCGAGAGGTCCAGGTTGTTTATGACGGAAGTGATGACCGCCCTGCTCTTGATCAGCTCTCCGTAATCCTTGATCAGATACTGCAGAGTGATCATAGTGTCGGAATTGACGAATTCCTCGGCGCCGCTCTGGTAGACGTAAAGCCTGACGTCAGCCTTGTATTCGGGGGTTAATAGAAAAGCGCTTATATAATACGCGGTTCCCGAGGCGGCCAGCGGGAGCAGAACGATAAGCCACAGCTTTCTTATGATCATATTCAGCGATCTCATACGGACCCTGCCCTCATTGTTCATTTGTTATTGCGAAGATCTGTGTTGTTTTCTGCGGCCGGGAAGTGAGGTTTTCTGATACAGCGCTTCCGTTTTGTCTGCGACGGCGTCCCAGTCATAGGACTCGCAGGCGCATCTTCTTGCGTGGTCCCCTTTTGCGCTCACTTCTTTCGGGTGAGAGAGCATATACCGCAGCGTGTTCTTCAGGTCTTCGGTGTCTCCCTTTTTGAAGCTGTAACCGCATCCCCCGCGCTGCGATACGATCTCGAGATTCTCCTCTATATCGCTGACTAGCGGGCATACTCCGTAACTCATGGCCTCCAGCAGGCTGATCGGCATCCCCTCAGTCTCCGAGGGCAAGACGTATAACAGCGCGCAGCCGAAAAGCTCCCTGAGCTCATCCCCGAAGACCTCCCCGACAAAGATGATGTTATCGGAAGCGTACCGATAGAGTTTCCGGCAGTACGCATCCGAATGGCTGCTCCCGCCGGCGATGACCAGTTTTGTATCACAGTCTAGTCCGCTAAAAGCCTGAAGCAGCGTATGACAGCCCTTCTCGGGCACGAGCCTGGCAAGAAACAGGATATAATTCTTCTCCTCGAGCCCGTATTTTTCTATATATCCCCTGCTCTCCGGCACCGACGGTCCCGTAACGCCGTTGGGTATGTACTCTATCTTCTGAGCACGTTTTTCGTACCTGAGGCTGAAATAATCCTTCAGCTTGTTTGAGACAACGATCGTCCCGTGAGGAAAAACGGCCGCGGCCGCGCCGCACAGCTTCAGGTACAGTCGCGCGACGGCGCCCCACTTCGCCCTCTTCCAGTCCAACCCGTGGACAGTCACCACAGTTTTCCTTCCGAATATTCTCGGAAGAAATGACATCATTGCGGGCCCCAAAGCGTGAAAATGTATCAGCTCCTGTCCGTCGGCAACTGCTTTTATGGCCGCTAGAAATGAATACACGGGCGCTTCCAGATACTTGTTCTTAATCGTGAAAACCTGCCTGATATTGACTGAGCGGTATCGACCGGCACAGCGATCCCCGTACCCTCTGCGGTTGTATACCGTAACCGTGTGCCCCTTTTCTGCAAGCCTTGCCCCCAGCTCCTCCACATGCCTCTCAACTCCTCCCGAGGCGGCGGGTATGCCCTTGGCTCCGATCATCGCGATTTTCACGCCGACCTCCCCTTGTTGCGCAGCACCCAAAACGCCGGCTTCAGGATCTCTTTCTTCATCGCCGGTGCGGCGCTGCCGACCATCCAGCAGTTTTTTTGGCAGTTTTCCACGCTTCTTCTCACCCGGTCCGCTCTCTCGCCGTACCAGATCTCATCAAAGGAGCTCTCGTTCAGGTTGCCCATTGTCTCCTCCATCGCGTTGCAGGGCCTGATCTCTCCTAAAGGATCCAGCAAAAACACGTCAGACCCCATAGCGCAGGGGAGCAGTCTTTTGCCCCCGTTTATATAGCGGATCAGCCCGTGATTGAAATAAGCCCGGAACCAGCTTTTTGGGTTCCCTTCACGCATCTGCAGGCCGATGAGTTCCGTCAGTGCCCGCTCTATCGCGGCCTTTTCCTTGATGACGTTATCGAATTTATGAAAATAGTAACCGTTGTGAACGGCGGCTGTCGCAAACTCAACGCCAAGCCATCTTGCGAGGCCGTAGAGTTCCAGAAGATCCCCGGCGTTCCGGTCAGACATGGTTATCCCGAAACCGATGTCTTTGATGCCAAGTTCATGCAGGCGGATCAAAGTGCGCAGGCCGTGGTCAAAACCGTCCTTCAGCCCTCTCAATTCGTCGTTGGCGGCCGGCAGGCCCTCGAGGCTGATCCGAAACCCGATATCTCTGTTTCTTTTCGCCAGATCCGATATGGCGTCCGTAAAATACCCGTTAGTGCTTATGACCAGTCTCCTGGTCTTTGACTTCATTATACCTACTGCCTCCTCTATGTCCCCGCGCAAGAAAGGCTCCCCGCCCGTGATATTGGCAAACCGCATACCCCGCGGCAGTTTCCGAAGCAGATCGGCGGTTATTTCCTCACCCTCGGAAGTCGGGTATTTCCAGGTGTTGCACATGTGGCAGTGCGCGTTGCACCGATACGTCAGAACGATTATCGCTTCCATCGTTGTACCCCCGCCCGCGTAATAAACAATCGTAAAGATACGTTATTTCGGAAAAATTCCGCTCGGGATCATACTCCCGCTCCACAAATGCCCGCGCACGGCGGCCCATCTGTCTGCACTGCCCGGGCTCGTCAAGCAGCCTGTTTATGAGCCTGGCAAGTTGGTCGCAATCGTCCGGAGCGAAGAGAAGTCCTGTCGAGCCGTGTTCTATCATCTCAGGTATGCCCCCGATTGCGGCCCCTATTACAGGCTTTCCGCAGGCCATCGCCTCAAGTGCTGACATCGGGCAGTTTTCATACCATTTTGATGGGAGGACGGCAAAACGGCACCCTTCTATCAGGTCAGTAAGCGCCCGCCCGGACAGGTGACCCGTTAGATGAACGTTATCAAGCTTTTCTTTATGTATGAACTCTTCAACTTCTTTTTTTATGGGGCCGCTGCCTGCCAGTAAAAGCTTTGAGCGCTTCACATATTTCATTGCCCCCAGCAACGTGAATATCCCCTTTTCAGCCGATAAACGGCCGCAATAAATGAAATAATCTCCAGCTTCTTCTCCCGCCCGGTACGCGGAGCAGTCTATGAAATTGCGGATGTGGTGTACTTTGTCGGGAGAGTACCCGTATTCAATGAATTTGTCCCTGAAAGATGAGCTCGGGGTGATGATCGCGTCGATGAGCCTGTAACTTGAGAGCCGATCATGCAGGTACATCTCAAGCGTTACCGCCAGGCTCGCGGCAGCCGAACCTTTCAGGCACCTGTATTGCAGGCAATGATAGTAACGCCCCCCTTTGCAGAGCTCGCAAACTTTTTCGCCCCGGAGCATGGTGTAACATGGGCACAGGGGCTTTAAGTCGTGCGCGGTATAGACCACCGGTATCCCGCGGCGCTTTATCGCATGTATGATCGAGGGGGAGAGCTGATGTTGGAACACGTGAAGATGCGCTATATCAGGGCCGCTGTCCCGAATGAGCGCGGACACTTTCCGCGAGGCTTCCAGCGAATAGACGGTCTTCGCGAAATAGGATATTTTTTTACTCATCCGCTTGTCCTCGTAGTCGACCGGTCTTACGAAGTATCCGGCGTATCGGGACGGTTCATTTCTGTCGTCCGCCACGGAGAAGGGGATCATCTCCATATTGCGGGCGGCGTACATGTCCTTTAACGCAAAAAAACAGGTTTCACTGCCCCCCCTCCGGTAGTAGAACTTGTTGACGGCAAGCACCCTCACGCACCGGCCTCCTCTCAACCTGGGCTATGGCGATTATGGCCCACAAATACCACTGGGAAACAAGATTGTCTATGATATTGTCGAAGGCCCCCATGATCAGGAAAGAAAAAAACAGTCCGGGCGCCAACACAAGTATCATGTTTCCGCTGCCGCCCCGTCCGCTCCGCATCCCGCTCAGCGCGCAGGATACAAGAAGTATGTAGACGGTCAGACCGATCAGCCCCGTTTCAAAGAACAGCCGCAGATATTCGTTATGTGCCTCGATCAGCCAGCCGATCGTCCGCCGGGCGAATATTCCGAAAGTCCCGGGGCCGTGGCCGATGAGCGGAGATTCCACGGAAACTGCGAGCATATTTCTCCAGATATAAAACCTCGTCGTAAGGGAGCTCTCCTCCATCCTCGTACTCGTAATGCCCGTGAATCTGGATACGACGGCGGGGATCAAAGGGGCAAGGAATATCACGGCCAGGAGCAGCCATCGCCCCTTTCTTCTGTCCTTCAGCCTCAGGAAGGTCAGCGCCGCAGTAAATGCCGCTCCGATCCAGGCACCTCTCGTATACGTAAGGAAAAGCTCCGCGAGAGCGATGCAGAGAACGGCCCAGACGGCGGCAGCGCCGGGCCCGCTCACGCTTTTCTGATAAAGAAGGATAACGCAGGCTGAAATAACGACCATCAGGTAATACGCGAAGGGATTAGGATGTACAAACGTGCCGCTGATGCGGTTAAGCCCCGGCGTGAACGTGTTTCCCGTGCCCGTTGCGAACTGATATACTCCCGCGATCATTGGGATCACCGAGGAGAAAACTATGGCTTTCAAGAAATACCGGGCGTTCTTTCTGTCCGCAAAGGAGTAGTTATAGACCAACAGGTAGAAAGAGGCCAGACTGCCAAACTTGAGCAGCGATTCGATGCCGGATGCCGGATCCCGGCCTGACATGATACAGAATGCGAAAGTCCCCAGAAAGACGGTCCAGACAGCGGTAAGCGGGGTACGCAGCGAGATCTCTCCGGTGAAAACGGCCGCCGCGGCCATCGCTATGACCAGCAGGCCGGCTACGGCCGCCGCGTTGACGCTGCCGA
>JAAYAR010000172.1 GCA_012719235.1 Clostridiales bacterium
CGTACCCGACCCTGATGGCCGCCGACATCCTCCTGTACGGGACAGACCTTGTTCCCGTCGGCGTGGATCAGAAGCAGCACGTCGAGCTCTGCCGGGACATCGCCATCCGGTTCAACGGCGTTTACGGCGACGTGTTCAAGATACCCGAACCATTTATACCCGAGATAGGCGCGAAAATAATGAGCCTCACCTCGCCCGAGAACAAGATGTCCAAATCCGACCCCGACCCCGCGGGCTGCATATATCTGATGCAGAAACCCGAGGAGATAATGCGCTCGTTCAAAAGGGCGGTCACGGACAGCGAGACCCGGGTGGTCTACGACCCCGTTTCAAAACCCGGGGTATCAAACCTCATGACCATCTATTCCTCCGCCTCCGGCAAGACGCTCTCACAGATCGAAGAAGAATTCGCCGGGCAGGGTTACGGGACGTTCAAGACCGCCGTGGGAGAGGCCGTCGTGGAGATGCTGAGACCGGTGCGCGAGGAGGCCGAACGGCTCCTCGGGGACAAGGCTTATCTGGAGCGGATCTACCGCCAAGGCGCGGAGCGCGCTGCCCGGTCTGCGGCGCGAACGCTCGCAAAAGTCTACAAAAAAGTGGGCTTTATCTCAAAATGAAGGCCCCGGGATCCTGCCGTCCGCAGACCGTTCCCGCGCGAAGGGACCCGGCGCCCTCCGCCTCCATGCCGCGCGGCGGTTACATCAGCATGGACAAGGTAAGTTAATATGGGAAAAAACAGTATAGTAATCTATGTCGCCGCGGCGCTCACTGCGGCCCTGATCGCCCTCCTTTCAACACCGTTCGTGAAGAAGCTGGCCGCGAGGATAGGCGCCATGGACGTGCCCAAGGACGAGCGGCGCATGCACAACAGACCGATCGCCCGCCTGGGAGGCCTCGCCATATTCTTCGGCTTCCTCGTGAGCATACTGATCTTCGCGGACATCGACCTGCAGGTCAGGGGCATGCTCCTGGGTTCCGTGATCATCGTCGTCCTCGGCATAATCGACGACATAGTCTCTATCGGGGCGTGGCCGAAGCTGGCGGTGCAGATCGCTGCCGCCGTGGTCGCCGTGCTTCACGGCAACACTATACAGGTCCTGTCGAACCCCTTCTCACCGGGCGAGTATTTCAGCCTGGGGCTCCTCGCGATCCCCGTCTCCGTAATCTGGGTCGTCGTCATAACGAATTCCGTCAATCTGATAGACGGCCTCGACGGCCTTGCGGTCGGGGTGTCCGCCATCAGCTCCGCGGCGCTCGTAGCCGTGGCCCTTCTCGTGTCGGAAGCGAACGTGGCCCTGATAATGATAGCTCTCTTCGGAGCCTGTCTCGGCTTTATGCCGTACAACAGCTATCCGGCGAAGATCTTCATGGGCGACACCGGGGCTACGTTCCTGGGGTTCATCCTGGCGTGTATGTCGGTCCAGGGGCTGTTCAAATTCTACGCCGTGATCTCGTTCGTCATCCCGTTCCTTATCATCGGCCTGCCCATCTTCGATACGTGCTTCTCCTTTTTCCGAAGGCTGCTGTCGGGCAAGAACCCTTTCAAGGCCGACAGGGGGCACGTCCATCACAGGCTCATCGACATGGGGCTCAACCAGAAACAGAGCGTGTTTATACTTTACCTGGTCACCACGATCCTCGGTCTGTTCGCCGTGCTGCTGACGGCGAAAGGCCCCGTACGCTGGCTGCTGCTTCTCACTGCCCTCGTTCTGACTCTCGTCGTCGTCACGCTGCTCTACAAGCGGGCGCACATGAACCACAACGGCGCCCCTCACGACGACAAACGGGCCGCGGAGTGTCCGAAAGACGAAATAAAGGATCTTAAAGATGAAAAAAATTAGGGTAATGACCGTGTTCGGCACGCGTCCGGAAGCCGTCAAAATGGCCCCCCTCGTTATCGAACTGAGAAAAAATCCGCATATCGAGGTCCTGTGCGCCGTCACGGCCCAGCACAGGCAGATGCTCGACTCCGTGCTTGACATATTCGGCATCAGACCCGATTTCGACCTTGACATCATGTCGCCGCGGCAGACGCTCAGCGACATCACGGTCAGGGCGCTTCCCGGGCTTGAGAGAGTCTTCCGCGAGACCTCGCCCGACCTCGTTCTCGTCCACGGCGACACGTCCACAACATTCGCGGGCGCGCTCGCCGCGTTCTACAATAAGATCATGATAGGGCACGTAGAGGCCGGCCTGCGCACGGGCGACAGGTACTCACCTTTTCCCGAAGAGATGAACAGGGTCCTCACAGACAGCCTGTCGGACCTCTGTTTTGCGCCGACTCGGCAAAACAAGGAGAACCTCCTGCGGGAAAACACAAAGGCCGAGCTTTTCGTCACGGGCAATACTGTGATAGACGCGATGCGATATACCGTAAAAGAGGACTACATATTCTCAAACCCCGACCTGGCCTCGGTCGATTTTCGCTCCCGCCGCGTCGTGGTGCTCACAGCCCACCGCCGTGAAAACTACGGCGAACCACTGAGGAACATTATGGGGGCCGTCCGCGACCTCGCCGACAGGTTCGACGACTGCCTCTTTATATATCCGGTACATCTGAGCCCGGAGGTGCGGGACACGGCCTCCTCTATCCTGTCCGGCCACCCGGGAGTGATGCTCATCGACCCCGTGCCCGTCGACGAGATGCACAACCTGCTCTCGAGGTGCAGCTTCGTTATGACCGATTCGGGCGGGCTGCAGGAGGAGGCGCCCTCGCTGGGTAAACCCGTGCTCGTACTGCGCCGGGAGACCGAGCGCGGTGAGGCTGTCGCCGCCGGAACGGTGCGCCTCGCCGGCACCGAACGGGAGGATATCGTTTCGCTCGGAGAGCGGCTGCTGACAGACCGGGAACTGTACGACGCTATGGCAAGGTCCGTCAACCCGTACGGCGACGGCAAAGCCTGCGAAAGGATAGCACAGGCCATCACCTGGCGGTTCGGTCTCGATTCCGGGCGGCCCGCGGACTACCTGTGGGAGGAGCCCCGATGAAGAGAAAGACCTCGGTATCCATAGTCATCCTGGCTGCCGCCGTCTTCCTTCTGATAACCGCATACGCGCTCTTTCCCGGCCTCGGGGGAGCGGACGACAAGATCGTGCTGCCCTCTTCACCCCCCGGGTCCGACACGGACGAATATCCCACCGGCGCAAGCCCCGAACTGCCCGACGAGACGCCGATCGGCGGTATAACCCCCCAGAACGTGCTGCAGGTCATCTCCGTTATGAAACGGTCCGACAACTACAACCAGAAGTTCATCATCAGCATCGGCTCGGACCGCGCCGAGACCGCCGAGGTGTGGTACCTCGACGGGAAGATCAAGGCCGTGTTCAACAGGCCGTTCGAGACAAAGAACGTCATAATAAGCGGCGGGGACATCTATATCTGGTACGACGGCGACGATACCTGTTATTCCGGCCCTCTCGGGGAGGATTTCACGCCCGATGACGAGCTGAACATCCCCACTTACGAAGATCTGCTCGCGTCGGACGGCTTCCGTATAGAAGACGCCCGGTATTTGTCGCTCGAAGAGCTCGGGGAATACTGTATATACGTCGAAGCCCGCAATGAAGACGGGGCGCGGGAGCGTTTCTGGATATCCTGCGCTACGGGCCTGCTCGTGAAATACGAAGCGGAGGAGGACGGAAACGTGACGTACTCGATGCTGCAGACGTTCATCGAGTCCCCGGTCACCTCGGA
>JAAYAR010000173.1 GCA_012719235.1 Clostridiales bacterium
ACACCGCAGCGTCGCCGCCCGGGAGCGTGATATTGAACGTGCCCGCGTTATTCGTGTAACCTGCGCAAACAATGTTTTCAATCCCCGCGCCTGTGAACGCCACCGTTATCGGGAAAGTCGCCGCGGGGGCTCCGGCCGTCTGCACGGCTTTTGCCACGCTGAGAGAGCCTGTTCCGCTCACTTCGAGCTTTATCAAGGTGAAATGGCTCAGTTTTTCGCCCGCTGTTCCGGTCACGATTGTAAATTGGTTATTTGTCGTATCTACTGTAACTGTAAAACCGCCGAAATCATCATAAATCGTAAAAGACGTCTGCCTTATAACATGGCCTGTCATCCCCGCGGTGCTTTTATCAAGATCCTGGACAGCGGCGATAATGTCGCTGTCGCCGTCGGTAACAGTGCTGTCCACCCAGATATATACGTCCGTAGAGGCTTTCTTAAAAACAATAATGTTTGCGCCCGAATAAGAATAGGTGCCTGCCCCCGGATCATTCTCGTTTTTATCAACGAGCTCGAAGCTGCCTGCCGCGAATGAAGTTATTAATACGCAGCAGGATACCAACACGGCCAGAGCCAAAAAAGCAGCCAGAAAAGCCGCCGGTTTTCTTCTGATGTTCATACTGTTCTCCCTCCTCAATTTCCGAAAGCGTTCTGCAGGCTGCGCTGTCTGCGGCGCCGCCTCGCCGGGATATAACTGACACTCCGATTTCTTTGGAAATTATGACGATATATTCACATCCGCCCGCCGCCACATATTTCCGGTATCAAAAAAGGCCGCACAAGCGTACTTCTCAAGTACTCCCGTGCAGCCGGACTACCATTCTTCCGCAAACCGATACATGCTGTGCGAAAAAAATCAGGCTCCAAAGCTTTGCGCCCCCAGTTTTCACTGAGTTTGCCCTCATATTGTCGGTATATTCGCCTGTCCTCGCTCATTCCCGGTATCAAAAAAGGCCGCACAAGCATACTTCTCAAGTACTCCCGTGCAGCCGGACTACCATTCTTCCGCATGCCGATACATGCCATGCGAAAGATCAGGTTCCAAAGCTTTGCGCCCTCAGTTTTTACTGAGTTTGCCAAAATATTTATCTATGCTGTATAGTGTAACAATAATATATAAACCCGGGTTCTTTTGTCAATATAAACATTATTGAATTATTTGTGTTAGTTTAATGTGCGCGTTTCATGCGTGCCTTTTTGGCTGTTATGCCGGTCTTTTCCCGGGCTCGCAGATGGTTTTTTTCACGTCGCAGCATACGGACCCCACGTTCGGTTTTATTATGCGTTCCATCCGAATGCTCACACCGGAACACGAGTTTCTCTGTTTTCATAATTACCCAAAACAGCGGTATAGCCTGAGCAGACTCCGTTGACCGGAACCCGGTGTACGGGCTTGCATCCCTTAACACTTCTTGACAGCCGACATGAGAGTGCTATACTGGATACAGATATTTCAAGTGACAATCTGTTAACGAGGTGAACACCCATGAAAAAAGCTCTGGCTTTGGCGGCTGCCTTTTGCCTTCTTCTCTGTTTTACCGCATGCTCCGGCGGCGGACAGACCTCCCCTGATGAGACAGCTCTACCCTCTGCGTCACCGCCGCAGGTCGAGTTCGTTTTCTCGCGGGACAACTTCCCGGTAATGGACGGCTCTACGGCAACCGTCCCGCTCGGACAGGCCGTTGCGTGCGTCCTTCTGGGTGAACCCCGTGACCGGGTGGCGGACCTCGCGCAGTTCAACAGGACGACAGAGTCCTTTTATAACCTGATGGATGGGAATGCGGACATACTGATCGTCGGAGAGCCGAACCCCTCGGTGTTCGAAACAATGAAGGCTGCGGGGTTCGAATACGAGATATCGCCTATCGCAACCGACGCGCTCGTGTTTCTCGTCAACGCAGATAACCCTGTCGACAGCCTCACGACAGAGCAGATACAGAGGATATATACCGGTGAGATCACGAACTGGAAGGACGTGGGCGGTGCGGACCTGGAGATCCAGGCATTCCAGCGCGTCAAAAACGCGGGCAGTCAGGCGCTGATGGAAAAGCACGTGATGGCAGGCCTCAGGATGACAGACCCGCCGGAAGCCTACGCGATAGAAGCTATGGGGGAACTGATCACCGCTGTGCGGAACTATGACGGCTCCGCGTCCGCTATCGGCTACACGGTATATTACTACGCAAATGACATGAAGATGGCCGACGGCCTCAAGATCCTTGCCGTAAACGATATCGCTCCGAATGACGAGACGATCGCATCCGGTGAATATCCGTTTTTAAACCCCTATTATACCGTCATTTCGGCCGGGCAGCCTGAGGACAGCCCCGCCCGTATCCTCTATGAATGGCTGCTGTCCCCCGAGGGGCAGAACCTGATCAAATTTGAAGGATACGTGCCTGTCGCCGGTCAGGAGGGCCCATGAAAAGCTTTTGCCGTTCTCTTTTGGCGCTTTGTGTCCTGTTTTCGGCGCTGTCGCTCGCCTCATGCGGCAATCGGAGCCTGCCGGCCGAAGCAGCGGAGACGTCTTCACCGGACGTAAATATCAGCCCGGATGTATCGGCGCCCGAAACGTCTGCCGAGCCTCAGACGGGAAAGAGCCGCGTCAGGACAGATTATTCGTACCTGACGCCGTATGAGCCCGAGATATACCCGCGTTTTTCGGAGGGCCCCCAGCCCGACCTTGTGCCGTCTCCCGATCACGGTATGCTGCTTCCTTATATCGGCGATTTGCTGAAAAGCGACAACGGCTACGGCGGCGGGGTAATCCTGTACGGATTCGCCACAAAGGGCGGGAAGATCGCAACTGACCCGGTTTACACAAACATCGAGCAGGGCAGCTTCATGGATCCGAAGCTGCCGATCCGTGAAACAAAACCGGTCTACATTATGACGCGCGTGTTCGACGCGGACCACAATCTATACGCGGTATGCGGCACAGACGGAAGCTGGGTCACGACGTTTGACTACTCGCAAGTCGAGCTCGCGGACGAGGTCATATTCCTTGTCCGTGACTACCGGACAAACGACATCGACGTCATGAACTACAGCGGGCGGCTCCTGCTCAGTCTGAAGGACCTCGGCTGCTACGGGGACATACGGGGCGACGACATCTGGGGGATCACTCACGGCTGCCGCGAAGGTGTGCTCGCCCTGCCGCTCAAGAGCGGGGGCACCGTCTGGGTCGACGTTGAGACACACGAGGAAACTTATACGGACTATGAAGAAGGCGAGGCTTTCTCGGAAGGGATGGCTGCCGTAAAGGTGGACGGCCTTTACGGCTATATCGACAGGGATTTCAGGATCGTTATCGAACCCCAATTCTGGTTTGCCGATCCCTTTTACGAGGGTAAGGCCAACGTGTCGTATTCCATGAACAGCTATGCCGTCATAGATAAGAGCGGGAACGTCCTGTATAAATGCGCCAATTACCCCTACAGATCTATTCCCGGCTTTTTTCGCCCCCGCGAGAACGTTTTTCTGGACTCAGAGCTCAACCTGATAACGATGGAGGGGCATGAACTCCATATTCTTTACAGCGGCTGGCTATATTACCTGACCGCCGACGGAGCAACCGTTTTCAGGGAGGGAGAATCATACGATTTGCCCGGAGCGGACGGAGTCGGGAACGTGACCGGGGATCTTGCGATCGTGACGATGGGCAAACCCGACGTTTACGGCGTTATGACCCTGAGCGGCGAGCTGTTGATACCGCCTGACGAGGGTTACTACGTAACTTTAGTTCGTACCAAAGATACGGCAGAGACTCTGATCGTTCGCGCCAGCTATGAAAACAATACTTACAGCGTGCTCGACAGATCCGGCAATATCGTTTTCGGCATCGAGGGCGGATCCGCCTGGTATGACGAAAACTGCGGTTTATTCAGGATTTACTGCGAGGATTGGTTCGGTTATGTCGATATGAAAGGCAATTACATATTCAAGTATCCCCTGACGGACCCCCTCGGGGATTGAGGTATGCGGAATAATTTTCCCGCAAAACATCCGGCAATCAGAACCGTTAAGATCCCGATATTAAAAAGGCCCCGGCTCGCTGCGAGCCGGGGTCTGAGTTTACGTTTGTTGATGTTTCGGATATTTCTTCATTACGATGCGGTCATTCTTATCCGCACCCGCAGTTTTCCTGAACCCCAGTTTTTCATAGAGACGAACGGGCCCGGCATGGTCCCATTCGAAACGCTCGCTTCTCAAGATCGGGAAACCGACCACAGCAGTGTATCCCTCATCACGAGCGTCTGCTATTACACGTTCCAGCAGTGCCGTCGCGATGCCTTTCATGCGGTATTCAGGAGCGATCTCGAAGCAGACCACTGCTTTTTCTTTATACTTGACAGGCGCATAGAACGGAACGTCATATGCCGGTTCAGCCGGGTAATTTGCGCGGTCGTTTGCGTTGCACCAGCCGATACAGACTCCATCAGCATACGCCAGATATCCCCGCAAAGCACCGGCCGCGATCTGCCGCTCGGCAACGCTCCGGGAGGCGCGGCCCAAGTCAGATATGTCTATATTTTCGAGCGCTTCTTTTTTCTGCTTTGCGGTCAACTGATATTCCTGACAGTAGCACCGAT
>JAAYAR010000023.1 GCA_012719235.1 Clostridiales bacterium
GCGGCCCCGGTATTATTGAGCTGAACGTGTTATTAAAGTCGGGGGAGGAACGCCTCGTTCGATGCGAGTATAAAAAAGACTCCTTCCGCTTCAACATTTATTGATTATATGCGCCACCAGACGAAGGTTGTGCTCTATCAGCTTGTCGCGCGCCGAAATGTCCCCGCCGTACATCCTCTCGAGAAGTTCTTTCTCTTCCTGCGCGCTCAGCGGTTTGGGGAAGGAACCGCCGGACGCCATCCGGAGCATCACGAACAGTCCGTTTAGGAGTATCATTAACCCTGCCGACAACAAACCGTCTTCACCTCCCAAAGCATTCTATTCTCGACAGGCAAGTACAAATGACGCTATATATCAGGCTCCGGCGATAGTATTCTCCTTTTTGCGAGCGGCCCGGAGCGTCCTCTTTTCGGGCGGGCGCTCCGGGCCAGGCGTTTTTCTTGCAATTTTTGCGTGAAGTGTTATTATTCTTTTTGTCGGGCGGCGGATAAATGCGCGCCCCTGGCCGCACGGGTTGTATGCCGCGGCCTTCGCGGCGCTCAATGCCGCCCTGCGGAGTAATTGCGGAAGAAAGGATGACGTATATATGAAAATCGCTGTGATCACGGGCGCCTCCTCGGGCCTCGGCCGGGAACTTGCGGTAAGCGCTGCCGGGAATTTCCCCGGGATCGACGTCTTCTGGCTCATCGCGCGAAATGAAGGCAGGCTGCAGGAGACGGCGAAACTGATCGAGCCTGAGAAGGCGGAGATCATACCGCTCGACCTCTCAAAAGTCAGCTCGCTCGGGCTGCTTGAAGAAAAGCTGAAAAATGAAAAGCCAGAGATCGGGCTGCTCATAAACGACGCCGGCGTCTGCTTTATGGACAACCTCGGGGAGGGATCCCTCTCGGAGCAGCTGCAGATGGTCGACCTGAACGTGCGCGCCCTGATGGCCCTGACCCACCTGTGTATCCCCTATATCGCAAACGGCGGGAAGATCATCAATATCTCCTCGATCGCCGGTTTCTGCGCTATCCCCCGCATGAGCGTGTACAGTTCCGCCAAAGCTTTCGTCAACACGCTGAGCAGGGCCCTCACGGAAGAACTGAGGCCCCGGAAGATCAGCGTCACATGCGTATGCCCGAGCCCGATGGACACGCCTATTCTGGTTACCGGCAACTTAAAAGGGCGCTCAAAGAAATTTGACAGCCTGCCAACCTGCGACCCGCGCAAAGTAGCGGACGGCGCCATACGGGCATGTCTCAGGGGGCGGGCCATGTTCACACCCAGGCTCTTTAACAAACTTGTCCGCACCCTGGCAAAGCTTCTGCCGGCGGCGCTGATGGTCAAACTTATGAAGGTCTGAGCTGTTTTCGTGATATCAGCCGCGCCGTCTCCCGCCTGACGTGCCGCCTGCTTTTTTCCCCGCGCCGGGCAGCCTTGAAAACCACCTGAACGTCATGGGCCATATCAGGCCCGCGAAGAGCATCATGAGAAAGTAGCGCACGCCGTCGCTCACGCCGCTTCCTCCGAACAGCTCGCGCAGAGGCTGCTTCAGGCCGGACCTTATCATCAGTATGATGCCGAATCCGACGCAGACCTTCACGATCTGAGCCCATATCGGGGCCGATACGGGAAACTTCAGATAGTTTCTGTCAGAGTACCACACGATAATCATTGCCGCGCCGACAAAGAGCATCATCCAGCCGTTTTTCACGCCGAGCCCGATCTCCTGCGGGTCCCCTGACACCTTCTTAGCGGCAAACAGCAAAAAACCTGCGGACGCCAGCGTGAATACGGCAAATATGGCCGTTATCATTCCCGGCCCGGCGCTCATATCTCTGAACACGGGGAAGAGGGCAAAAAGCAGGACCGCCCCGAGCAGTGCGGACACACCGACGTCAATAAGAGTGTGGACACCCAGATACATCCTGGAAAAGGCCGTCGCGGCGATTCCGAAAAAGAGGGCGTGCCTGACGGCCTTTCTCTTTGCGAACATAGCGGGCGCGCCGAGAGCCGCAAAGGCGTTCTGCGTATGCCCGCTGGGAAAGGAATATCCTGTGGCATCCGCCCTCGCGCTCTCCACTATCGTGAAGAGCGGATCCCTGATCCAGGGCCGCGGGACCGCAAACAGCAGTTTCAAAAACTGGTTTATCAGCGTGCCGGCGAACCCCACGGCGATCATGAAATACCCGCAGCGTTTGCTGACGCACCAGAAGATGACGATCGCCGCCGCCATAAACACGAACTCGCCGCCGAGATGCGTGACAAGCTGCATCAGATCGTCGAGAAA
>JAAYAR010000174.1 GCA_012719235.1 Clostridiales bacterium
CCACGGGGAATTTTTTGTCTTGCAATTAACAAAAACGGTATTATAATAGAGCGGAATGATAAAACAAGCTTTACTAATCGATACAGGAGGAACGCAAACCATGGGTATGGCTCGGAGCCTTTCAGGCGACCCGGTCACAACAAAATCGGTCTCCGAACTTGCAGTGTCGGAGATACTCAAATGTCTTCCGATAATACATGAGAAATTCATAAGGAGCATCGAGCGCTCGGAGGACGGCATTTTCACGCAGCTGCAGAGCAAAGCGATGGCCATCATAGCTTCCTGCGGGCCGCTGCCGATGCACGAGATCGCGTCCAGGATGGACATGTCAAAACAGCAGCTTACGCGCTTTATAGACACGCTTGTCCAGCGGGGGATGCTGCACCGATTCAACAAGCAGCGCGACCGCAGGACTATATATATAGAGGCGACCCCCGAGGGCCGCGAGGCGCTCGAGGAGCACTGCCGCCGCACGGAATCGAAACATCTTGAGATAGTTATGAAGCTCCCGCCCGAAGAGCAGGAAGCGCTCTACCGCGCAGCGAGCGAATTTCGCAGGATGTTGAACAAGTGCTGGGGCGATAACGAATCCGTACCGGAGAACACTTACGATGACACAAGGGACTCAGCTGTACAATGCGGGTGAATATGACGTTGCTGTGATCGGGGCGGGGCACGCCGGGATAGAGGCTGCAGTCGCCGCCGCGCGCCTCGGCATGAGGACGGTGTGCTTCACGATAAACGCGGACGCCGTCGGGAACATGCCCTGCAACCCGGCCGTCGGAGGCACGGGCAAGGGCCACCTTGTTCGCGAGATTGACGCCCTCGGAGGCTGTATGGCGAAGATCGCGGACAGGGCTTGCATACAGTACAGGATGCTCAACACCGGCAAAGGTCCCGCGGTGCGCTCGCTGCGAGCCCAGGCCGACAGGCGGCTCTATCAGGAGCTGATGAAGCAGCTGCTGGAGCGTGAGCCGCGGCTGGACCTGAAACAGGCGGAGATAGTCGACATAGTCGTCGAGGACGGGCGCGTATGCTCCGTCACGACGAGGCTCGGCGCCGTTTACAGGTGCGGGGCCGCCATAGTATGCACGGGTACTTATCTCGGTGGGCGCATAGTCATCGGGTCCTGCTCCTACGAGGGCGGACCGGACGGTATGTTTGCATCGACGGAGCTCTATCGCTCTCTTGCGGCCCTGGGGCTCTGCCTGCGCCGGTTCAAGACAGGCACGCCGCCGCGCATAAACAGGCGGAGCGTGGATTTTTCAAAGATGGAGCCGCAGTACGCGGACGGGGAGCCGGTGCCGTTCTCCTTTGATACGGAACACATCGCCCGGAACGACGCCGTCTGCTACCTGACGTACACGAACGAGAGGACGCACGACATCATCCGCGCAAACCTCCACAGGTCGCCCCTGTTCTCCGGCGATATAAAGGGCGTCGGGGCGCGCTACTGCCCGTCGATAGAGGACAAGGTCGTGCGCTTCGCGGACCGCAAGCGCCACCAGCTGTTTATAGAGCCCTGCGGGCTCAATACGGACGAGCTGTACGTGCAGGGCTTCTCCTCCTCGCTGCCCGAGGATGTGCAGCTCGAGATGCTGCGCACCGTGGCGGGGCTGGAGCGCGCCGAGATGATACGCCCCGCGTACGCCATAGAGTACGAATGTGTGGACCCCCTCGAGCTGAAGGCTACGCTCGAGACGAAGAAGATCGCGGGCCTCTACGGGGCCGGGCAGTTCAACGGTTCCTCGGGGTACGAGGAGGCCGCGGCCCAGGGCCTGATAGCGGGCATAAACGCGGCGCTGCGCCTGAGCGGCAGGGGGGAGTTCATTGTGGACCGCAGCGAGGGCTATATCGGCGCCCTCATAGACGACCTCGTAACAAAGGGGACGAACGAGCCCTACCGCATGATGACCTCGCGCACGGAGTACCGGCTGGTACTCAGGCAGGACAACGCCGACGAGCGCCTGACAGGCCGCGGCTTCGAGCTGGGGCTCGTGGCGAAAGAGAGATACGAGGCGGTAAAAGCAAAATACGCCCGGGTAGAGGCCGAGATAGAGCGGGTGAAGAAGACGTGGCTCCCGGCGACGGATGAGCTCAACGGGCTGCTCGCGAGCCGCGGCAGCTCCCCCGTGTCGGGCGGAGCCAGTCTGGCGGAGCTGATACGCAGGCCGGAGCTCGGGTACGACTGTCTCGCGCCCTTCGACCCGGGGAGGCCCGAACTTGACAGGCTCGTCAGGGAGCAGGTCGAAATAAGGATAAAATACGAGGGCTATATAGCCCGCCAGGCGCGCCAGATCGATGAGATGCGCCGCCTTGAGAGCAGGGAGCTGCCTGAGGATATAGACTATTTTTCGGTGACAGGACTGCGCACCGAGGCGCGCCAGAAGCTCGACAAAATAAGGCCGCAGAACCTCGGCCAGGCTTCGCGCATAAGCGGCGTCAGCCCCGCTGACTGCGCGGCGCTGATGGTATGGCTCGGCATGAAAAAAACGGGGGTAAAATGAGCGGCCCCTGCCTGCTGTGCCCCCGGCTCTGCGGAGCGAGGCGCGACCTGGGCGAGACCGGTTTCTGCGGCGCGGGGGAGACGCCCGTCGCGGCCCGCGCCTCGCTCCACGAGTGGGAGGAGCCCTGCATCTCGGGCAGCAGGGGTTCGGGCACCGTGTTTTTTTCGGGGTGCTGCCTGCGGTGCGCCTTTTGCCAGAACGGCGGGATCTCGCGCCGCGTGAAAGGGGCGGCCCTCAGCCCGCGGCAGCTCGCGGACGTATTTTTGAGTTTGCAGGAAAAAGGCGCGCACAATATAAACCTCGTAACGCCCACACACTTCACTCCGGCGGTCGCCGCGGCCCTCGACGACGCCCGGGCAAGGGGGCTCACAGTCCCCGCCGTCTGGAACTCGGGCGGGTACGAACTGCCCGGCACACTCGAGCGGCTCCGGGGGCGCGTGAGCGTATTTCTGCCGGATTTCAAATTCATGTCCCCGGAAATATCGCAGCGCTACTGCTCGGCGCCGGACTACGCGGAGCGCGCCAAAGCGGCCATAGCGAAAATGGCGGATATTTCGCCCCGCCCCGTGTTCGATGCGGACGGCATGGTGACGAGCGGGGTCATTGTGCGCGTCCTGCTGCTGCCCGGCTGCCTTTCAGACGCGAAAAAGGTCATAGAGTACCTGCATAGCGAGTACGGCGAAAGCGTCTATATCAGCATAATGAGCCAGTACACGCCTTTTGGCGATCTTGAGCGGTTCCCCGAGCTTAAAAGGCGCGTTCGCGCGAGGGAGTACGAAAGGCTCGTCGATTACGCCGTTGACCTCGGAGTCGTGAACGGCTTCACGCAGGACGTGAGCTCCTCGGGGCTCGGATTTATCCCCTCTTTTGACTGCGAGGGCCTCCCTCAGGCCGCTCCCGAGGCGTAAAACCCTGTGAAAAATGCGGTTCCCTGTGGTATAATGTTGGTACAGGCAAGAAAACCCGCAGGCAGCGTTTAGTTTAGAGGTGTAGTTATGAAAGTCATTTTGATCTCCGGGAAAGCTCAGCACGGCAAGGACACGTCCGCGATATTCATGAAAGAAGCGCTGGAGCTTGAGGGCAGGCGCGTGCTTATAGCACATTACGGGGATCTGGTAAAGTTTATTTGCGAGAAATATTTCGGCTGGGACGGAAAAAAGGATGAAAAGGGCCGCTCGCTTCTGCAGTACGTCGGCACGGACGTCGTAAGAAAGCAGAAACCTGATTTCTGGGTGAACTTTGTGTGCGAGGTACTGGAGATGTTCAGCGACCAGTGGGACCGCGTCATAATCCCCGACTGCCGCTTCCCGAACGAGATAGAGTGCTTTGTGAGCAGGGGGTTCGACGTGACTCACGTGCGCGTCATCCGCCCGGACTTTGACAACGGGCTGACGCCCGAACAGCAGCGCCACCTGTCCGAGACGGCGCTGGACGGCAGCGTGCCGGACCTCGAGCTGCTCAACGACGGCTCGCTCGACGACCTGCGCGGCAGGATATTCGCGCTGGCCGGCAAACTGTAGACCGTACCCCTGTATAAAGACGATGCCCCTGCCCGGAACACCTTTCCGCGGCAGGGGCATTTGAACACATACGCGTCTGAAACCGGTAATTGTCGTTAGAAAACTGTACTCTGAAACATTATGGTTAATATCATCAGTTTGTGTCGGCGGATCTGTTGATGCGGCCTTTGACCCACTCGATCACAGGGGCGAGGTTTTCCTCGTTAACATAGTCACACCCGTTTTCTATGTTGCTGATTGCTTCTGCGTAAGACGGATCTTTTTTCGATCTGAGCATTTTCAGGAAAAGAGAAAGAGCGAGCTTGTCGAAACCTTTTATCTGTGAAAGAGGCAGGCAGCCCCCGCGAAGGTAAAAGAACGGCATTCCTTTTATACGGTTTCTCTTCGTAAACGTATCTTCGTCCGGTTCGGCTTTTTGCCCGGTCCCGCTGGCACAGACCGCTTTGACAGGAAATTTGCCGATGACCTTATTGAGTCCTTTGATCCTGCCTGCGGATATCCAGCCGAGGAAGACAATATCTTCCGCTTCATGCGCCTTAGAAAGTTCTTTGGTGCTGCAGATGCCGAGGCCGGTTTTTTCTGAGAGCATTTCGGCGTATTTTTTTGTAAACCCTGTTTTCGATTCATAAACGATAATCATTATTTCACGATCTTCCTTTTTATGATTTTATCGGTTTTGCCGGTGCTGAAACGCGGATCCACCTTGAAAAACCGCAAAAGAATCTGACATCAGTCTACCGCAATTCGCCAATAAATACAATTCCGTACATCAGAATGAGGAGCTGTCTTTTTTAAGCCTGGGGCCTGCCGTTTCGTTTCCGCGTACCCGCGAGGCGCCTGGGATCGGTCAACTTGTCTGTGGTGCCGCTCCTGCGGATCAGTAATAGTTTCGGAATATGACGATTTACCAACGCACTTATTCGCTCAGGTCGATCTCAAATAAGTGGGGGGATGTAAGGGATTCATATCCGGAGCCGGCTCCGCTGCCAGCTGCTGCGGGTTCTGTACAAAGTCATTCATATCCCGGGATTCTAAAAGAGCAATTATTCGGTTCGCCTGCTCTTGTGTTGCGGCAGCGAACA
>JAAYAR010000175.1 GCA_012719235.1 Clostridiales bacterium
GATCACGCACGACTTGGGCATCGTGGCAGAGACCTGCGACTACGTCGCGATCATGTATGCCGGAGAGCTGGTGGAATACGGCACGCTGGAACACATTTTCCACAATCCGAAACATCCTTACACGAACGGCCTGTTCGGCTCGATTCCTTATCTTGACAAGGATGTCGACCGACTTCGTCCGATCCCCGGGCTGATGCCGGATCCGGTAAATCTTCCGGAGGGCTGCAAGTTTCATGAACGCTGCGACTTCTCGTGTGATATGTGCGCTGAAAACGCCCAACCGTTTACGGAGATCGAACCCGGTCACTTCGTCCGGTGCGACCGTGTGGTAAAGGGGGAAATCTGAATGGCTGAACTGATTCGCGTAGAACACCTGAAAAAGTATTTTGCTAACCCCGGAGGAATGCTGCACGCCGTGGACGACGTCAGCTTTTCGATCAAAGAAGGCGATACTCTGGGCGTTGTCGGGGAGAGCGGCTGCGGAAAATCAACGCTGGGCCGCGTGGTCCTGAAGCTCCTGGAACCGACGGACGGCAATATCTTCTATAAGGGCGAGGACATCACCGACCTTAGGGGCAAGGCGTTTACGGAGCTCCGCAAGAAGTTGCAGATTATCTTCCAGGATCCATATTCTTCGCTCAATCCGCGTCTGTGTGTATCCGAGCTTATAGCGGATCCCCTGAAGGCAAATCACATGTTTGACCGCGATGGCCGTCAGAAGAGAGTCTACGAGCTGATGGACATGGTCGGGCTTTCCAGGCGCTTCGCCTTCTCCTATCCCCACGAGCTGGACGGCGGCAGACGGCAGCGTATCGGCGTCGCCCGCGCTCTGGCTCTGGAACCAGAGTTCATCGTCTGCGACGAGCCGGTTTCCGCTTTGGACGTCTCCATCCAGGCGCAGATCCTCAACCTTCTGCAGGACTTGCAGAAGCAGCGTAATCTGACTTATATCTTTGTGACGCACAACCTCTCCGTGGTGCGACATATCTCCACAGACATCATGGTGATGTACGTGGGTGTCGTGGTGGAGAAGTGCCCGGCGAAGAATCTGTTCCAGATGCCGCTGCATCCCTATACCAAGGGCCTGCTGTCCGCCATCCCGAACCCCAGCATCGACGTGCCGCGCAAGAAGGTCGAACTAATAGGAGAGCTTGCCTCGCCCGTGGAGCCGAAGAACGAGTGCCGCTTCGCCGCGCGATGCAAATACACCACAGATCTTTGCCGCAGTAAGGCTCCGCAATTTGAGGAGGTGCTGCCGAATCACTTTGTATCCTGCCATCATGTCAAAGAGATCAATCAACTGGCGTAAAACCGTCCTCGCCGCTCTGGCGCTGGCGATCTGCTTCTCCGCGGCGCTTACACACGCCGCGGCGGAGAGAGAAAACGGACCCGTCGGCACGATCCCGTGGCTGCTCACCGCGACAAGCGAACAGAATGCGCTGTATGAGGAGTGCAATCTGGGAGACGCCTGCGCGGACAGCCTGCGGCTTGCGCTGAATACGGATCTGGCGATCGTGAACGGAGGTGACCTGACAGGCAATCTGCCGCCCGGCGAGCTGAGCCGGGAGGACTTTGAAAGCGCGATCCGTCCGGATCTTCCGCTGGCTGTGGCGGAGGTCTCTGTCGCCCGGCTGCGGCAGATCCTCGAATCGGCGCTGTCACACGTGCGCCTGACTCCGGACCGGCAGTACGACGCAGAGAATTCGGGACACGGCGCGTTTCCCCATATTTCGGGCTTCACTCTGGCCTACGATCCCGGCGAACCGGCCGGCCGGCGAGTGGTCTGGATCAAGTACGGGGACGAGAGGCTCGACCTGACGGACACGGAGCTCAGCTTTACCCTGGCTGCGACGGAGTATATGCTCGGCGGCGGGTATGAGCTTCCTGCCGTCCCTGGGGCTAAGACCACGGAATATACGCTTCGCTTGGCAATGGAGCGGTATATCCGGGCCGGCATGGACGATTACTCCCGCCCTGCCAGACGCATTACCGCGATCGGCATGAAGATTACTGCTTACCAGAAAAACACGGGTCTGATTTTTGTCGCCGTAGCCTGCATCATGATCGCGCTGCTGTATCCGACCATAAAGACCGTCCGAAAAAGTGTCCGCCGGAAGTAACAGCTCCGGGCAGAAACCGGCTTTTATCCGTCCTTCCGGATCCCGGTTTGCTTACGTTTTCAAGGTACCCCGCGGAAAATTCTATTTTAAAAATAGGAGATGAATTCTATGAACTTAAAGAATTACCCTCGTCGTAAGTATGCGATCGATCAGTTTACGCAGCCGCATGTCACCGAGCTGGAAGGTGAAAAATTTCATTTCGTCATGGATAACGGCCAGGATTATTATCTGGATTTTACAGGTGAGGAATCCGTTGAATGGCATTGGGACGACTATGCCCCGAAGCAAGCCTCCTATATGTGCCTGAAGGGCGACGATACCACATACCTTGTGTCTTTTGAGCTGGATGA
Source organism: Clostridiales bacterium (assembly GCA_012719235.1). Classification (GTDB taxonomy): domain Bacteria; phylum Bacillota; class Clostridia; order Oscillospirales; family Oscillospiraceae; genus JAAYAR01. The sequence continues at coordinate 2,471 of JAAYAR010000175.1, forward strand.
ATTCATCGACAAGCACGACAGAGAAGAGCATTTCTTCATCATTGATCTCGAGCAGCGTCTTGTGACCTTTTGCAGATGCAAAGTCGGCGAGAATCCCAAGTTCCCGTGGCTCGTAAGCTCGAAGTATATTTTCGGCGCCATCGAGGTCCCCGGCATGCCGCTGCCCCTCAAGAGGCACGTGTTCACCACCGATATGCTCGGCACCCGCGTACAGTGGCATTGGAACACCGGCATGATCACGCAGCACAGCTATTTCACTTCTTCCTTCTACCGTATCACGATGCCAGGTGCGACGTATGGCATCAAGGACCGCGGCGAACATATGTTCCAGGACATCCCCGCCACCGACGAGATCGCGCAGTACATCAAGATCAAGGACAACCTCTATCTCTTCAGCCTTGTGGAAGAGTACATGGAGCGCAAGCTTTACGACCGCAATCCGCCTTACCGTTCCAACGACATGAAGTTCCTGCAGAACTACGACCGCATGTATCATGTGGGCCGCACGTTCGGCAACGTCAAGGAAGGCGGCTTTGAGAGCGACAGCACCAACGTCGTCCCCTGCCATATTCGCTTCGGCGCCTTCGGATACAAGCCCGATCTGGATGAAATATTTCTCAACAGCAAAAACCCGTATGCGCCTTAAGTCCGGACGGATCGCATGAAAGGAGTAAATAATATGTTTAATTACACATATGACAAGAATGGCGTTTATATCGGTAACCTGTCCAATAAAGGTGAGAAATACGGCATTACGCAGTATCGTTTCTCGCACAACTATGAGCTGGCGAAGAAGTCCTTTACCATCACCGACGGCACCACGGAGCATGTGATTACGTTCGAGGACAAACGCAAGGCGTTTGTCGACGGGAGAGAGTGCGAGTATGAATCCCTGAAGCTGCAGGTAAAAACTTATCTGGTGCGTCTGGGCTATGATGCTGCCGTAGTTGATCTGCAGCAGAACCTCATCACCCTGATTCGCGGCCTCGAGAAGGATTATTTCTACGGCCGGATCGTGGGCGCCGAGATACCCGAGGGTGCGGCCCATGTCGACGCCGGCGATACGATGGTCGAGACCAACGTCGCCTGGTATCTGGGATGCGACCGCTTCGTATGGCACGAGTTCTTGGATGAGAAGACGGTCCGCGTAAAATGGTCGCCAAACACGAGCTCCAAGAACGATCTGCCGTACAAGGCCACCAAGATCAACTATCCTATTCTCCTCGTGGATATCTGGGGCTATGGTCCGTTCTACTCCGACGTTCCCTCGACCCTCGAGCGCTGCATCTTTCTGCAGGACTACGACCACATGATGACGGTTGGTCTGGTCTACTGCGGCGGTGAGCTGCCCATGATGGTCACCGGATTCGCGAAGTACATGGACGAAGAGGAAGCCTTCGACAAGAGCAGTGTTGCCGGCGATTCCTGAGCCGAATCGGCCCAGGGAGGCAGACAGAAGAGAACTGCGGCCGGTGTGTTTCGTTTATGGGATCCCCCGGGGCTGCACGGTGCTTTGCCCGGGATCCGCAAACAGGTGTTCGGGCGCAGCTATGACAATAAGAAGCCGGAGGACTTTGAGGTATACGCCAGGGTGACGGATCACAATGTCCGCTGTGACGGTGTCGCAGAACACGCAGCGCGGGTGTGCGCCGAATTTCTGCTGGAAGGCGAAAAAAGAGAAGAAAGGCAGAAAATGATACATGGATAAAGCCATTGAAGTACTGAATCAATATAGTCTGGATCTGGAGCGGATTTTTAAGCTCCGCAGCTATCCGATAGCGTTGAAGTTCTATGAGAAAGCCGCGGAAGTGCCGGAGGATGCGGTGTTTCCCATGAAGAAATTCGGAAAGCACATGGCGCTGTGCCAGACCTTTTCTTACACTCGTATGAAGGGCATGACGATCGCCATGACCACCGAGGACCACTGGTGCTGGAACCCGCTGATCGGATTCGGCCATGTGGAGTGTGTCCCCGGACAGCCGCAGTTCGACGAGGTGTGCAAGCATATCGGCATCCCGCAGAAAGAGAAAGCGGCGGCGTTCTTTGAGAAATTTCCCCGCCTTCCCCTCGGGAAATACGAGGCTGTCGTTACGGCTCCGCTGAAATATGCCACGTTCGAGCCTGACGTGGTGCTCATATATGCCGACAACGCCAAGATCAACCACATGATCCGCTGCATCAAGGGAGCGACGGGCGACTATATCACCAGCGTGTTCGACGGGATCGACTCCTGCATCTACTGCACGGTGCCGTCGTTCCAGACGAACGAGTACCGCGTGACATTCCCCGATCCCGGCGATCGGGAGCGCGCCAGGGCGCGGGATGACGAAGCGATCCTGACCATCCCCGGCGGACGCATGAAGGAGTTTATGGATTCCGTGATCGAGACGGATAAGCATATGCCCTTCGGCGACAGGTTGTTCCTGTTCGATCTCAACTTCCAGCATCCCCCGTTTTATAACTCGCTCTTCCGTATGTGGGGTCTCCAGGAAGGGGACGAGTGGGATCTTGAATCCCTGAAGTAAACCCTTCACGGGATCGGGCCCGAGCAAGCGGAAAACGCATACAGAGGATCCCCGGGGCTGTTGTCAGCTCCGGGGATCCGGCGTCAAAGAACACCTGTTCTTTGACAGTCTATGCAGCCCGCCCCGCGGCTTGCCGCGGGGCGGGCTGCATAGCGTTATGATTACTGCTCCATGAACAGCGCTATGTCGTCATCGACCGTGCCGATGCCCGCGATACCGAATTTCTCGACAAGAACGTTCGCCACGTTCGGGGAGAGGAAACCGGGGAGCGTCGGGCCCAGGTGGATATTCTTAACGCCCAGATACAGCAGTGACAGCAGCA